>NZ_JBSHAW010000047.1:0-70679 GCF_053611685.1 Streptomyces sp. NPDC054786 | reverse complement strand
GGCCTGGTGTCCGGACGTAAAGCGCAGCAGTCCACACACCAGGCCCCGGAGGCCCGTCACCGCACCCACAGCCCCGCGCAGCGGACCCGGCCCGCCGCAGGCGCAACGGCGAGACACCCCCACGGCGGGACAGCCGACTACGTGGGAAAACAGCCAAGCGCCAGCCGCCCCACCAGATCGGCGAACATCCCGTCCGACGGCTCGTCCGCCAGGATCTGGCGGACCACCTGGGCCATCCGCGCGTCATACGCCGCGCTCACCGCCGCCAGCGCCGCGAAATCGTGCACCAGCTGCCGTTCCAGCTCCGTACGCGGGATCGGCCCGCCGTCCAGCCACAGCAGCGCGGTGGTCTCGGCCAGCGAGATCCATGAGCGGACCACCAACTCCAGCCGCGGGGCGGGGTCGGGGATGCCGAGATGGGCGAGGATCTGCTCGTAGGCCGCCTGCCGGACCCCGTCGATCATGGCGCTGGTGCGGGTCGAACCGATCGCGGGGCCGCCGCGCATCAGCGCCGAGAACCCGGGACCGTGCTCCTCGACGAAGTCGAAGAACCGCTCCATGACGCGCAACAGCCGGGCACCGAGCGGGCCTTCGTGCGGCTCCACGAAGCGGGCCGTGAGTTCTTCGGCGGCCCGCCGCAGCGCGGCCTCGTACAGCTGCTGCTTGCCCGGGAAATAGTGGTAGACCAGCGGCCGGGAAATACCGGCCGCCTCGGCGACCTCGTCGATCGACACGTCCTCGGGGGAACGGTGGCTGAAGAGGCCGAGTGCGACGGCAATCAGCTGCTCACGCCGCTCCTCGACGCCCATCCTGCGACGTGTCCCGGTGGTCATGCGGGCCAGCCTAACGATCCGGGGCGCGGCACGGAATCACAGGTGGAATCACAGATCGAGCACAAGGTTCCCGCCGCGTGCCCGCGAGACACAGATCAGCAGCGAGTCCGCGCGCTCGGCGTCCGTCAGCAGGTCATCGCGGTGGTCCACCTCTCCGGCCAGCACCCGCTGTTGGCAGGTGCCGCAGAACCCCCGCTCGCAGGAGTACGGCAGATCGGGCAGCGCCTGCGCGCGGATCGCCCGCAGCACACTGGTGTCCGCGGGCACCGAGACCGTACGGCCGGTGCGCCGCAACTCCACCTCGAACGGCGCGTCCTCACCCGCCGGTGCGGGGGCGGCCGGCGCGAACCGCTCGGTCTGCAGCGTCACTCCCTCGGTCACGGCCGGCAGCAATGCCGCGACCGCGTCCATCAGCGGCCCGGGGCCGCAGCAGTAGACGGCCGCATGCGGCGGCGCACCGGCGAGCGCCGCCGCCAGATCGGGCCGCCCGTCCTCGTCCTCGGCCACCACCGTCACCCGGTCCGCGCCGGCCCCCGCGAGCTTCTCGATCTCCGCCAGGAACGGCATCGAGGCCCGCGACCGCCCGCCGTACACCAGCCGCCACGGCACGCCCTCGCGCTCGGCCTGCCGCACCATCGGCAGGATCGGGGTGATGCCGATACCGCCCGCGAGGAAGACGTAGGCAGGGCTGTCCCGCAGCGGGAAGCGGTTGCGTGGCCCACGGACCTCGACGACCGCTCCCTCGTGCAGGTGCTCGTGCACCTCGCGCGAGCCGCCCCGGCCGTCCTCGATCAGCCGGATGGCGATGGTGTACGAGCCGGGCGTCGCGGGCTCCCCGCACAGTGAGTACGGGCGGACGGCGCCCGACGGCAGCACCAGATCGAGGTGCGCCCCCGGCTCCCAGCCCGGAAGGTCCTCCCCTTCCAGGCGCAGCCGGACCACCCCCTCGGCCTCCTCCGTACGCTCCGCCACCCGCAACCGCCGTGCCGCCGTGTCCGCGCGGCCCTGCCCCGAAATCGGGCGCTCCAGCGCGGGCAACGGCCACAGCGGGGACGCCTGGACGCGGCGGCGCAGCGCCCGCCGGGCGAGCAGCGCCGCGGCGCCGACCACCACGACGGTACGGACACCTGGTATCCGGGCCACCTCAGGCACCTCCGGGCGTACGGGCCTCGGCCGCGGTCGCGGCAGGGGATCCGGCGAGATAGGCGAGGGCCTGCGCGGTGCTGCCGTAACGGGAGGGGTGGTAGGAACGGCCGAGGTACTGCGGAATGGACCGGGCCATGGCCCCGGCGGTCGGCAGCACCCCCTCCCTCCCACCGCGGAAGAACTCCCGGAAGCCGGCCGTGCCGTCGTCGAGCGAGGGGTCGTGGGACATGAAGAAGCGGACGCCCCGCTGCCACAGGAACACCAGCGCGGCGAACGCCGTGGCCCAGGTGCGGACCCGCCGCCGGTAGCCGCCGTCCAGATGCAGGAAGAGGTCGAACGCCACCGACCGGTGCTCGACCTCCTCCGCACCGTGCCAGCGCAGCAGATCCAGCATCGTCGGATCGGCGCCCCGGGCGTCCAGCGCCCCGGCGTTGAGCACCCAGTCGCCCAGGAACGCGGTGTAGTGCTCGATGGCGGCGATCGTCGCGACCCGCTCCAGCAGCCACCACCGGCGGGCCCGGCCCGGCGGCAGGGTGCGGTCCCCGAGCAGCTTCTCGAAGAGCCAGTCGACCTGCGCGGTGTACGGAGTCGGGTCCAGCCCCTGCGCCTTGAGATGCGGCAGGACGTTGTCGTGCGCCTGCGAGTGCATCGCCTCCTGCCCGATGAACCCGATCACCTCCGCGCGCAGCCGGGGGTCGCGGATGGCGGGCAGCACCTGCTTGTACACCTGCACGAACCAGCGTTCACCGGCCGGCAGCAGCAGATGCAGCACATTGATCGTGTGGGTGCTGGACGGATCGCCGGGTATCCAGTGCAGCGGGGTGTCCGCCCAGTCGAAGGCGACGTTGCGGGCCTTCAGCGGGGTGTGCTCGGACGCGGCCGGCTGGGGCCGCAACGAGGCCGTATTAGACATGGCGTCAATGTACTGGCGGGTAAGGAATTGTCGATACCCCTGGGACGGCGAAAGCTCAACGGACGTCGCCGGGTTCGGGCGGCCGGTCCGCGGAGCCCTCCTCGCCGCCGGCCGGGAGGCGGTCGAGATCTCGTGCCGGCGACGGGGTTCGCCTGCGCGGCGATCGGCGGCTTCCCTCTCGTGCTCGGCATCGGCTCGGTACCGGGCGAGGGCTCGGCCGGCGCGACCGTCGACAGCCGGGAGCGGTTCTACGGGGCGCTCTTCCTCGGCTATGGCCTCGCCTGGATCTGGGCGGCGCGGCAGTCACCGGTCCCGTCCACGCTGGGTGCGGTGGCTCGTCGGCATCTTTCTGCTCGGCGGCGTCGGCCGGCTCCTGTCGATGGCGGTCCACGGATCGCCGCAGTGGTTCCAGATCGTCCTGACGGTCCTCGAACTCGCCCTGCCGCCGCTGTACTTCTGGCTGTCGGCGGCCGATCAGCGGGCGGCGGCCCGGCCCCCGGTACGGCGAGCCGGCCCTGCGCGTCCTCAGCCCACCGCTCCGATCCCCTTCCCGTTCACCAGCCGCCCCCTCAGCTCCGCCTGGTCGCCCGCCTTCGCCGGGAATGCCAGCAGCCGGCCGGGGGCCTGGCCGTGCAGGCCGCCGGTGGTGGTGATCGAGGTGACCTGGCTGCTGCCCGCCGCCAGCAGCCACCACTGCCCGGAGGCGGACTTCCACAGCACCCCGGCCAGGGCCCGCGGTGCCCGGGGGCCGCAGGACGTACCGCCCTCGGCGCGCGCCGCCACCGTGCCGGTCGCATAGGGCTGCCCGGCCGGGGCCGGTGTCTGGATCTGGGCCATCGTCCGGCTGCCCGGCCCGCGCCAGGTCTCGGCGCGGGTGCACAGCCAGGCCGCGCTGCCCCCGCCCCCGGGCAGCGGCTGGCGGGCGAACTCCCAGGAGTTGACGGCGCGGACGCCCTGGCCGCGCACCGCGGCCAGCTGGCAGGCCGTGCGCGCCCAGGCCGTCCTGGCCCGTGGCGCGGTCACCTTGCCCGGCTTGCGCGGTGTGCCGTACGTCAGCCGTGCCGGGGTCAGTTCACCGAGGTCGGTCAGCAGATGGCCGCCCATCCGCAGCGCCGGCCAGGTCGTGCACTTCTCCGCGGGCCGGGGTGTGGGCACCGGGCCGGTCGTCCCGTTCGCCCCGATCCTCACCGGCCGGCCCGCCGTGGCCGGCTGGACCAGGTCGACCAGCTGCGCCGACTTCACCCACGGGGCGGTCAGATACCGGACGTTGCCCTGCGTACGGCTCACGACCAGCGCGCTCGCCGAGTCCGCCGCCGCGCCGTCGGTACGCGCGAAGTCCACCGCCGCGCCCGTGCCGTCGCTCTGCCCCTCGCCGTCCGCCGCCTCCGCGTAGCGCACCACCCGCAGCCCGTCGTGGAAGAGCACCACCACGACGTGGTCCACCACGCCCGCGAACAGCAGCTGGGCCGGGCCGGCCGCCGGCCCGGTCGGGGTGCCGGGCGTCGCCGAGACCGGTACCCCGGCCCCCGGCCTGGCCCACACGGCCAGCGCCCGCCGCAGCAGCGCCTTGTCGTGGATCCGGTCGCCGCGGGCCGGCCAGGCCGAGAAGTCCTGCCGTGCGGCGTCCTTCCAGGCGGTCGCGGAGGTCACCGCGAGCTTCCCGGGGTCCAGCGCCGCTTCGGCCGCCGCGTTCCGCGCGTACGGCGGGGCGGCGGCGCCGTCCGGGCCCCAGCCGTCGCCCGGCAGCCCCAGCAGCGCCCCGCACACCAGCACCGCCACACCGGCCGTCAGCACCGCCCGGCCGTGCTGCCGCCGCCGGATCAGATCCGTCGGCCTGGCCTGCAGCGCGCACGGGTCGAACTCCGGCGACTCCAGCAGCGACCGGTCCCGGCTGCCGGCCGGTGTCGCGGCCCGCTCCGCCTCGTCCAGTGCCTCACGGGGCTGCGCCACCCCGGCGGCCTCCAGCACCCGGCGCGTCTCGGGCGCGCTCAGCCGCTCCAGATCGCGCAGCACGAACGCCGCCCGGCCCGGCCCGGACAGCGCCGACAGCGCCTGGTCCAGCGCGAGTTCATCGGCGCCACCGGAGCGCGGGAAGAGCCGCAGGCCCCAGACCTGGGGGAGCGGGGACGGCGGCACCGGCAGCCACCGGCGCGAGCGGCCGGCGGCCAGGGCGGCCCGCAGCACCCGCAGCCGTACGAAGGCGTAGCCGGGGTCGATCGCGGCGTCCGTGCCGACGCGCTGGGCGGGCAGCCCCAGTCCGCGGGTGGAGCTGCGCTGCCGCGGCAGGGTCCGCTGCACCACCCCATGGGCGGCCAGCACCCGCCGGCTGCGGCCCTGGCCCGGCGGCAGGACGAGATAGGCCAGCCGGACCAGCCGGGGGTAGTGCTCGACCAGCGCCGCCTCGGCCTGCTCGACGTCGATGACGTCACCGATGTCCTCAAGGCTGCCGGGGGAGGTGCGGTCCGGACGCTGGGGTGTCGCTTGCTGCTGCTTCACGTTCGGTGAAACGAGTGATTCCTGTGATGGTCACCGGCCCCCCGGGGCGCCCCTGACGGGTGACCGTCACACGGCCGCGGCCACCGCGGTGTGCCGCGCGGTGGCCGCAGGGACTGCCGGGCCGGCCGGCTTCAGCGCTGCAGGTCGAACTCGCCGTCCCGCGCGCCGAGTACGAACGCCCGCCACTCCGCCTCGGTGTAGCGCAGTACCACGTCGGGGTCCGTGGAGTTGCGCATGGCCACCGCGCCCCGCTCCAGGAAGGCGATCTCCACGGCCTCCTCGGCGTCGCCGGGGGCGCGCTGCCAGGTGGCGTCGGAGATGTCGAGGGCGTAGAGCCACTCCTTCTCAGCTGCGGCACTCATACCGTGATCCCCTCGCTCGTGGTCCGTTCCCGGTCAGCGTACGCGGCGGTCAGGCGAGCTTCCAGCGGCGGAATTCCGCCGTCCCGCGGTCCCCGGTCGCGGAGTTGGCGGCGGACTGGTGCAGACCGGTGTCCTGACGGGCGGCGGCTCCGGGGACGGTGACGGTGGCGATCTCGCGCCAGGTCGCGCCGTCGTCGGTGGAGCAGGAGCCGATGTACGTACCGGCGTCCGCGCCGTCCTTCCCGCGGGCCAGGCGGAGCAGGACGGGCGCGGCGATGCCGGTGATCCGCCGGTAGGTGTCCAGGGTGCCGTCGCCGCTCGCGTCGTAGGACAGCACGACGCCGTTGGCGGGGGTCACGGACAGGTTGAGGAAGCCGAGGGCGTCCGGGCCGGACGGCGCGGTGAGCTGGTTGCGGACGACGAGGCCGGCGCGGGCCCAGGGGCCGGTCGGGTCCTGGGAGGTCACCTCGACCGTGACCGAGGCGCCGGCGGTGAGCGCGCCCGGCCGGTAGACCGCACCGAACTCGGCGGTGGCCTTCCACAGGTCCGCGCCCCCGCCGTTGACGGCCAGACGGTCGCCCAGCTGGCCGAAAACCGCCGCATTGGTGGTGACGGTCCTGAGTTCCGGGTCCAGCGGCCCCGCCACGAACAGGGTGCCGTGCTGCGCCGCGCTGACGCGTGGCTCGCCCTTCGGGCCGTAGTCGACGGTGAGGTCGTAGGGGAGCGGCTGCAGCGGGGCCTTCAGGGGGCCGGCGGGGGCGGTGACCCGCCAACGGGCCCGGCCGGTGCCGCCGGGCGGGAGCGACGGCAGCGACACCGGGCCCGACGCGGTGGCCTCGGTGCCGGTCAGTGCGAAGTCCACCCGGCCGGTCGCCCGGAGCCCGTTGACGTTGCGCAGCGCCGCGGTGACGGTGGCCCGGCCGCCCGGCGGCAGCGCGGACGGGTCGGCGCTGACCGTGACGGTGCCCTGGTAGGGGGCCTTGGCGAGGGTGTCGTGGACCCGCCGTGCGGTGCGGTAGGCATCGGTCGTCGGGCGCAGCGGATGGCTGGTGCGCGCGCGGGTCCAGGGCTCTTCCAGGGCGTACCAGTCGAAGGTCTTCGGCGGCCGGTCCGCGGCCAGCGCGTCCGCGAGTTCGTCCAAGTACGCCTGCCACTGGGGGAGATGGAACTCGCCGATCAGGCCGTGCCAGTCGCGGTTGGCGTAGTTGGCGAGCGAGCCGCCGTCGGCGGTGGCCCGGTCCGCCCAGGTGGTGATCAGCGCACGGGCGCTGTGTTCCAGTTGCGCCTCCTCCTCGGCGCCGGTCGCCATGGCCCTGGCGTCCGCCAGCCACGGCCCGAGCAGGAACAGCCGGTGCGCGCCGGTGACCTCGTCGCTGAGCCGCATCAGCCGCAGCCACAGCCCGGACAGCGCACGGAACGTCACCCGGTCCTTGCGCCGGTAGGCCTCCTGGAGCTGCCCGATCAGCTGCCAGGACCGGTTGGCGAGGGCCTGCCGGGCGGCGTCCGTCAGATCGTGGCGGTAGGCATCACTGCCGCGCAGCGCGGGGCGGACCTTCAGCAGCGCGGCGAACGCGGTGTCGAACGCCGCCGGGTCGAAGGCCGGGGTGTGGGTGGCCCAGACCGTGCCGGAGCGGGCGGCCAGGCCGGGACGGGCGGCGAAGACCGAGTCGTGCGGACGGCCGTCCTTGCTGGAGATCTCGTACGCGCTGGTGCGCAGCGCGGCGTATGCGTCGCGGGCCCGGTCGTCGCGGGCGCCGTAGCGGAGGTCGGCATAGCCGTCGAACCAGGCGGCGCGGTCCACCGGGCGTTCGCGCCAGGCCAGTTCGCTGAACAGCTCGAACGCGGCCGGGTCACGTTCGGCGGCCTCCGGCATGTACGCGGTCCCGGCGAGCTTGCTGCCCGGCTTGTCGCGCCAGGTGGTGAAGCGCTCGGCCCAGATATGGGTCTTGGCGCCGATGGTGGTGCGGCCGCCGAAGTTGGGGATGGAGCCGAAGGCGTACGGCACCCCGCCCCAGTCCCGCTCCCGGTCGGTGACCGTGTCCAGGTCGCTGAGGCCGTCCACGATCAGCATCCGGTCGTGGTCGACGGCGTCCAGCAGATCGCGCCGGGGGTTGTCCTGCCAGCCCAGGATCACCCAGGTGGCATCGGGGCGGGCGGTGCGCAGTGCCTTCTCGACGGCGCGGGCGGCGTCCGGCACGGGCACGTCGCCGGGGTCGCCGCCCTCGTGCAGCAGATCCATCTTGAAGTGGTCGGCGGGGCCCAGCAGTTGGTGCTGGTGGCGGTAGAAGGAGGCGGCGGCCGCGGCGAAGGCGTCGGTGCGCGGATCGAGCCAGTCGGGGCGTTTGAGGCCGGACCAGATGCCCTGCGGCACGGTCCGGGCCCCGGGGTTGCGGGCGGCGAAACCGTCCGGGACGGTGCCGAAGTAGCCGGGCAGGACGGGATGCATGCCGAGCTCGCGCAGCCGGTCGGTGATCTTACGGCCCAACGCGGCCCGCTTGTCGATCAGTTGGCGGCTGAGGGGACCGCCGTAGCCGCTCATGTTCTGCAGCAGCCACCACGGCTGGTGCGAGGGCGCCGGGAGCCAGGTGCGGGCCTCGGTGTCGGAGTAGCCGAAGTCGGTCAGCAGCCGGTGGTAGACGGCCTCGGCGCCCGGGGTGACCAGCACCTCGTTCACCCCGTGCAGCGCCAGCACATCGATCATCCGCTCCCAGTGCGGCCAGTCCGCGTACGGGGCGGTATAGCCGTCATGGGTGTCATTGAGGGCGAAGCGGTGGCGCAGGGAGGTGGCCCGCTCGGCCGGCGAGGCCGGGGCGGGCAGCCGCTCGGGAAGCTCCAACTGGTCGCCGGCCCAGGACAGATGGGCCCGGCAGGTGTACTTGAGGTACCAGTTGACGCCGGTCAGCAGCACCGCGGGGGTGGTCCCGGAGACCGTGATCCGGCCCGCCCGGCCGTCCACCCGGAAGCGGTCGGCGCCGCCGTCCGGGGCGAGTGGCACCAGCTGGAACTGGTCGGCGTGCCGGGGCAGCAGCCGGGCCAGCGCCGCCCGCGCCGGTGCGGTGTCATGGGCCGGTGCCCGCTCCTGATGGCGGGCGGTGCCCCCGGTGGCCCCGGCGTCCCCGGCGGCCGCGGTGCCGTCGTCGGCGGGGGCGGCCCCGCCGAGCGCCGCCCCGGCACCGATCGCTCCGGCAGTTCCCAACAGTGCGCGTCGTGACGGTCGGCTCACGTGTGCCCCCACGGCTCGGTGGTAACAACAGTCCCGTGCGGGGGGCACGCTAACGGTCGGCCGTCCGCGGTCCAAGTAGGCAAGGGCCGGCGGCAGCCCGCCCCCTCCCCGCGACCAGCACCGACGTCAGTGGCACCGGCGCCCGAACAGCCCGCCCCGCCCGCCTCCCCGGCGGGTGCGAGCCCCGGCCCCCCCGGAGCGCGGCGACCAGTGTTCTGCGGAGCCTCATCCGTTCGCTCCCTGGGCTTCACGCGCCCGGCCGTCGGGCCCGGGAACAGTCTGCGGAGTAGAGAAGGGCCAGGTCATCGGGTTGCACCCGGCACCCCAGGGGTGTACCCGGCACCACTGCGGTGCAGCTCACCGGCTGCTCCGTGCGGCCCGCCGGCCCCGCTGTCTCACCGCCCGTCGACTCGCACAGCCTCCCCACTCCCCAAGGAGGGCTCCCATGAGCATGGCATCGACCGCGTCCGCCGCCGTCCCCCGCACCACTCCCGTCCCCGCACCAGCAGCCGCCCCTGCCGACCCCGGTTACACCGCGGAGATCGCCGACACCCACGAGCAGATCCGCGCCGCGCAGCGGCTGCGCCACCAGGTCTTCGCCGACGAGATGGGCGCGACCCTGCACTCTCCGCTGGCCGGCCACGACATCGACGCCGTCGACGACCTCGCCGACCACCTCGTCGTCACCCACACCGCCACCGGCGAAGTGGTCGGCACCTACCGGCTGCTGCCGCCCGGCCGCAGCCCGCGGCTGTACTCCGACGGCGAGTTCGACCTCGGCGCGCTGGAGGAGCTGCGCGGCTCCCTCATCGAGGCCGGCCGCTCCTGTGTGCACCCCGACCACCGCAGCGGCGCCGTCATGACCCAGATGTGGGCCGCGCTCGCCCGCTACACCCTGCTCTCCGGCCACCGCTACCTCGCCGGCTGCGCCTCCGTCCCGCTCGCCGACGGCGGCACCGCCGCCGCCCACGCCTGGGGACTGGGCCGCGCCCGCTACGCCGCCCCGCCCGAACTGCAGGTCACCCCGCACCACCCCTGGCACGCCACCGTCCCCGTCCCCGACCGCCCCAGCCTCGCCCAGCTGCCGCCGCTGCTCCGCGGCTATCTGCGCATCGGCGCGTTCATCTGCGGCGCGCCCGCCCACGACCCGGAGTTCGACGTCGCCGACTTCTTCGTCGTCCTGGACATGGAACGGCTGGGCGACCGCTATCGGCGTTACTTCCTGGGGGAGCGGTGAACGGCCCTTGGGACGTCTGGTCCGACTGCACCCCGGACTGCGCCACCCACGCCCTGCCGCGCGTACCGGCGACCCGCATCGCCCGGCGCGGTGCCGCATTCGCCCGCTCCGTACGGCGGGCGCTGACGGACGGCGAGCGGATGGCCGATCCGGTACGGCTGCGGGCCCACGCCGGAGCGCTGCTCGATGCGCTCGGGGTCCGCGTCGAGGGCGCGGCCGCGCTCACCGCGGGCGACGGCCCCGGCACCCTCATCGTCGTCAACCACATCTCGTGGCTCGACATCCTCGCCCTGCTCGCCGTCGAACCGGTCACCCTGCTCGCCAAGCGCGAGGTCGGCAGCTGGCCGGTCGTCGGCGGCCTGGCCCGCAGAGCCGGTACGCACTTCATCGATCGTACGAGCCCCCGGCGGCTGCGGGAGACCGTCCGGGAGGTGTCCGAACTGCTCGGCTCCGGACGGTCCGTGGCGGTCTTCCCGCAGGCCACCACCTGGTGCACCGCCGACCGGGGCATCTTCCGCCGGGCCACCTTCCAGGCCGCACTCGACGCGGGAGCGCCGGTCCGTCCGGTGACCCTCGGCTACACCCAGCAGGGCCGGCCCAGCACGGTGGCCGCGTTCTGCGGCGAGGACACCTTTGCCGCCTCGCTGCGCAGGGTGCTCGCCGCCCGTGCGCTGACCGTACGCGTCACGGCACATCCGGCGCTGACGGCGTCGGACGGATGCCTGGACCGGCGGGAGCTGGCGGAGCTGGCGGCGCGCGCGGTGCTGGGCGGCCGGCCGGAAGCGGGGGCGCTGGTACGGCAGGCGGCGGCGCGAGCCGCACTCCTGTCTGCCGGGCCGGTACCGGAGGTTCCGGTAGCGGGCTCTCCCCTGCCGGGGCCTGCCGCGCCGGATACCCCGGCCCATGTTTGAGCAACTGGACCAGCTCACCGAGCCCCTGCAGAGCATGCTGGGCTCGCCCTGGCTGTGGCTGGTCGTCCTGTTGGTGTCCGGCCTCGACGCGCTGCTGCCGTTCATGCCGAGCGAGACCACCGTCGTCCTGGTCGCCGTGCTCATCGGTCCCGACCTGCCGCTGCTCGCCCTGCTGGCGGGCGTTGCGGCGGCCGGGGCACTGGCCGGTGACTGCCTCGGCTACGCCGTGGGACGGTACGCGGGCCCACGCGCGATCGCCCGGCTGCTGCGGGGCGAGCGCGGCCGGGCCCGGCACGCCAGGGCACGGGCGCGGGTCGAACGGCATGCCGTCCTGCTCGTCATCGCGGGCCGTTTCCTGCCCGGCGGCCGGGTGGTTGCCGCTCTGTCCACCGGGAGCGTCCGCTTCCCGCTGCGCCGCTTCGTCGTGCTGGACGCGGTGGGCGCGAGCATCTGGGCGGTGGGCAGCGCGGCGCTCGGCGGTCTGGGCGGCACGGCGCTCGGCGATTCCCCGGCCAAGGGGATGCTGCTGGCCTCCGGGACCGGACTGGTGGTGGCGGTCTGTGTGGGCCGGCTGCACCGCCGGGGTGCACCGGAGGACGGGGAGCGGGGCACACCGAAGCGGTGCGGGCCCCGGATGCGCGCGCTGTCCGGCCGGGCGGGGAAGCGGCTCCCCGCCCGGCCGCGACCTCGCCGGGAGGGCGTCTGAGCCCCGGCCTCAGATGCTCGGCACGTACTTGTAGCCGACCCGCCGCACCGTCACGATCGACGACCGGTGCGCAGCGCCCAACTTGCGGCGCAGCCGGGCGACATGGACATCGACCGTACGGCCGTCGCCGACGTGCCCGTAGCCCCACACCGTCGTCACCAGCTGGTCGCGGGTGTGCACCCGGTGCGGGTACGCGACCAGATGGGCCAGCAGCTCGAATTCGAGGTACGTCAGGTCCAGCGGCCGGTCCTGGACCTGCGCGGTGCGCTGTTCGGGGTCGATCCGCACGATCTCGTCGCCGGTCGGTGCGCTCACCGCGGGCTCGGCGGCCGGCGGCGCGGTCGCGGCCTGCTCGGCCGGCACGAGGACGAGGTAGCCGACCATCGGCGGCCGGCCGGGCAGTGCGGGCAGGCTGTGCTGCGGGGCCGGCAGCCAGGTGGCGCCGGAGTCCAGCAGCTCGGCGACCGAGAGGACACCGTGCGGCGCAGTGCCGCCGCCCGGGGTGGTGACGGGTGACGGGTGGGCCTCGTCCGGCGCCACGGCGCGCAGCCGGTGGCGATGGGGGTGCGGGGCGGGGTGGCCGGGGAGGGGGGCCGTCGCGGAACCGGCGGTCAGGGTACGGAGGTTCGTCATCAGAAGTCAGCTCTTTCGCGCAGAGGGGCGTCGGGGACGTCGTGCGCGCGGGCAGGGCGTAAAACGCCGGTCAGCGGCGTCGGTGAGGCGTGTGCGGGCCCGCGCTCAGTGCGCGCGGCAACACAGACGGTCGAATGCGTGCGCCTGCCGGGACGGCCAGAAAGGCTCGAGGTCGCTGCGACCTGTCGCGGTGTCGGTAAGGCTGGCCATGGCCCTATTGAACCAGACGGCCGGTGATCTGTCCCTCGTGCGGCAGGCCCTTCGACCGGATTCCGCCGCGTCCGAGCCGTGCAGGTGCCGGGGCCGGAGGCGATCCGTTCCCGACTCCGCTTTTTCGCAGCGGAGTTGGCGAGCGCACGACTGCGGGGGGAGTGGCCGGAATCCGCTATGCGCTGCATGTCCCCCCTCTCTTCGGTATGTGTGTGCTTTTCGGTATGCGTAGCTCACACCCCGTTTCATGGGTTCGCCCCCGTTCGCCGCTCCGTTCGTCGTCCCGCTGCGGCCCGCATCCCCGTCCCCATGGCCACCCCGAGCGCGAGTGCCGTCAGATGCCCGGCGTCGGTGAACGTCCGGCCGCGGCGCAGCACCGGCCGTAGCCCCAGTGCCAGCAGGCCGGCCGTTGCCGCGGCCCGCGCGCCGCGGTGCGGGACGGTCGCGGCGAGGGCGCCCACCGTCGCGTGGAAGCCATAGCTGGCTCCGACGTCGATGGCCCGTGCGGTCGCGTCGTCCGGCGGATCCTCTCCCGTGGTCTCAGCGAGCGGATCCTCTCCCGTGGTCTCAGGGAGGTGGACGGGGGAGACTCCGGCGGTGGCCGGGGGAGTGCCTCCCGGTATTCGCGCGCGCAAGGCCGCGTAGACCAGCAGACTGGCCCCCACGTGACCGGCCGCGAACACCCCTGCCGCACGCCGTGCGCCCCATCGCGCCTCGGCCGTGCCGAGGGCGGCGAGCAGCGCGGCGCCGTACGGCACCGGCAGTGGCTCCTCGACGAATACCGCGCTGGTGACCAGGGTCTGCCACCTGCCGGCCCGCAGATTCCGGACGTTGGTGGAGTGCGTACGCAGCAGTTCCCTGCGCCGGTGGCCGGGCAGCCGCGCGGTGGCGTACGCACCGAGTTGTACGGCGCCGACATACAGCGGCGCTACCCAGGGGACGGCGCCCGTCAGGCCACGCGGTGCGGCAGTTGCCGGGACGCGCGGTACGGCACGCGACGCGAGAGCGCCGGGCATCATCCGCGACGCGACGCCCGGCACCTCAGGCCGTCCTCGGCAGCCGCTTGCGCCAGTCCGGCGCCGCGACCTCGATGACCCGGTCCGGGTCGCCGTCCCACCGCACCGGCAGCCCCGCCCCGGCGAACGCCGCCACCACCACCCGCCCGACCCCGGCGCGGTCCTCCGCGGAGGCCTCGCCGGTATCCGCATAGGCGCCGTAGCGGACCGACAGCCCATGGCCTTCCGCGGCCGACTCGGTGTCCTGGTAGTGGAAGAAGACGAAGCCCCGGTCCCCGTCGGCGCGTTCGGCTCCTATCTCGGCCAGCGCGCAGTTGCTGCAACAGCTGAAGTTCATCCGGGCGGTCAGCCCCTGGGCATTCAGCGTGTCGAAGGCCTGCGCCACCCGGTCGGCGTCGGTCACCTCGGGCCACTCGGCCTGCTCGGCGAGCCGCTCCTCCCACAGGCCCCCGACGATCCGCCGCGCCTCGTCCAGCGAGACCGGGGGGTCCTCGGGGCCGAAGGAGTCACAGACGCCCTGCGCGACCTCATGGAAGTCCCGGAAGCCGGCGCGTATGTCCTTGCGAGCCTGCTCCTCGGCGGCCGCGCGGGTGTCCGGAGCCAGGCCGGGCGTCGAGTACAGATCCGCCCCCTGCCAGTCGAGCGCCGTACGCCAGGCCTCCCCGCCGCGCGCCCAGTCCAGGAAGACCGCCACGACCCGCTCCGCATCACCGCTCTCCGCGCGGAAGTGCCGCTCCGGCCCGCCGTCGCGGTACTCGACCGTGAACGGCCCGTCGCCGTCCCGCCAGGTCTGCACGAACACCTGGTCCGCTTCGGGGAACCGCTCGACGACCACGAAATGGTCGTCGTCCGCGCCGATCCGCCGCAGCAGCCCGGCGAGTTCGGCCTCGGTCGGGCGTGAACGGTCCGGCCCGGACTCGGTCTTGACGCTGATCTCAAGCATGCCCCCAGCGTGCCGGCCGCCACTGACAAGCGGACCCTGACCTGCCCGGCGGACGACGCGGGGCAGGCGAAGGGGCCGGAGCGCACCGGCCCCGGCCCCTCGCACACGGTCGCGGAGACGTCAGATCTGCTCGCGCCGCGCCAGCTCCGTGCAGCAGGTGTCCACCATCAGCCGGGTGACCACATACGGGTCGACGTTGGCGTTCGGGCGCCGGTCCTCGATGTAGCCCTTCTTCTCGACCTCGACCTGCCAGGGGATACGCACCGAGGCGCCGCGGTCGGAGGCGCCGTAGGAGTAGGCGTCCCAGGGGGCGGTCTCGTGCGCGCCGGTCAGCCGGTCCTCGATGCCGGTGCCGTACTGGCGGACGTGCTCCAGCGGCTTGTCGCCCTGGCCCAGCGCCTCGCAGGCGGTGATGATCGCGTCGTAACCCTCCCGCATCGCGCGGGTGGAGAAGTTGGTGTGCGCGCCCGCGCCGTTCCAGTCGCCCTGTGCCGGCTTGGCGTCCAGCGACGCGGTGACGCCGAAGTCCTCCGCCACCCGGTGCAGCAGCCAGCGCGCCACCCACATGTGGTCCGAGACCTCCAGCGCGGGCAGCGCGCCCACCTGGAACTCCCACTGGCCGGGCATGACCTCGGCGTTGATGCCGGACAGACCGAGACCGGCCGCCAGGCACAGGTCGAGGTGCTTCTCGACGATCTCCCGGCCGAAGATCTCGCCCGCGCCCACGCCGCAGTAGTAGCCGCCCTGCGGGGCCGGGAAGCCGCCGCCCTCGGGGAAGCCGAGCGGACGCTCGCCCTTGAGGAAGGTGTACTCCTGCTCGATGCCGAAGATCGGCTCCTGGCCGGCGAACCGCTCCGCCACCGGGCGCAGCAGCGCACGCGTGTTGGAGGGGTGCGGGGTGAAGTCGGTGTGGAGCACCTCGCACAGCACCAGCAGGTGGTCACCGCCGCGGATCGGGTCCGGGCAGCTGAACACCGGCTCCAGCACGAGGTCCGAGGAGTGACCTTCGGCCTGGCTGGTGCTGGAACCGTCGAAGCCCCACCGCGGCAGCGTGCTGCCATCGGTCAGAATCCTGGTCTTGGAGCGGAGCTTGGCGGTCGGCTGGGTGCCGTCGATCCAGATGTACTCGGCCTTGATGGTCACGGGGTCCTCTTCGAGCTCGGGGCAGGTACGGGTGCGGGCGTACCGCCGCACTCTCGCAACGCGCCATTTCTCGTCCGTTGCCCGTTTGTGAACCACAGGTTACGTAGCCGGACACCCTGCCGTTCCCAAGGGTGCCTCAATTGCAGGCCTTGGATTCCTGCGTCGAATGTGTCCTCTTCCTGCCTTTCCGGTGTGACGCAGACCTCAGGAACGCCGCTTCAACAGCCCCTCGAACCCCAGGTGCTCCATCCGGTGCGTCAGCTCCTCGGCGGTGATCCCCATCGCCTCCGCGGTGCGCCCGGGGTGCCAGTCGTGCGACGCGAGCCGGTGCAGCACATGGCCGCGGCGGACCTGCTTGTCCGTGAGCCGGAACGACTTGAGGTAGGCGACCCGCCCCTTCCCGTCCGTGATCGTCTCGCCGATGTGCTGGACGCGGTGCAGTGCGAACGGCGGCAGGAAGCGGGACAGCCGGAACTGTCCCATCCGGTGCACCTCCCGCACGTCGTAGGACTCGTCGAGCAGCTCGGCCGCCATCAGACCGGAATGCTGTGCCTCCCACTCCCGCTGCCGCCGCCCGGCGGCGGCGCGCAGCTCCGCGAGCGAGGTGAGGTACTCCGCGGCGAGCCGGACCGGGAACTCCGCCACCGGTTCGCCGTAGAGCCCGTACTGGTACATCAGCTCGCCGTACATGTCCTGCAGCAGCGAGGCGTGCAGCGCCCGGTAGTCGTCCGGGTGCGGCACCACGAAGGCGGCGGCGAGGGCGTCGGCGAGGTACACCATCACCCCGCACTGTCCCGGATGGATCTCGAAGACCCGCAGCGCATCCTCCAGGCCGGGCACCGACTCGCCCTGGTACGCCCGCTCCGCGCGCGGCGAGAGGCCGTCGCGCACCGCCCGCCGGGTCCACTCCTCCCACACGATCGGCGGCCCCCCGAAGTGCAGCGCCAGATAGCCGTCGAGCGCCAGGTGGAGCGGCAGGAACCGCAGCCCGCCCGAGGCGCCGCCGGCCGGCCGGGAGCGCCGGCCGCGCTGCTGTACGAGCTTGCGCGGAAAGTGCAGCGGCGCACAGACCACCGGTCCGTGCTCCGCGCCCAATTGCGAGCCGTACGAGGCCGCCGGTGTGCCGTCGCTGTTCCAGTTCGCCACATATCCATGCGGAATGTACGAGGTGTAGGACGTCCGCCGGCCGGCCCGTACCGTCCACGGCCCGTCCCGGTAGAGCTCACGGTGCAGCCGCAGCTCGCAGATCGGCTCCGCGCGCACCAGCGGCACCAGCCGCACCGCACCCCATCGCTGCGGCGGACGGGCGCTGAGCCCGTCCAGATCCAGCCTGGTCACCCCGCACCTCCTTCCCCGTCGTCCGGCGCGTCCGGCGCGTCCGGCGCATCCGGCGCATCCGGTGCGTCCGGCGCCGCTTCCGCGGTCAGGAACCGCTGCACCCTGTCGTCCAGATGGGCCCGCAGTTCGGCCGGGCCCGTCCGCCCCTCCGCGAACCGTGCGAGCTGCACCAGCGCCGGCAGATCCTCGGCGTTGCGCACCCCCGCGGTCGGCACCGGGGCGGCCAGCCTGCGGACGTCGAAGTCCTCGGCGTCGTAGACCGGGTTGAGGTGCACGACGGAGGTGCGGCCCTGCGGATCGAGCCTCGTCCGCCACACCCGGAGCACCTCCCCGGCCAGGCCGGGCGGCGCGTTGTCGAAGCCGTCCGAGACGATCACCAGCTGCTCCGGTGCGTACTCCAGCGCGTCCAGCAGCCGCATGCCCAGCGGCGTCGCCCCGTAGGGGTAGGCGAGCAGCGCGTCCTGCCGCCCCGACGTCCACAGCGGAAGGTACGACCCGCCGAGCGCCTCCAGCAGGAAGTGGCAGGCCAGCGCGGTCACCAGCGGACGACGCCGCTTCTGCCGCGAACCGGTCGTGGAGAAGCTGTCGTCCAGTACGGCGGCCACCCGGCCCCAGGTCCCGGCCTGTGCGCCCGCCGTACGCCGCGCCGCGGTCCGCAGCGCGCCGGTCAGCTCGGCACGGCGCGCGATGCGGTCGTCGAGCGGCAGCCCCAGGACGTACGCGGCGAGCCGGGTCAGCGGCATCCGGGACAGGTCGGCGGCCACGTCGGCACCGCGGCTGCGGGCCGCCGCCTGCACCCGCAGCCGCTCCAGCCGCGTCATCCGCGGCGCGATCCGCTCCAGGAAGACGCGGCGGTCGATGCGGTGCGCAGCGGCGAACCCCTCGGCGACGGTGAACGGCAGCTCGTACAGGGCCTTCTGCTGGTAGTGCGCCCGCCGCCAGGAGTCCAGCAGCGCGGTGGTGTACTGCTTGCGCCGGCCCGGCGCGAACAGGAAGTCGCTCAGCTCGCCGTCGCCTCCGCGCCCGCCGGGCGCCGGCAGATGCGCATGCCGCAGCGCGCACTTGAGGCCGCTCCGGTACTTCACCGCGTCGAGCGCAGGATCCGGGCGTGCGGCGAGCCAGTCGCGCATGACGGCGCGGGTACGGCGGTTGTTGACCTTGGCGGCGCGCAGCGCACGGAACAGGCGGTAGACGCGCGGCGCCGGCAGTCGCGCAAGCCGGGCCGCGATCAGCCGCCCCTCGACATGGCGCTCGTCCGTCGTCGCCTCCCGGGCCGTCTCCAGGAGCCGGCGCACGATCAGCGCCGCATTGTGGTCGTTGATGTCCAGGGCGAGCGAAGCGGCATAGAGCGGGCGGTAGTTGACCCGCACATAGTCGTGCAGGAAGTCCAGCGACATCCGCTGCTCATAGGCGCCGGAGTGGAACTCGTGCTGCCCGGTGGAGGTGATCGCGGCATTGACGAACAGCAGCACGTCCTCGGCCGCCACCCGGTCCGCGGAGCTGTCCACGCCCTCTCCCCCGTAGTCGGATGCCGGCCGGGGAGTGGGGGCACGAGCAGCGAATCGTTGCTTTGCAGAGCAGGTCCGGAAGTCGCACCGGAGTCCCGCGGCCGGCCGGTGCAACGTAACACCGGCCGGGCGGGCGGGGCATACGGATTACGGCGTGGGGCGGGCTCGGCGCCGGCTCCCCGGCCGAGGGGCGACGGGCCACCGTCCCCTCGGCTCGCGGCGCCGGCGGAGCCCAATCCGCGCTCCGGTCCGCGCTGCGCGAGACACTGGCCCCATGACGACCCCGCGCATCGGACTCCTCGGCACCGGACCCTGGGCGCGGCGCGTCCACGCCCCCGCCCTCGCCGCCCACCCCGGCGTCGAGTTCACCGGCATCTGGGGGCGCAGAGCGGAGGCCGCCGCCGCGCTGGCCCAGGCTCACCGCACCCGCCCGTACGAGTCCCCCGACGAGCTGTTCGAGGCCTGCGACGCCGTCGCGATCGCCCTGCCGCCGTCCGTCCAGGCCCCGTTGGCGGTCCGCGCCGCCGAGGCCGGCTGCCATCTCCTCCTGGACAAGCCGGTGGCCACCTCCGTGCCCGAGGCCCGCGCCGTCGCCGCGGCCGCCGACCGGGCGGGCATCGCCTCGGTGGTGTTCTTCACGGCGCGCTTCGGGGAGCAGGAAGGGGAGTGGATCGCCGCCCAGGCCGCGGTCGGCGGCTGGTTCACCGCCCATGCCGACTGGCTCGGCTCGGTCTTCGCCGAGGACAGCTCCAGCCCGTACGCCGATTCGCCCTGGCGCCGCGAGAAGGGCGGCCTGTGGGACGTCGGCCCGCATGCGCTGTCGGTGCTCCTGCCGGTCCTCGGCGATGCGGAAGCGGTCACCGCGGTCCGGGGCCCGGCCGATGCCGTGCTGCTGACGATCCGTCACAGCAGTGGAGCGGCCGGCTCGGCGACGCTCGGCCTGACCGCGCCCGCCGCGGCGTCCGGCGTCGAGGTCACCCTCCGCGGCACGGCGGGCGTCACCTCCCTGCCCCGTCGCCAGGACGGCCCCGAAGTGGCCTACCGCCGCGCCGTCGACGCCCTCCTTGCCGCCGCCGGGACCGGTCTGCCCAACGCCTGCGACGTCCACTTCGGCCTCCGGGTCACCGAAATCCTGGCGGCGGCGGAGGAATCGCTCCCCCCTCTCATGCCTCACGGGTCATGACCACATGGCGATATTGGTCGTGGAGGGCATGAGCGAACGTCCGTAGCGTCATGGCCGTGACCCGCGTGGTCACCCGCCCTGTCACCGGACCAAGGGACCCCACCGCCATGACGCCCGCCACCGGCTTCACCAGCTATGCCGACGCCCTCCTCGCCGCCCTCGCCCGTGACCCGTCCCGCACCGTGGTGACCGTGGGGGAGGGCGGCGAGGAGATCACCGCCGGTGCCCTGCACGCCACCGTCCACCGCATGGCGGCGGTGCTCGCCGGCCACGGCATCGGCCGCGGCCGCACCGTCTGCCTCCTCAGCGGAAACCGCCCCGAGGTGCTCGCCGCCCGCTACGCAGCGGGCCTCCTCGGCGCCCGCGTGGTCTTCCTCTACGACGGCATGGCCGCCGAGACCCTGGCCCGGATCGCCACGAGCGCGGAGGCCGCCCTGCTCCTGGTCGACCCGGCCCTCCACGACACCGCACGGGCGCTGCTCCACCACACCAGGGGCCCGGCCCCCGAGGTGATGACCCTGGGGGGCGGGGCTGCGGCCGCCGATCTGGGCGCCGACCTGCTCGCCGCCTGTGCCGCACTCCCCGTCACCCCTGAGGTGCCGAGCGCCGCCCGCCCCGAGGACGACTGGTGCCTCCGGCACACCGGTGGCACGACCGGCATCCCCAAGGGCGTCCGGATGGCACACGCCCCGTACGCCGGGATGGTGATCCACCAGCGCATGGAAGCCGCCGGCGATCCGCCCCGCTTCCTGGCCTGCACCCCGCTCGCCCACCTCGCGGGCGTGCTGGCCGATGTCACGCTCGCGGCCGGCGGCACCGTCGTCCTGCACCGCGCCTTCGACCCCGCCGCCGTACTCGCCGCCGTCGCCCGCGACCGCATCACCCACCTCTGGCTGCTGCCCCCGCTCCTCTACCGGCTCCTCGACGACCCCACCCTCCCCACCACCGACCTCAGCTCCCTCACCCGTATCTCCTACGGCGGCTGTGCGGCCTCCCCCTCGCGACTGGCGCGGGCCGCCGAGGTCTTCGGCCCGGTCCTGTTCGGGCTGTACGGCCAGGCCGAGGCCATGTCGATCACCCAGGCCCGGCCGGCGGACCACCTCCCCACCGGCCCCGGCGGACGGATCACCGTCGGCCGCGCACTGCCCGGTGTGACGCTCGCCGTCCGTGACGCGGACGGGCGCGATCTGCCGGTGGGGGAGCCGGGCGAGATCCATGTGCGCTCCGCCGGCGTGATGACCGGCTACTGGAAGCGGCCCGAGCTGACCGCGCAGGTGCTGGACGACGACGGCTGGCTGCGCACCGGCGACGTCGGTGTGCTGGACGACGAGGGCCGGCTCTACCTCGTCGACCGGGTCAAGGACCTGATCATCGTCGTGGGCGGGCATGTCCACCCGGCGGACGTCGAGGACCTGCTGCACACCCATCCGGCGGTCGCCCACTGCGCCGTCTACGGGGTGCGCGGGGCGGACGAGGCCGAGGAGGTGCATGCCGCGGTCGTTCCCGCTCCGGGCCACCGTGTGGACACCGCCGCCCTCCGCGCCTTCGTCACCGAGCGCGCGGGCGCCCTGTACGCCCCGGCCGCCGTCCACGTGCTCGACGCCATCCCCCTCACCCCCGTGGGCAAGCCGGACAAATCCCTGCTGCGCGCCAGGGCCGCGACGGCCTGACCCGGAGCCCTCCCCAAGGCCCTTCTCCGGGCGCCAAATCCCCTCTGGCCAGGGGCTTTTGTCAGTGGTCGGCAGTAGAATGGGAACCAGTCAGTGAGGGTTCATCCACGCTCCAGGAGGTCGCCGATGGCCGCTGCCACACTCATCACGAAGCCTCTCCCGGCCCACCCGCTGCCCAAGAAGCCGCTGCCCGCCGGATGGCCGCGCGAACGGTACGAATCGCACAACCGCCGCCTGAAGGCCATGCGGCTGGCCATAGCCCTGCTCGACACCGGCGTCTACCGCCCCGAGCAGGCCCACAACCGCAAAATCCGCAGCACCGCGGCCGACATAGGGGTCCACGCCCCGTCCGACACGACCTGCCGCCTGGTGCGCGCCCTCATCTACGACCACTGCTGACGGCTCCCGGCACACCAACAGGGCGGCCGGCCCCGGGACTTCCCCGGCGCCGGCCGCCCCACGCCGTGCCGGGGCGGGCTCACTCACCCGGGCCGTCCCCCGGTCCCTCCCGCCGTTCCTCCGCGGCGGCATCCATGTCCGCCACCTCCGCCAGCGCCTCCTCCAGCCACTCCACCCAGAACGTCTCCAGACCGATCCCGGCCCGCAGCACGAGCCGTCGCAGCCGGTCCTCCGGATCCGCCGCGGCCCCGAAATCGCGGCCCTCGATCTCCTGGTACTCCGCCAGCTGCCGCCGGTGCAGCGTCAGATGCCGCCGCAGCTCCTCGTCGAGCCCGACCCGCCCCACCACCGCCGACGCCCGCATCCGCAGCAGCAGCGCGTCCCGGATGGGCTTGGACTCCTGCTCGGCGGAGGCCCAGCGGGTCAGCTCGCTCCGCCCCGCCGGCAGCACCTCGAACTCCTTCTTCTGCCCGCGGGACGGCTGCTCGCTCGGCAGCGCCCGGATGAACCCGGACTGCTCCAGCTTCCCCAGCTCGCGATAGATCTGCTGATGGGTGGACGACCAGAAGTAGCCGATCGACCGGTCGAACCTGCGGGTCAGCGCCAGCCCCGACGACGGCTTCTCTAGCAGGGCGGTGAGGATCGCATGCGGGAGTGACATAGGGGAATCCTAGGCAGCCGGCGGCAGGTCACAGGGCCGCCGCCAGCTCCGTCCCCTGCTGGATGGCGCGCTTGGCGTCCAGCTCGGCGGCGACGTCCGCACCGCCGATGAGGTGCACGGCGCGCCCCTCGGCCCGCAGCTCCTCGTACAGGTCCCGGCGCGGCTCCTGCCCGGTGCACAGCACGACGGTGTCCACGGGCAGCGTGCCGGCCGCACCGTCGACGGTGACATGCAGGCCCTCGTCGTCGATCCGCTCGTACGTCGCCCCGGCGACCATCGTCACGCCCCGGTGCCGCAGCTCCGCCCGGTGGATCCAGCCGGTGGTCTTGCCGAGGCCGGCGCCGACCTTCGACGCCTTGCGCTGCAGCAGATGCACCTGCCGCGGGGTCTTGGGGCGCTCGGGCGCCCGCAGTCCGCCGCGCTCGCCGTACGCGGTGTCGACGCCCCAGGAGCGGAAGTAGGTCTCCGGATCCTGGCTCGCCGCGTCGCCGGCATCGGTCAGGAACTCCGCGATGTCGAAGCCGATGCCGCCCGCCCCGATGACCGCCACCCGCTCGCCGACCGGCGCACCGTCGCGCAGCACATCGAGGTAGCTGACGACGCTCGGGTGGTCGATGCCGTCGATCTCCGGGGTGCGCGGTGTGACGCCGGTGGCGACCACGATCTCGTCGAACGCACCGAGGTCCGCGGCCGTCACGGGGGTGTTCAGCCGGACCTCCACGCCCTGCCGCGCGAGCTGCGTACGGTAGTAGCGCAGCGTCTCCTCGAACTCCTCCTTGCCCGGGACCCGCTTGGCGAGGTTCAGCTGTCCGCCGATCTCGTCCGCGGCGTCGAACAGCGTGACGTCATGGCCACGCTCGGCGGCGGACACGGCACAGGCGAGCCCGGCGGGCCCGGCGCCGACCACCGCGAGCTGCTTGCGCCGCCGGGTGGGGGAGAGGATCAGCTCGGTCTCGTGGCACGCCCGCGGATTGACCAGACAGGACGTGATCTTCCCGCTGAAGGTGTGGTCGAGGCAGGCCTGGTTGCAGCCGATGCAGGTGTTGATCTCCTCGGCCCGGCCGTCCGCCGCCTTGGCGACGAAGTCCGGGTCGGCGAGGAAGGGCCGCGCCAGCGACACCATGTCGGCGCGCCCGTCGGCGAGCAACTCCTCGGCCACCTCAGGGGTGTTGATGCGATTGCTGGTCACCAGGGGGATGGTGACCGAGCCCATCAGCCGCTTGGTCACCCAGGTGTAGGCGCCGCGCGGCACCGAGGTCACGATGGTGGGGATGCGGGCCTCGTGCCACCCGACACCGGTGTTGATGATCGTGGCGCCGGCCGCCTCGATCTCCTTGGCGAGCGTCACCACCTCCTCCAGGGTCGAACCGCCCGGAACGAGGTCCAGCATCGACAGCCGGTAGATCAGGATGAAGTCCGTGCCGACGCGCTCGCGGGTACGGCGGACGATCTCCAGCGGGAAGCGCACCCGGTTCTCGTACGAGCCGCCCCACCGGTCCGTGCGCTGATTGGTCGCGCCGACGATGAACTCGTTGATCAAGTAGCCCTCGGAGCCCATGATCTCGACGCCGTCGTACCCGGCGGACTGGGCGAGCTCCGCCGCCCGCACATAGTCCTCGATGGTCTGCTCGACCTCGTCGTCGGTGAGCGCATGCGGCGGAAAGGGGCTGATGGGCGCCTGGATCGCACTCGGCGCGACCAGGTCGGCGTGGTACGCGTACCGCCCGAAGTGCAGGATCTGCATCGCGATCCGGCCGCCCGCGGCATGCACCGCACCGGTCACGGTCCGGTGCTGCGCCGCCTCCGCCTCGGTGGTGAGCTTGGCCCCGCCGTCGTACGGCCGTCCCGCCTCGTTGGGCGCGATTCCGCCGGTCACCATCAGGCCGACGCCGCCGCGCGCACGGGCGGCGTAGAAGGCGGCCATCCGCTCGAAGCCGTTCTCGGCCTCCTCCAGGCCGATGTGCATCGACCCCATCAGCACCCGGTTGGGAAGGGTCGTGAACCCGAGGTCGAGCGGGCTCATCAGGTGCGGGTACTGGCTCATGGGGCCTCCTGGCGCGGTGGTCGTCACAGCAGTTGTAGACCAGCCGAAGAGCCTTATGCAACAAGTTGCATAAAACGTGATGCAGGCGACCCCGGCGCCCCGGGCGCGCTCTCCCCGCCGTACCCCTCACCGCGCGCATCTGCCGGTCGGCGCAGTGTGACGTATCACAGACAACGCGGGGGCGCTGTGGGAACTTCAACTGTGCTACTCCTCAATGGAGTTGCCGAAGAGCCGAAGGTGCGGGCCGGACGGCACGCGGACCGCACGGGTCGCCTGGTGGGGGCGGCCGGGGCGAGGCCGCGGGCCGGCGGCGGGCATCCGGCTCGGGACGGTCTGCCCGTACGTGGAGAGGGTCGAATGAGCACTTTGCAAGCCGTCACGCTCGACCAGGTGGTCGACACCGCCCGGTATCCCCTGTCGCAGCTCGACAGTGCCGAGGGGCGGGCTGTGATGTCCCGCGCCCGGCGCGAACTCTCGGCACTCGGCTGCACCGTGCTGCCGGACTTCATCCGTCCGTCGCTCCGCGAGGTGCTGGAACAGGAGTGCGCCGCCCTCGCCCCCCAGGCGCACTTCGACGTCGAGACCGTCAACGTCTACAACATCGCGGTGGACTCCGAGCTGCCGGCGGACCACCCAGGGCGGCGGACCTTCCAGCGGGGCAACGCGTTCGTCGCACGGGACCGCGTGCCCGCCGGCTCCCTGATCAGCCGGCTCTACGCCCACCCGGCGTTCCAGGACTTCATCGCCCGCTGTTTCGGACTGCCGCAGCTGCACGAGCTGGCGGATCCGCTCTCCGGGCTGGTCCTCAACGTCGTCGCGCCGGGCATGGAGCACCCCTGGCACTTCGACACCAACGAGTTCACGGTGAGCCTGCTCACCCGCCAGGCACAGGACGGCGGCGTCTTCGAGTACTGCCCGAACATCAGGTCCGCGCAGGACGAGAACTTCGACGACGTACGCGACGTCCTGGACGGCCGGGGTGAGCGGCTGACCCGGCGCCTCCCCCTGCACCCCGGTGATCTGCAGCTGTTCAAGGGCCGCTACTCGCTCCACCGGGTGAGCCCGGTGCGCGGCGAACTCGCGCGCCACTCCGCGATCTTCGCCTACAGCGAGCGCCCCGGTGTCATCGGGAGCGTGGCGCGGACCCGGCAGCTCTTCGGCCGGGTACTGCCCGAGCATGTGGCGGCCGAGGGCCGGGCCGTACGGGGCGACCGGCTGCTGGACTAGCAGCCGGACACGCCGGCGCCGTGCGCCGCCGCCCGCGCCGCGTTCCTCACAGGCACGGGCACGGTGGGTGACGGAGCGACCATGGACGAGTGACATCACAGGTCCCCACGACCGGAATCGAGAGAGCAGAATTGAATACCCGTCAGGAAAGGGCAGCAGTCATGACGACCTTCTCCCAGGAGGACAGCCTCCCGCGGGTGCCGCTGCCCACGCTGGAGGCGAGCTGTGAGCGGTTCCTCGCCTGGTGCGCGCCGCTGCTGACCGCCGACGAGCTGGCGGCGACCGAGGCGGAGGTGACCGCCTTCCTCCGCCCCGGCGGCCCCGGCCGGGCGCTGCACGCGGCGCTGGAGGAGTACGACGCCACCGAAGGAGTCCACAGCTGGCTGGACACCTTCTGGCCGTACCGCTATCTGGGCCGCCGCGACCGGATCGCGCTCAACGCCAACTTCTTCTTCCTGTTCCAGGACGCCCCGCCGCAGCAGCCGCAGTCGCAGGTGGAGCGGGCCGCCGGGCTCATCGCCGGGGCCGTCGACTACAAGAGGCAGCTCGATCAGGAGCTCATCCCGCCGGTGGTGCAGCGCGGCGCGCCCCAGTCCATGGTGCAGAACAAGTTCCTCTTCTCCGCCACCCGGATCCCCGGGGCGGAGCAGGACACCGTCCGCAGCCCTTACACCGACGCCTGGCCGGGCCCGTCCCGGGCACGGCACATCGTGGTGTTCTTCCGCGGCAGCATGTTCCGGCTCGATGTGCTCGGCGCGGACGGTGTCCCGCACAGCCTGGACGACCTCGAAGCGGGGCTGCGCGCCGTCCAGAAGGCCGGCGCCGAACCGGCTCCCGCGGACACCTCGGTGGGCCACCTCACCACCATGGCGCGCGCGGAGTGGGCCGCCGCCCGCGAGACCCTGCGCGCCTGCCATCCCCGCAACGCGGACGCCCTGGACGACATCGAGACCGCACTGTTCTGCGTCTGCCTGGAGGACTTCGCCCCCGCGGACATCCAGCAGGCCTGCGACCAGCTGCTCCATGGCGACCGCGGCAACCGCTGGTTCGACAAGGCCGTGTCCCTGATCGTCTTCGCGGACGGCCGGGCGGGCATCAATGTGGAGCACTGCGAGCTCGACGGCACCACCATCCTCAGCTTCACCGACGCCCTGCTCAGCGCCACCGCCGAGGAACACTCCCGCCGCTCCGGAGCCCGCTCCCAGGGCCTCCCGTCCCTGGAACCTGTCGTCTTCGAGCTGGACGACGCCCTCCGGGACCGGGTGCGCTCCGCCGCCGAGGCGTTCGCGGCGTACGGGGAGAACACCGCGACCCGGACCGTCTCCTTCGACGACTTCGGCAGTAACACCGCCAAGGCACTGGGCTCCTCGCCGGACGCCTTCGTCCAGCTCGCCTACCAGCTCGCCCACCAGCGCGCCAAGGGGCGCCTGGGCGCCACCTACGAGTCGATCGCCACCCGTCAGTGGCGGCTCGGCCGCACCGAGGCGATGCGTGTGGTCACCCCGGAGATCCAGGAGTTCGTCGCCGCGATGGAGGACCCGGCGGCCGACGCGGACACCCGCCGGGCCGCGTTCCGGGCCGCCGCCGGGAAGCATGTGGCACGCGCAAAGGAGTGCCAGGCCGGCGACGCGCCCGAGCAGCACCTGTGGGAGCTGGAACTGATCCAGCGCCGCCGCGGAACGGAGCTCGGGGTGACCGAGCAGCCCGCCCTCTACCGGACGCCCGGCTGGCTGACGATGCGCGACGACTACCTGAGCACCAGCTCCGCGCCGTCCGCCAACATCCAGTACTTCGGCTTCGGCTCCACCAGCAGCCGCTGTATCGGCGTCGCCTACGTCCTGCTGCCCGACCGCTTCCACCTCTACCTGAGCACCCCGCAGTCCGTGGCCGCTCAGATGCACACCTTCGCCGACCGGCTCCGGGAGGCGGTGGCCGAACTGCGGGAGCTGCTGGCGCCGGGGCAGTCCGGGGCCTGACCGCGACGCATCCCACCCGGCACCGAGCCGAAGGGCCGCCATCCCGCACCGGGTGGCGGCTCTTCGGTGCCGTCTACTTCAGCAGCCGGGACATCCGCCGATCCGCAAGAATCCTGCCCCCGGTCTGACAGGTCGGGCAGTACTGCATCGACGAATCGCTGAAGGACACCTCCCGGATCGTGTCCCCGCACACCGGACAGGGCTCCCCCTTCCGCCCGTGGACCCGCAGCCCGCTCTTCTTCTCCGCCTTGAGGTTCCGCAGGTCGATCCCACGGGCCCGTTCGACCGCCTCGCCGAGCGTCGTACCGATCGCCTCGTAGATCCGGCCCACCTCCTCCTCGGAGAGCTTGGCGGCGAGCTTGAACGGCGACATCCGCGCCGCATGCAGAATCTCGTCCGAGTAGGCGTTCCCGATCCCGGCAAGCACGCTCTGGTCCCGCAGCACCCCCTTGATCTGCCGGCTTTCCCCTGCCAGCAGCCCGGCGAAGGCCGCCGGGCTGAACCCCTCGGCGAGCGGATCGGGCCCGAGCCGCGCGACACCGGGCACCTCGCCCGGATCCCGTACGACATGGACCGCAAGGTGCTTCTGGCTGCCGGCCTCGGTCACATCGAACCCGGCCCCCTCCGGCTCGACCAGCCGCACCCGAAGCGCCAATGGTCCCTTCCCGGGCCGCGGCGGCGCCACCGGCAGCTTCTCGCTCCACCGCACCCACCCCGCCCTGGCCAGGTGGATGACCAGATGCAGCTCCCCGACCCGGAAATCGAGAAACTTCCCGTGCCGGGTCACCTCATCGAACGTCCGGCCCTCCAGCGCGGTAAGGGGCGGGTCATAGGTCTTGAGCGCATGCACGGCCACCGGATACACCCGCCCCACGCAACGACCGACCAGCCGCTCGGCCAAAAACCGCGACAGGGACTCGACCTCCGGCAATTCAGGCATACCACCAGTCTGCCTCGGAACGGGGGGATCGGAGTGCTGGGCGAGACAGCGGGGGAGCGGTCGGTCACGTCGGCACCTCATGAGGGGTGCGCGACGGGCGACGAAGTCCCCCCGGCCGTGGGCACCGATCTGCTCTACTGCGGGCATGACGATCTTTGTGCGCGCGCGATTCGACGTCCATGACCAACGACAGGCCGAATTCGAGGAGTTGGCGCTCGCCCTGCGCAAGCAGGCGAGCGAGGAACCCGGCACCCACAACTACCGGTGGTTCTCGGCCGGTGCCGGCAGCTACCTGGTGCTGGAGGAGTACACCGACGAAACTGCGGCCCTGGAACACAACGAACGTGGGGCAGAATTGCTGGCACGTGTGGGCCGGTGCGCGGAGATGGTCTCCGCAGAGATCTATGGACCCATCGGGCCCGGTCTCCGTGAATGGGTCCGGTCCCATCCCCAGGCCACTACTTTTGCGGACTTCCCCGATCACGGCGTCGAAGACTGAGACACGATCCGCCGCCCTCCCCACGCCGCCCGGCCGCTCACGCCGCCCGCAGCGTTCCGGAGGGAGATCATGACCCCCCTCTGACAGAAACACCGCCACCACGAAAAGGCCGTCGGCCGCACCTTCCGAAGGGAAGGACACGGCCGACGGCCCAAAGATGTCCCAGGCGAGCGGGAACCCGCTTCGACCTGCGGCGTTCTTAGATGTCGAAGAACAACACGAGAAGTGCTCTGACCTGCATGGACATCGTCTGCAGGTTGGGTGGGTGCACGACTGGTGCACATCGTGGGCGAGGCGGAGCGCCTGGTGCGCGTCCGACCATCACCGGCATACGCACGACTAGGCGATGACGTTCGCGGGAAACCCGCCAGGCGAGGGCTCATAGGGCGCTTGAACAGCCGTTGGCGCAGCTGGAAGTATTTCTCATCTGAGAGATGGTCAACGGGGGAGTGTTTTTTACGTGGGCGTAGTACTGCCTGGCTGGGCGGACGAAGTACTCGACATCATTGGTGTCTCATGGCCGAACGTCGACGAGGACGACTACCGGGACATGGCCGATGCCATGCGGGAATTCGCCGATGACATCGACCACGGTGCCAACGAAGCTCACACGGCCATCCAGGGATTGGTGGGGTCAGCGGGTGGCTCGTTGGCTGTCGAGGCGCTCAACGCTCACTGGAGCAAGATCAATGGCACTCACCTCAAGAATCTGGGGGAGTGCGGCCGCATGGCGGCCACTGCCATGGATGGAGTGGCGGTCCTCATCGAGGGCGCGAAGATCGGCGCGATTGTCCAGCTGGGTATCCTCGCCGCGGAAGTGATCGCCGCGCAGGCGGCGGCACCGTTCACACTGGGGCTTTCCGAAGTCGGTGCGCTGGCCGCGACCCAGGCGACCCGCGTAATCGTCAAGCGCCTCTTCAAGGAGGTGTGCCAGCAGGTCGCTGAACAGGTCATCAGCATCGCCCTGACCCCCGTCGAGGAGGCCCTGGGCGCAATGGTCGGCGACCTGGTCGTCCAGATCGGCGCCAATGCCCTTGGAGCCAAGGACGGAGTGGACCTGGGGCAGACCGCCAAGGCCGGCAAGGACGGCTTCCATCAGGGCGTGCAGGACGCCAAGGACTCCGCGAAATCGGCCGCGGCCAACCCGATGGAACTTCTCAGTGCCGGCGGCGGCAGTGGGGGCGGAGGCGGCGGAGGCGCCGGTGGAGGGTTCAGTTTCGATCCGGATGAGCACGACCGCGTCGTGACGGGCCTGCAGAGCGCAGGTGGCACCTTCCGCAACAAGGCCGGCGGCAAGATCGGCCGGGCCAGAAGTCACCACGGGCGTACCCGTGGCAAGGACGCCATCGCTGACGCGGCCAACGCGATGTTGGACAAGGTCATCGACGGCATCGAGGACGGGGTCAAGAAGACCGCCAAGCACCTCGACGACAACATGACCCGTGGTGTGAAGCAGATGGCCAAGAACCATCAGGACAACGACCGTAAGTTGGCCGACCACTTCACAGGCATCGGCAAGGGCGACAAGAAGGACCCCAAGGCGCCGGGGAGTGGCATCGACGGGACGGGGAGCCGCGCCGGCGGCAAGAATCCGGGAAGGGGCGCACCGAATTCGCCCCTGCGGAACGGGGCATCAGAACCGCACAAGACCAGCACCCCAGCGGACGACCGCAACTGTCGAAGTGACCCGATCGACATCGCCTCGGGTGAGATGGTCCTGGCTCAGGAGGACGTCAGCCTGCCGGCTGTTCTGCCGCTACTGCTCGCGCGAACCCATGTGTCCTCGTACCGCTGCGGTGGATGGTTCGGCCCGTCGTGGTCCTCGACCCTCGACCAGCGCCTCGAACTCGACGACGAAGGTGTTGTCTTCGCTGCTGAGGACGGCATGATCTTGGTCTACCCGATGCCCGGGCATGATGAGCCGGTCCTCCCCGTCGAGGGCCCCCGATGGCCGCTTGGCTGGGATCCGGAAACGCCCGGTGGATTCCGCATCAGCGACCCGCAGGAGGGACGCTCCTGGCACTTTGCCAAGCCGGCCAACGTTACGGGTGATCTGAGAGGGGTGAGCGCCTCACAGCTCCCGCTGACGGCCGTCACCGACCGGCACGGGAATCAGATCGACATCGACTATTCCGACGACGGTACCCCCAGCGAGGTCTGGCACAGCGGCGGATACCGGATCCGAGTCGAGACCGCAGGGCTACGGATAACCGGGCTGCGCCTGCTGGGTGCGAGGAGTTCGGACGCGGTGGCACTGGCCGCCCAGCCAACCGGTAGTGCGGAGGCCGAGGGCGACTCCGCGGTGGGACTGCTGCTGACGGCATTCGCCTATGACGGCAACGGGAATCTCACCGAGATCACCAACTCGTCCGGTGTACCGATGCGCTTCACGTATGACCAGGACGGCCGGATCACCTCCTGGACCGACCGCAATCGGCATCGGTACGACTACCTCTACGACGCGGCTGGGCGCTGTGTCGAGACCCGCGGCGAGGGTGGCTTCCTCGATGCCGTCTTCGTTTACGACGACGAGGCGCGCTGCACCCGGGTGACCGATGCACTGGGCCAGGTCACTGTCTACCAGCTCAACAAGCATGGTCAGACGACAAGGGAGACCGATCCCTCGGGCGCGGTCACCACCTTCGAATGGGACCGGTACCGCCGACTGCTGCGGCGTACGGACCCGCTGGGCCGTACGGTCACGATGGAGTACGACGCGGCGGGCAACGCCGTCGCGGTCACCCGCCCCGATGGCTCGCGGATGACCGCTGTCTACAACGAGCATCACCAACCCTTGCTCATGGTCGGTGCGGACGGCGCGGGCTGGCAGTACGCCTACGACGACTGCGGAAACCTGCTGCAGATCACCGATCCCATCGGAGCCATCACCAGCTATGAGTACGGCTCATTCGGTCATCTCACAGCCGTCACCGACGCCATCGGTCAGACAACCCGGCTCACCACCAACGCTGCCGGATTGCCGGTATCCGTCACCGACCCTCTGGGAGCCGTGAGCAGTTGCGAGCGGGACGCCTTCGGCCGACCCCGACTGGTGACCGATCCGATGGGCGCGGTGACGGCGTTCGGCTGGACGGTGGAAGGACAGCCGGCCTGGTGCATGCGGCCCGACGGTCACACCGAGCGGTGGTCCTACGACGCCGAGGAGAACCTGATCCAGCACGTCGATGCGGCTGGCGGAACCACGTCCTTCGAATACACATTTTTTGACCGAGCCTCCGTCCGTACGGGCCCTGACGGTGCCAGGTTCACCTTCGCCTACGACGCTGAACTGCGACTCATCGCCGTCACCAACCCTCAGGGAAAACTGTGGCGCTACACCTACGACTCGCTGGGCCGGGTCGTGCAGGAGACCGACTTCAACGGACGGCACATCAGCTACATCCACGATGTGGCCGGCCGGCTGACGTCGCGGACCAACGGTGCGGGCCAGACCGTGCGCTACACCCGCGATCTGCTCGACCGTGTTGTTCGAGAAGCCACGCAGGCCGGCGGAGCGCGATTCCACTACGACGCCGAAGGCAGTCTGCTGTACGCGGCGAACGGCGTCACGGACCTGGCTTTCACGTACGACCCAGCGGGCCATTTGCTGACGGAGCAACAGGGCTCGGCGGTCGTCGAGTTCGGCTACGACGACCTGGGCCGGCGCACCCTGCGTCGTACCCCCAGCGGTGTGGAGAGCCGGTGGACCTACGATGCGGCCGGTCGGCCGGCAACGCTGGTCAGCGCTGGGCGAGAGGTCAGGTTCGGCCACGACCTCGCCGGTCGGGAGATCCGCCGCAATCTCGGTGCGGCGGTCCTCTCCCACACCTGGGATCCGGCCAACCGTATGACGGCCCAGACCCTCTCAGGTATGTCGGAACCGCCTGGTGCCGACATACCTGAGACTGCGCTACGACACCGCACCTTCGCCTACCGCCCGGACGATCAGCTGCTCGGTATCACGGACACCATGCTGGGGACGCGAGCCTTCGATCTGGATCCGGTGGGGCGGGTCACCAGCGTATTGGGACACAACTGGTCCGAGACCTATGCCTATGACGCTGCGGGCAACCTGGCCTACACGGGAGGCCAGACCGCCGGGCAGACGAGCCTGAACGACACCGCGGGGACGAGGTCGTACGACGGTACTCTGCTCCGTCAGGCCGGCCGCACCAGCTATGAGTACGACGGCCAGGGACGGGTCATCAAGCAAAGCCGCAGACTGCTCTCCGGCGGCACCCGCAGCTGGCACTATTCTTGGGACGCAGACGACCGCCTCACCACGGTCACCCTCCCGGACGGCACCATCTGGCGCTATCACTACGATCCCCTCGGGCGTCGCATCGCCAAGCAGTGGCTGAGCGGAGACACCGCCACCGTGGTGGAGCAGACCACGTTCACCTGGGACGGCACTGTTCTTGCCGAGGAGCTGCGCAGTGGTTCAGGGTCGGCTGGTGTCCAGGTCACCAGCTGGGAATGGGATCCGGTCGGCTACCGCGTCCTGACCCAGGTGGACCGAACCGCCGGCGGGTCTGAGCCGGCGCAAGAGGAATTCGACGAGCGGTTCTACTCCATCGTCACTGACCTGGTCGGCACACCCACGGAACTTGTTGATGAAGACGGCGCGATTGCCTGGCATTCCAGGTCCACGCTGTGGGGAACACCGCGTCCCGCTGATCCCCGCGAGGTTGTGGTGGAGTGCAGTCTCGGCTTCCCAGGTCAGTACCACGACCGTGAGAGCGGCCTGCACTACAACCTGTTCCGCTATTACGACTCACTCACCGCCCGATATCTCAGCCCCGATCCGCTCGGTCTCGGGCCCGCCCCCGACCCACACGGCTATGTCGACAATCCCTTCGCCGAGATCGACCCCCTTGGCCTGGCGAAGAAGAAGTGCCCGGTCATCATCGAACGCTACGGCAGCGAGGCGGAAGCGAAGGCGAGCGCCGCAGTGAAGCCGAACGGGGGCCTTGTCCCGAGGCCCGGCCACGAACGGCAGCCAAAGTGGATCGCCCAGACCGGCAAGGTCACCCCCGGCACGCTGGGCAAGAGCAAGAATTACACCCACAAGATGGAGTTCCACTGCAAGCCAGAGGTGTTGGCCTGGCTGAAACAGTACGAGATCAAGCCGACCAACGAGCCAGGTCGCTATGCGGTACCGGCGGACAAGATCGATGAGTTCAACAATTACGTGGAGAAGACGACCGTCCAGCCGCTCGACTCAGGCGGCGGCCGTAGGAGGAGACGATGAATCCGTCATCGCCGCGCGGACGCCTGCGCGATGCCCTGCTGAGTGTCGGCGAAAGGGGTGACGTAAACGAGGCCGGCCTCAGTGCGGCAGTCACCACAGCGCTGCGCGAACTGGCTTCGGAGACGCTGGGCGAGCGATCGCGCGTCGAACTGGTCACTGTTGGGGCTGAGGACCACCCCTGGGGACGAAGCCTCGGTCTTCGGCTTGCGGACTACGACGTAGAGCTGCCGGACGTGCTCTTGTACGCAGACCAGAGCGACCTTCCGCCCCAGGTGCAGGAGAGTTTCCCGACTCTGAACCAGGAGGAGTGGGAAGCTGTACTGCTGGTCTCCAAGCTCATCTTCATGGGGCTTCAATCGGAGCCCGAGCCTGTAAACGACGTTGCCGGTCAACCTCCGCAGGTCACCCCGAGGCCGCCCCGGTCGGTAGCGAGAGAGCAGTTCTGCCAGGCGCTGGCTGCCATTTCGGAACGCGCTGACCTGCACCAGGACGAACTCACTGCGCAATTGCGGACCGCGCTCCTGAACTTCGCGTCGGAGACACCCGACAACAAGGACGCCGCTCAGCGCATCGCGGTGCTGTACACCGGGGAGCCCCAGCAAGGGCCGCGCTTGTGCCTCAGCCGCTCGGGCTTGGCCTTCGCGAAGGTGGTGCTGAGCGCTGGTGGCTGTCCTGTCCCCAGCTGTGTACTGGAGGAATTCCCGGACTTGACCCAGGAAGAGTGGAACGCCGTCATCCACGTCACAGGACTGACGCTCATGGCGTTCGAGGCCGAGCCGGCCCGCGACGCGGGATAGCGTCCGTGTCGCGTTGACGGTCCAGGTTCGGCTCCGTAATCAACAGCGGGGTCGCGACAGACGACGAGCGGTTGCCTCCACCCCAGTGGAGGCAACCGCTCTGAGCATTCCTTCGGCTGCCGAGTTCGAGCTTTACTTTCCAGATGTCGAAGTAGAGGTGGGGAACCGTCCTGACCTGCAAGCTTTCTAGGATCGAGTGATCACCGGTGCACAATGGGTGCACACGGCGGACTCCTCCGCATCCCGGAACCTCACCGCGCCGCTGGCTCGCTGGGCGACAGCTCGTCCCGCGGCTCCGCTCTCCCAGCCGTGTGTAATGAGGCAGCGAGGATCCGGCAGACCTCAACTCGTTGCCCTTGGTCACAGCCCGCTAGAAGTCGTTCAAGGCGGCGAAGCACCGCCAGATCCCGTACGTAGCGTGCGACGACTCCCAGGACCATGCACGCCGGTACTACGAGCGCCATCCCGGACAGGGTCATGACTTGTAACCCTCCTTGATGGACTCCACGACATCCTCAGCGCTGCGGCCGTACAGACACGACCCGTGGCGATTCAAGATCACAGTGCGATCGCCGAGATGAGCAGAGTGCCGTGACATCAACTCGATCGCCTTCGCCCGGGGCACGTCGTCAGCGAAGCCGTGGGCCAAGAGGACCGCACAGAGCGCTTCAACGGTGTCGCCGCAGCACCACTCGATCACCAGATCACCGGCGTGATGCGTGTAGCAGTTGGCGAATCCGTGTGGCTCCGCAGCTCTGTTGACCAACCCTGGGCGACGCAGAATGCGACTCAACAGCAAATCGCGCACCCGTAGGTCCTCGATCGCCCTTGAGTCTGTCCACTCCTCAGCCTCCTGCCTTTCGTCGCGAGAGAGGCCACCGGGAACCCGTTTCCACAGAAGCACCTCGCCGTCGCGCGCGGACGGCAGACGGATGGGGGCACCGTCGGCACGCGTTACGGTGACGTGAGCCGAGCTGACTGCGTCATGGAGAATCAACCGCGTTTCGTCGCCCCGAACGCGCAGGCTGGGGACTCCCCGGACGCCACCGTAGAAGTGATCGAAACGCGGGAGGAGTTCACGGAGAACCTCGTCCGCCATGTCGGACTCCAGGGTCAGCCTCACGCTCTGACCCTCCGGCTCTGCTTTTCGCACACCAAGAAGAGCGCCATTGAGCTGACGATCCTTGAAGCCGCTGGCCAACACGTGAGCCATGTGTGCTTCCAGACGGCGCTGACGTGTGTCGGGGGAATCTACGACCGAGGCCCCGAGATAGACATGGACCTGCTTCGCCAGTCTTGAAGCAGTCGACTGTTTGAGCGACGTCTGGCGAACGATTTTCTTCGCCAGACTGTTGGCATTGCGCGACTTGGACATACCTTGCCCCTTCCACTTGCCGCCCGGCGACGACAGGAGAGACAGGTCGGATGTCCTGATGCGTACTGACTGCCAACTGCGGGTGACTCTCAAGAGCCCATTGCTCGCTCCGGCGCCGGGACCGGATGTAGCGAGACACGCTGCCGCAGCAGCGCCGCGTACACGCTACGCCAACGTCTTGCGCTTGAGTCAACAAATGGACGGTGTGAGTGCCGGACAGATCTGCCCCTGTGCCCTGTCACCGGGATGCGACGGCGTCTGATCTGGGTGGTCCAGCCGTAGCCCCTCACCGGGCAACCTACGGTCATGACCTGCTCGCCGGCCCCAGGAGGCAGAAGCGAACCGCGATTTGGATCCGGCACCGCCGCCCTGCACGCCGTCTACTGGGCCGCCCGCATCCGGCCCGGCAACGAGGTGATCGTCCCCGCCTGGACCTTCCACGCCACTGCCTCACCCCTGTTCCAGCTCGGCGCGGTCCCGGTCCTCTGTGAGACGCGCCCGGACGGCAACATCGACCCCGGCCGGGTGGCCGAGCTGATCACCCCTCGCACCCGCGCGATCATGGTCACGCACCTGTGGGGCAAGCCCGCCGAGATGACCGACCTCACCACGCTGGCCAGGGACCGCGACCTGGACCTGCTGGAAGACGGCTCACACGCGCACGGGGCCAGCCGCGGCGGCCAGAAGGTCGGCACGTTCGGCCTGGCCGGTGTCTTCTCCCTCAACGGTCCCAAGCCCCTGTCCGGGGGTGAGGGCGGCTTCGTCCTCACCAACGACGACGACACCTACTACCGCGTTCTCACGTTTGCGCACTACAACAAGCGGGCCAGGAACGAGATCCCGGAAGGCCATCCGCTCGCGAGATACGTGGTCACCGGGGCCGGGCTCAAGCTCCGTATCCACCCCCTGGCCGCCGCCCTCGCCCACGACCAGCTCTCCCGCTTGGATGCCTACCTCGCCGGCCGCGAGGAGATCGCTGCCTACCTGATCCGAGAGCTCGGGCAGATACCCGGGCTGGAGGTGAGCTCGATGCCCGAGGGGGTGCAATCATCCTGGTACGCGTTGACGGCCACCTACCGGCCCGACCAGCTCGGCGGCCTGCCCGTCGACCGCTTCCACGCGGCCCTCGTCGCGGAGGGCGCGACCGAGTTCGGCCGGCCCGGCTCCACCCGCCCCCTGAACCAGCTCCCGCTGTACCAGCACCCGTCCCCTCTCTTCCCCGGCTATACGAACACCCGCAGCCGATACCGGGAGGGTGACTTCCCCGTCGCTGAGAAGGCGCACACGCACACATCAAGCTGCCCGTCTGGCACCGTGAACAGGATCTGAAACTGGCCGAGCAGTACGTCAGCGCGGCCCGGAAGGCCAGCGAACACCATAAGGAGCTCCTGTGACCGTGACCTCCGACCTCGCCCGGACCTTGGCAGAGGAGGCCGAGGCCGAAGGCATCACCACTTTCGTGGCCGCGGCCGTCGTCACCGACGCCGACCGCATCCTCCTGGTCCGCCGCAAGCCGGACGACTTCATGGGCGGCCTGTGGGAGATCCCCTCCGGTCATGTGGACGCCGGAGAGAGCATCCTGGACGCGGCCCGCCGCGAGACGCTGGAGGAGACCGGCCTGACCGTCGCCTCAGTGGACCGCTACCTCGGGCACTTCGACTACGAGAACAGCCGCGGCACCACCACCCGCCAGTTCAACTTCGCCGTCACCGTCTCCGAGACCGGACCGGTCATCCTGACCGAACACGACCTGCACCAGTGGTCCGCCCTCGCCGGCGACCTGCCGGGCGTCACCGACGGCGTACGGGAGGTTCTGGCCTGCGTGTAGGACCCACGATGGTGTCGCCCGAACGAGGGCCAGGCGGTGGGTGTCGCCACAGGAGGCCGCCCAAGCCAACGAGGGCCGCTACCCCGGATATGGGGTAGCGGCCCTCGTGTCGTTTCTGACATCAAGTCAGTGAACTGGCCGGCCGGTGCGCGCGTGGTGCACAAGGGGGGAAATCAAGCGGGAACAGCGAGAACTACCGAGAGGTGTTTCCGCAGGTCACGACCTGTTTCCAGGGCTCCCGCCCAGGTCGCCCAGTCCTGATCTTTAGATGTCGAAGTACAGCTCGAACTCGTGCGGGTGCGGCCGCAGCTGGATCGGGGCGATCTCGCTCGTGCGCTTGTAGTCGATCCAGGTCTCGATCAGGTCGGAGGTGAAGACGCCGCCCTGCTGGAGGTACTCGTTGTCGGCCTCGAGGGCGTCGAGGACGGCCGGGAGGGAGGTCGGGACCTGGGGGACGCCCGCGTGCTCCTCGGGGGCGAGCTCGTAGAGGTCCTTGTCGATCGGCTCGGCCGGCTCGATCTTGTTCTTGACGCCGTCCAGGCCCGCGAGGAGCAGGGCGGAGAAGGCGAGGTACGGGTTCGAGGACGGGTCCGGCGCGCGGAACTCGACGCGCTTGGCCTTGGGGTTCGAGCCCGTGATCGGGATACGCATGGCCGCGGAGCGGTTGCGCTGCGAGTAGACCAGGTTGACCGGGGCCTCGAAGCCGGGGACCAGGCGGTGGTAGGAGTTCACCGTCGGGTTGGTGAAGGCCAGCAGCGACGGGGCGTGCTTGAGGATGCCGCCGATGTAGTAGCGGGCGGTGTCCGAGAGGCCCGCGTAGCCCTGCTCGTCGTAGAAGAGGGGCGAGCCACCCTGCCACAGCGACTGGTGGACGTGCATGCCGGAGCCGTTGTCACCGAAGATCGGCTTGGGCATGAAGGTCGCGGTCTTGCCGTTGCGCCAGGCGACGTTCTTCACGATGTACTTGAAGAGCATCAGGTCGTCGGCGGCGGCGAGCAGCGTGTTGAACTTGTAGTTGATCTCGGCCTGGCCGGCGGTGCCGACCTCGTGGTGCTGGCGCTCGACCTGCAGGCCGGCCGCGTCCAGCTCCAGGGAGATCTCGGCGCGCAGGTCGGCGAAGTGGTCGACCGGCGGGGCCGGGAAGTAGCCGCCCTTGTAGCGAACCTTGTAGCCGCGGTTGTTCTCCTCCGACCCGGTGTTCCAGGCGCCCGCCTCGGAGTCGATGTGGTAGAAGGACTGGTTCGCGCTGGTCTCGAAGCGCACGCTGTCGAAGACGTAGAACTCGGCCTCGGGGCCGAAGAACGCGGTGTCCGCGATGCCGGTCGAGGCGAGGTAGGCCTCGGCCTTCTTGGCGATGTTGCGCGGGTCGCGGCTGTACTGCTCACCGGTGATCGGGTCGTGGATGAAGAAGTTGATGTTGACGGTCTTGTCGCGGCGGAACGGGTCCACGCGAGCCGTCGACAGGTCGGCGCGCAGCGCCATGTCGGACTCGTGAATGGCCTGGAAGCCGCGGATCGAGGAGCCGTCGAAGGCGAGTTCCTCGGCCGGGTCGAACGCCTTTGCCGGGATCGTGAAGTGCTGCATCACACCGGGCAGGTCGCAGAACCTGACGTCGACGAACTTCACGTCCTCGTCCGCGATGAACTTCTTGGCCTCGTCGGCGTTCTGGAACATCCAACTCCTCCTAGCCCGGTCACCGGTCGGCGGACGCGGGATTGCTACTCGGAACGCGACCATGTGCGGTGGCGCGTTGCCCGACCATAGGCAGGCGGGATTTCCCAAGCATGACCCATTTGTTTCGCCGAGGTTAACCGGCGCGCGGCCGCCCTTCCTCCCCAGTGTGCGCCACGGAGGGGCGTTGCGGACCTGCGGAGCTGCCGTCTTCTGCGGGGGTGTGCCGAGTCGTCCCGGCGCTCCAGGCCCGGTTCCCGCGCCCGCCTCGTACGGCCTCGGATCCCGCCGTTTCCGGCCCTCCGGGAATCGAACGTATGCGGTCGCAGTACCGTGGTCGGGTGGACAACAGGCAAGCAATCGGATCGTGGATCTCCGGGCCCCGCGCGGCAGCCGAGGACATGGGTGTCGAGTTCGGATACCGCGGGCAGCAGCTCGGACTGCCGGAGACGGGACCGGGCTCGGTCGCGCGCCCCGGGCGACGCTTCGCCGCGCTCTTCCTCGACTGGGCGCTGTGCATGCTCATCGCGTTCGGACTGCTCAGCGGCGGTAAGGCGCAGTCGGCGAGCAACTGGGCGCTGGTGGTCTTCGCGGTGCTCAGCGTGCTGACGGTGGGCACGGTCGGCTTCACGCCGGGCAAGCGGCTGCTGGGCCTGCGGGTGGTCGCCGAGGGCGGCGGCCGGATTTCGCTGCCGCGGGTCGTGCTCCGCACGGTGCTGCTCGTCCTGGTCATCCCGGCCGTCGTGTGGGACCGGGACGGGCGGGGGCTGCACGATCGCCTCTCGCGCGCCGTCCAGGTCCGCATCTGAGCGCGTACGACGAGGCTTCGGCCCGTACCTGAGCCTCCCGCTCCCTGGGCCTCGGTGCGACAGCCCTCCCCTCGCGAGCGCGCCCCCGCCCCCGGCATACAAAACGCCCCGGAGCCACAGGCCCCGGGGCGTCGCCGTTCGGTCAGAGTGTCGGGTCCGTCGGCCGGGCGCAGGCGCGGCCGACGGCACGGTCAGCGCGTCTTGCCGCCGCCCTTGGGCATCCGCATGCCCTTCGGCATGGGGCCCTTCGGGACCGGCATGTTGCTCATCAGGTCGCCCAGCGCCTTGAGCCGGTCGTTGACGGCCGTCACCTGCGCGCCGGGCAGCACCCGCGGCAGCTTCAGCAGCGTCGTACGGAGCTTCTTCAGCGGCACCTGGCCCTCGCCGTCGCCCACGACGATGTCGTGGACCGGGGCGTCGGCGACGGTGCGCGCCATCCGCTTCTTCTCGGCGGCCAGCAGACCGCGGAGACGGTTCGGGTTGCCCTCGCCGACCAGCACGATGCCGGCCTTGCCGACGGCGCGGTGGACCACGTCCTGGCTGCGGTTCATGGCCACCGCGGGGGTCACCGTCCAGCCGCGGCCGACGTTGTCCAGCACGGCGGCCGCCGCACCGGGCTGGCCTTCCATCTGCCCGAAGGCAGCGCGCTCGGCGCGCCGTCCGAAGACGATCGCCATCGCGAGGAAGGCCAGGACGAAGCCCAGGATTCCCGCGTAGATGGGGTGGCCGATCGCGAAGCCGATGGCAAGGAGAACGCCGAATACGACGATGCCTACACCAGCGACGACTAGACCGACCTTGGAGTCGACCCGACGGGTCATCTTGTAGGTCTGGGCGATCTGCTTCAGCCGCCCGGTGTTCTCAGCGCCGGCAGCGCCGTCTGAGTTTGCCTTCCTCGCCATACAGCGAAGTTTACGTGGCGTGCGGGCGCTGGGTCGCCGCGGCCTCCAGTACGTACTCGGCCTCGTGGCGGTCCTTGGCGCGGCGGCGGTCCTCCAGGACCGATGTCCAGGCGTTACGGCGGGCGGTGCGCTGCCCGCCGCGCATCAGAACGGCCTCGACGGCACGCAGTGCACCGGTGACCGAGGGGATGGGGAGGGCGGGATTGGCGCGGAGCGGCGCGGCCTGCATGGTGGTGACTCCCTCTGATCTGTTCGGAGAAGCAGGAGTAGGTGCGGGAGCGGTGCGTGCATCCATCGTCACGGAAAGGTGTTACCAACGGATGACCTGCCGGTCAAACACCGATGAAACGTTGACGCGGCCCCCACGCCCCCCGTCAGGGGGAGTGCGGGCCGCGTCCTCAGCATGTGCCACGTTTCACAAGATGGCGCGCCGGGGAAATCAAACCGCCTGATTGGACGCCTCGACCTCGCGCCGCTCGACGGCCTGCTGGTAAAGGCGGCCGGCGCGGTAGGAGGAGCGGACCAGCGGGCCGGACATCACGCCGGCGTAGCCGATCTCGTCGGCCTCCTCCTTGAGCTCCACGAACTCGGCGGGCTTGACCCAGCGCTCGATCGGGTGGTGGCGCACGGAGGGGCGCAGGTACTGGGTGATCGTGATGAGCTCACAGCCCGCGTCGTGCAGGTCCTGCAGCGCCTGGCTGATCTCCTCGCGCTCCTCGCCCATGCCCAGGATGAGGTTGGACTTGGTGACCAGACCGGCCTCGCGGGCCTTGGTTATCACCTCGAGCGAGCGCTCGTAGCGGAAGCCGGGGCGGATCCGCTTGAAGATCCGCGGGACGGTCTCGACGTTGTGCGCGAGGACCTCGGGGCGGGAGGAGAAGACCTCGGCCAGCTGCTCGGGGACCGCGTTGAAGTCCGGGATGAGCAGCTCGACGCCGGTGTCGGGCATCGATGCGTGGATCTGCCGGACGGTCTCGGCGTAGAGCCAGGCGCCGCCGTCCTCCAGGTCGTCGCGGGCGACGCCGGTGATCGTCGCGTACTTCAGGCCCATGGTCTGCACGGACTCGGCGACCCGGCGCGGCTCGTCGCGGTCCAGCTCCTGCGGCTTGCCGGTGTCGATCTGGCAGAAGTCGCAGCGGCGGGTGCACTGGTCGCCACCGATGAGGAAGGTCGCCTCGCGGTCCTCCCAGCATTCATAGATGTTGGGACAGCCCGCCTCCTGGCAGACCGTGTGCAGGCCCTCGCTCTTGACCAGGCTCTGGAGGTGGTTGTACTCGGGACCCATCTTCGCCCGGGTCTTGATCCACTCGGGCTTGCGCTCGATGGGGGTCTGGCTGTTCCGGACCTCCAGGCGCAACATCTTGCGTCCGTCGGGTGCGACTGCGGACACGACCGGCGCCCCTTTCTGCTTACGCGGCATTCGTTTCTGCGGCGTACACCAGGGTACGCCCGTTGATTCGCACGTCTTTACCTGCGGGGCAACCGCCTATGGCGGGGTTGCATTCCCGGCGGTCACCGGGATGTCCGGGCCGGGCGGCCGTCCGTCCCGGGTGCATGGCCGGCGACCACCGTCCGGTCAGACCGCGCGGGGGAGCAGTTCGGCCCCCTCCAGGACGTCCCGCAGATGCTTCTCGACGACGGGCAGTACCTCGGCGATGGTGATCTCGCGGCCCAGCTCGTTGGCCAGCGAGGCGACGCCGGCGTCACGGATGCCGCACGGCACGATCTTGTCGAACGAGGTGTTGTCCGGGTTCACGTTCAGGGCGAAGCCGTGCATCGTGACGCCCTTGGCGACGCGGATGCCGATCGCGGCGAGCTTGCGGTCCTCGCGGCGCTGGCCGGCGTTGGACGGCGCGTACTCCGGACCGTTCAGCCGCGGGTCGAACAGCTCGTCCGTCACCCGCGGGTCGAAGTCGAGGTTCAGCCCGCCCAGGGCCGCGCGCTCCTCGGCCGTGCCGACGGTGTCTCCCAGGACCCACACACCGCTGCGGCCCTCGACCCGGGTGCCCTCCACGCCGAACTCGGCGCAGACTCGGATCAGCGCGTCTTCGAGACGGCGGACATGCGCCACGACGTCAACCGGGCGCGGCAGTTTCTGGATGGGGTAGCCCACCAGCTGGCCGGGCCCGTGCCAGGTGATCTTCCCGCCGCGGTCCACGTCGACGACCGGGGTCCCGTCCAGCGGGCGCTCGTCGTCGGACGTACGGCGTCCCGCGGTGTAGACGGCCTGGTGCTCCAGCAGCAGACAGGTGTCGGGCAGCTCGTCGGCGAACCGGGCGGCGTGCACCCGGCGCTGCTCCTGCCACGCCGTTTCGTATTCCACGGCGTCGGCGCCGAAGCCCAGATGCACAAAGCGCAGCCCCTCGGGTACGGGGGTCTCCCCCCGAGAGATCGCAGTCACGGCAGCTCCTCTTCGAACCTTTGTTGCACTTTGCTGCAACGTTGATGCCACTTCGCGCCCATGCCACTGTACGGCCGCCGTCTCCGGGCCCCGCAGGCGGCCGGTGTCCGCCCTTCCGTCCCTGCTCACACGATCGGATGAACGCGGGGAGCAGGCGGCGAATATGCCGCCGAAGGCCGTTACATTCACGCCGTTCCACAAGGGCGATGAGCATGCCGGACAGGGTCCGCCGAACCCGGCAGCGGCCCGGAAGGCAGGAGACCGGTAAAGCTGATGACGGAACGACCCCCGCACCACACGCCCAACCGCCAGCTCGCCGCGCTCATCGCCGAGGCGGGATTCTCCAATGCCGGGCTGGCCAGACGGGTTGATCAGCTCGGCATCGAGCACGGCCTCGACCTCCGCTACGACAAGACATCGGTGACCCGCTGGCTGCGCGGCCAGCAGCCCAGGGGCACCACCCCCGCCCTGATCGCGGAGGTGTTCACCCGTCGGCTGGGGCGCCGGCTGTCCGCCCAGGACCTGGGCCTGGACGCCTGTGCGCCGGTGTACGCCGGACTGGAATTCGCCGCGAGCCCCAGCGAGGCGGTGGACATCGTCAGCGGCCTGTGGCGCAAGGACTCCGGCAGCCACGCCGAGCTCCGCAAGATCGCCTTCACCCCGGCCGGGCTCGTGGTGCCCAGCCGGGACTGGCTGATCGGACGCGCCGACGAACGCGTCGCCCGCGGTGAGACCAATGGTGACGGGGCGGGCCGGGTACCCGCCCAGAACCGGGTCACGGTGCCCCGGCAGCGCCGCACCGACCGGGTCGACCGCACCCAGGGCTCCAAGGTCACCTCTGGCGACATCGCGGCGCTGCGCTCGGTCGGCGAGCTGTTCCGGGCGCTGGACCACGCCTACGGCGGCGGCCACGCCCGGCAGGCCCTGGTGCGCTATCTGGAACACGAGGCCGAGCCGATGCTCCGCGGCAGCTACGGGGAGGCCACCGGCCGCCGGCTCTTCGCGGCCGCCGCCGATCTGACCCGGCTGGCGGGCTGGACGTCGTACGACATCGCCGCCCACGGGCTGGCCCAGCGGTACTTCGTCCAGGCGCTGCGGCTGGCCCAGGCCGCCGGGGACCGGGCGTACGGGTCCTACGTCCTGGTGACGATGAGCCGGCAGGCCGTCTACCTGGGGCACGGCAGGGAAGCCGTGCAGCTGGCCCGGGTCGCCCAGCAGGGCATCGGCAGCAGCGCGCCGCCCGCCGTGCAGGCGCTGCTGCACTCCGCGGAGGCGCGCGGCCACGGCGTCCTGGGCGAGGTCCGGGCCTGCACGGCGGCGCTGGCCCGTGCCGAACGGGCGCTGGAGACCGTCCGCCCCGGTGACGACACCCCGTACTGGGCGCGCTTCTTCGACGAGGCGCAGCTCGCCGACGAGCTGGCGCACTGCCACCGCGATCTCCAGCAGTACCGCGCGGCCTCCCAGCACGCCGAACGCTCCCTCCAGCTGCGCGCGGCCGGCTTCGCCCGCAGCAGGCTCTTCTGCCGGGTGGTGCTGGCGACCGCGCGGCTGGGCCTGGGCGAACTGGAGCAGGCCTGCACGCTGGGCGCCGAGGCGGCGCTCCAGGCCTCCGAGATGCGGTCCGTACGGGCCCACGAGTACGTCAGGGAGTTCGAGCGCCGCCTGGAGCCCTACCGGGACGCGGCGGCGGTGCGGGGATACCGCGACCGGGTGGCGGCGCTGGGGTGAGGGCGGGTCCGGCCGCCCGGCTCAGGCCGCCGTGGGCAGAGTGTCCGGTTCCGTGGTGAAGGCCGGCAGACCGAAGTCCTGGAGGAGCGCGCGGGCGGCGCGGCGGCCCGAGTTCAGCGCGCCCTGGAGCGTGCTGGTGTCGCGGTGATCGCCGCACACATAGAGGCCGGCCAGCACCCGCACCGGGCGCTCCGGGTCGTGCGGCGCCGGCATCGCGGGTACGGCGTACGGATCGTGATGGGCGGTCAGCAGCTGCCAGTCGTCGGTGTGCGCACCGTAGATCCGGTCGAGCTGGGGGCGGATCGTCTTGTCCAGCACCGACAGCGGCAGCGTCGCCGCGGCGCCGAGCACGGTCGTGGTGAGCAGGGACCGGTCCGGCGGCGTACGGGACGGGTCGATGGCGCCGGCGGCGTAGGTGAAGGCGACGGGGCCGTCCGTCGGCAGGATCAGGGAGGTGTCGCGGGCCGGTGCGCCGCGGCCCCCGCAGGCCGCCGCGGTGTGGTGCAGGACGGCGATCGGGTGGAAGGCCGGCACCCGCAGTCCCGGCAACAGTTCGGCCGCCTCGCGCGCGCCGGTGGCCACCAGCACCGCCCGACAGGGGATATGGCCGTGCTCCGCGGTGCTGACGCCGGTGGTGGAGACGGCGGTGACCTGCACGGACGTACGGACCGTGCCGGGCGGCAGCGCGGCGGCGAGCAGCTCGGGGACGGCTACGGCGCCGCCGGCCGGCAGCCACACCGGGCCCTGCGCAAAGGCGCGCAGCGCCGCCGCCGCGCCCCGGCTGGAGCCGCGCAGCTGGGGATCGCACAGCAGCGCGGCCAGCAGGGGCCGCAGGAAGGCGTCTTGGCCGCGGTGCGGGAAGGCGGGGCGGCTCGGCAGGGCATCGCGGATCGGACGGTCCGCGGGCGGGGCGTGGGTGGCGCCGGCGGGGGGAGCGTCGGGGGCGTCGGGGCGGCGGTCCGTACGACGGTCGATACGGCGGACCGTGCGGCGGTCCGGGTGCTGTTCGGCCCGCCGGTCGGTGAGGCGGACGGCCTGACGGTCCGTCCGGCGTTCCGTACGGCGGTCGGCGCGCGAGAGGGCACGCGCCGCGGACAGCGCGCCCTTCGTGCTCCGGGGCGCGCTGATGCGCTGCGTCCGCTGGCCGTTGTGGACGCTCAGACCGGGTGCGAACGGACGGAGCGTCAATTCGCTGAGGCCCGGGGTGCGGCGCAGCTCGGCGGCGGAGACGGCCAGCGGCCGGCCGCAGCGGTCCAGCCGGAAGCCGTCGAGGCGGTCGGTGACGGACCGGCCGCCGATCCGTGGCGCGGCCTCCAGGACGGTGACCGACACCCCCGCGCCGGTGAGATGGCGGGCGGCGGCGAGCCCGGCCGGACCGGCCCCCACGATGACGACGTCCACGGCCGATGCGGTGCGCAGCACATGCCCTCCCGAGGTCGGTCCCAACGGCGGCGCACCCGAGTCGTGCCCGGTGCCGCCGGGGGTACCGAGGTGAGGTGTGCGAGGACGGCAGGAAGGCGGCGGTCCGTTCGGCAGGGGGGCGTCCAAGGGGCGCGCCGACGCGCCCCTTGGCCAAAGCTTCCCGTGTGGCCCTGCAGCTATGCCGCCCGGACGGCGGTGTGACGCGGACGACTCCGCGGCCGGCCGGTTACGCGGCCCGGATCGCCTCGATGATGCGGGGATGGGCGAACGCGAACCCGGAGTCCAGCAGCCGCTGCGGAATGATCCGCTGACTGCCCAGCACATCGCCGGCGAACTCGCCCAGGGCGGCGCGCAGGACCGGTGCCGGGACGGAGAACAGCGTGGGGCGGTGGAGGACATGGCCCATCACGGCGGTGACCTCGCGGTTGGTGACCGGTTCCGGGGCCGTGAGGTTGACCGGCCCGGTCAGGCCCTCGGTGTCGATGAGGTGGCGGAGCGCCCCGATGTGGTCCTCCAGCGAGATGAAGCTCCAGTACTGGCTGCCGTCGCCGAGCCGGCCGCCCAGGCCGAGCCGGAAGACGGGGAAGAGCCGGCCCCAGGCGCCGCCCGAGCGTGCCACGACCAGACCGGTGCGGGCGAAGGCGGTACGGATCCCCGCGTCCTGGGCCGGCTTCGCGGCGTCCTCCCAGGCCACACAGAGCTCCGGCAGGAATCCGCGGCCGGCCGGTGCGCTCTCGTCCGTCCGCCGGTCGCCGGTGTCGCCGTAGTAGCCGATCGCGCTGCCGCAGACAAAGACTCCCGGCGGGTCGTCCATGGCGGCGAGGGCCGAGGCGAGGGCCCGGGTGCCCAGGACCCGGCTGTCGCGGATCTCCTGCTTGTAGGCGGCGGTCCAGCGGTGGTCCCCGACGCCGGCGCCGGCCAGATGGACGACCGCCCCGCAGCCGGCCAGCCCGGCGGTGTCGACCTCTTGCTGCTTGGGGTCCCAGCGCACCTCGTCGGCGGCCGTGGGCGCGCGCCGTACGAGCCGGACGACGTCATGGCCGTCCGAGCGGAGGGACCGTACGAGCGCCGTGCCGATGAGTCCGGTCGAGCCGGTGATCGCGATCCGCATGGGGCCATCCTGCCCGCAGCGACGGGTCGGTGGTGACATCGGGGGCCCGCCCGCCGCGTTCCCCGGCCCGGACCGACACCGGGTCAGGACGCCGGGGCCTGTCTTACGGCTTGAAACGGTCCCAGAGGGTGGGGAAGCGCTCCGCCATGGACTGGTCGTCGTCGAAGTCGAGGTAGGTGCCGAGCGGTTCGCGGGGCGGCGGCGGCAGTCCCAGATCCGGCATCACCCCGCCGGTCATCTGCTCGTACGCCTCGTCGGCCGCATAGCCCAGCTCCTCGGCGTCGCCGTCCACCGCCTCGTCGAAGTCGTCCACCAGCTCGGCGAGCTGGTCCGGGTCGTGCAGCGCGCCCTCGAAGACCTCGCGGCCCTGGCCGATCAGCCAGCAGCGGAAGTAGTCGAAGGCGTCGTCGCTGGCGCCGCCCAGCATCACGGAGGCCGCGGCCCACAGGTCCCAGGAGTACGCCCGGTTGTAGCGGGCCTCGAAGTGGCGGGCGAAGTCCACGACGGCATCCGGGTCGAGCCCGAGGAGCCGCTCGACCAGCGCGTCGGCCTGCTCCTCGGGGTCGCCCTCAGCGGCCTCACGGGAACCGTCGATCAGTTCCCAGAACTCCGTCTCGTCCATCACCGCTCCAGCATCTGCCCTGCCGGCGCCCGCCGCATGCGGAGTACCCCGGATGCGACAGGGTCGTTATCCGGATCGGTGACGTGGTGTTCAAACAGGTGACGGGGTGTTCGGATCCGTTCGCTCACCCCGGCCCCTGCGCCGTCGTGTGACCGTCCCAAGAATCACTCGTTGGACGGCGTGCAACGACCGAACGACGGCATATCCACCATTTCGCGAAGGGCTGTTCCAGGCCATGCCCATGGACGAACGCACCCGGGCCGATGTCGAGCGGGCCGAGGCGGCCATCGTCGAGCACTATCCACGGCTCGTCCGCCTCACCTACCTCGTCCTGCCCCCGTCGATCGGCCGCCACCGCCGGGTCCTGGCCGCGCACGGCCTGGTCCAGCGGGCGCTGCCGCGGGCCCGGCTGCGCAGGCCGGACGGCGGACTGCCGGCGCAGCGCGGCCCGGCGGCCGAGTCGGGCTACGACGTGGTGCGGCTGCGGGCCCTGCGGCTGGCGCTCGCACACGAGGGACGGCCGGTCCGGGGACCGGCCGCCATGCCCCAGGTCTGGGGACTGCGGCTCTTCCCGCGGGCCGGCGGCGCCGAGGAACTCGCCCTGGACCAGGCGCTGTCCACCGTCCCGGCGTCGGCACGGGCCGCCCTCGGGCTGTGGCAGCTGGAGGGCCTGGACGAGGACGCCGCGCGCAGCGTGCTGGCGCGGGCCGGGGTCGAGGACCCGGACGCGGCACAGCGGGCGGCGTCGCAGGTGGACCGGGAGACCGGGGACGGTGCCGCGGCACTGCTGAACTCGGGGGAGTTCGACCCGTGCACGGTGCAGACCCGGCCGACGGACCTGCTGCGCCGCCGGCAGCGGGTCCGGGTGGCGGTGGCGCTGACGGCCGTACTGGCGGCCGGCGCGGTGGCCGCCGGGGTGTCGCGCGGTGGCGGGGAGCGGGCGGGACACACCCCGACCACCGCGGAGCAGGCGCTGGACCCGGGCCGGCTGCTGCGCACCCCCAACGATCAGTGGGCGGACACGTCCCGGGTGGACTTCACCGCCTGGCCCGCCCGCGGGCGGCAGGCCGGCGACCAGGAGCTGCTGGCGCGGGCGCTGCAGGTCTGGGCGGCGCCGCCCGCCGACACCCGGATCATGACGTCGGCGGGTACCTCCACCCGGCCGCCCGACCATCCGCCGCAGCTGCTGTACGCGGGTCTGATCGACAACGTGATGGTCGTGGTCCTCCACGACGGCGAGCGGCTGGTGCGCTACGCCGAGCCCGAAGACGCCACGCCCACACTGCACTTCGCGCGGGTCGACGACGCGGATCTGACGACCGGCGCCGCGCTGGTGATCGGGCGCGGCCACGGCTGGATGCGGTATCTGCTCGCGCCGTGGGCCTCCGATGTGACCGTCCGCGACCTGCTGGCACCGGCCGCCCCGGTGCACGGGCTGCATGTCGCCCCGGACGGGGTCACCGACCGGATCCCGACACCGCCCGAGGGGAACGCCGGCTGCGGGCACTGGCCGGCGGCCCAGTTCCGGCCCTCGACCCGGATCGGGGGGACCGGCGTGAACCCTCCCTTCCTGGTGACCGACCTCGACGACCTCGTCCCCGTCCACCTGACCTCGCTGCCGCCCGGCGGCGTGCCGGGTGGCGGACCGGATGCGGCGACCGGCGCCCCGGCCCTGCAGAGCTGGGCCCGCACGGCCTGCTCGCTCGGGTCGCTGCGGGGCGCCGGCGTACGGTCCGTCAACAACTGGGCGTTCGCCGGGCAGCGCCTCCCGGAGGGCGGCGGCAGCGCGACCTGGGTGTGCAGCCGTGCCGACACCTGGCGCGGGCCCGGCAGCGTGACACTGCAGTTCCTGCCGCCCGCCGCGCGCCCGGCCGACCCCGGGCGGATCGCCGGACGGGCCACGAACACCGCCGCCTGCAGCCGCTTCGGAACCCCTGTGGTGGGTGACGTCCACTGGCAGGCGAAGTCCGGCAAGTGGTATCTGCTGGCGGCCGGCAGCCAGGAGGTCGCCGGTATCGACGCCACCGGCGGTGTACGGGCCACCGGCAGCGGGAGCGCGCTCGCCGCGCCGGCCGGGCAGCACGCCGGGGCACAGGTCGTCGGACGGCTGCGGAGCGGGGGGAGCGTGCGCGCGCTCCGTCCGTAGACGCCGGGCGGATCGCTGTACGGCGGCCGGTGAATCCGGACAGGAGATGTCGGGATTCACTGTCACGGTCGCCGTGTACGGATGCGAGGCACCTGACAGCGAGGAGTGGCGTACGTGACGGGACAGCAGGAACTGGCGGGACGGGTGGCGCTGGTCGCCGGGGCGACCCGCGGCGCCGGCCGGGCGATGGCGGTCGAGCTGGGGCGGGCCGGCGCCCTGGTGTATGTGACGGGACGGACGACCCGGGAACGGGTCAGCGAGGTCGGCCGGGCCACGGAGACGATCGAGCAGACCGCGGAGCTGGTGTCCGAGGCGGGCGGCACCGGCATCGCCGTACCGGCCGACCATCTGGACCCGGCGCAGGTCAAGGCCCTGACCGAGCGCATCGACCGCGAGCACGGCCGGCTGGATGTGCTGGTCAACAGCATCTGGGGCGGTGACCGGCTGATCGAGTTCGACACCAAGCTGTGGGACCTCGACCTGGAGAACGGGCTGCGGATGTTCCGCCTCGGCATCGACACCCACATCATCACCAGCCATTACGCCCTGCCCCTGCTGATCAGGCGGCCCGGCGGGCTGGTGGTCGAGATCACCGACGGCACCGCCGCCTTCAACCGCACCTACCGGGGCAACCTCTGCTTCGACCTCACCAAGAACGCCCCGCACCGCATCGCCTTCGGTCTCGCCGCCGAACTGAAGGAACACGGCGGCACGGCGGTCTCGCTCACCCCCGGCTTCCTGCGGTCCGAGGAGATGCTCGACCACTTCGGGGTGACGGAGGAGACCTGGCGCGAGGCGGTGGCCGAGGAGCCGCACTTCGCCATCGCCGAATCGCCGGCGCTGATCGCCCGCGGCGTACGGGCGCTGGCCGCCGACCCGGCCAGGGAGCGCTGGAGCGGCCGGTCGCTCTCCAGCGGGCAGCTGGCGAAGGACTACGGCTTCACCGACACGGACGGCTCCCGGCCCGACTGCTTCGGCTACTTCGAGGACGTCGTCTTCGGCGGGAAGGACGCGAGCGCGGACGACTACCGCTGAGGGGGCCGCTCAGGGGCGTCCGGCGGTTCACGGCCGGACGGCCCCGGGCCGGCCCGCGCCCTGCCTACGCGTACAGCGCGGCTGTCCGGCGGGCGGCCGATGCGAAGCGCTCACGCAGCCCGGGGGGCGCGAGTATCTCGCCCTCCGGGCCGAGCGTCAGCAGCTGCGCGTAGGCGACCTCGGCGGACTCCACGGCGAGTGTCACGGTCAGCCGGCCCAGCTCATCGGGACCGTCCGCGCTCCGTGCCCGTGCGATGGCCTCGCGGGCCGCGGCGCGTTCGGTGACGTACGGCAGCTGCCGGACGCCGCTCGGGGAGAGCCGCAGCACCACCTCCTCGCGCAGGATCGACCGGGCGAACTGGGCCGCCCGCTCCGCCCAGAACGCCGGGAGGTCGAAGGAAACGTCACGGGTGAACCGCCCCCCGTCGTCGTCGGCGCCGGAGGTCCGGCCGCTCCCGGCGAGCTCCACGGCGGTGAACCGGTCGACCCGGTAGACGCGGTGGTCCCCCTCCGTACGCGCCGCCAGATACCAGACTCCCGCCTTCAGCACGAGGCCGTACGGCTCCAACTCCCGCTCCACCTCGGTGTCCTTGCGGAGGTAGCGGGCGGCGATCCGGCGGTCGTCCCAGACCGCCTCGGCGATCACCGGCAGCAGGGCGGGCGTCCCGGGCTCCTGATACCAGCCGGGCGCGTCGAGGTGGAAGCGCTGGGCGGCGCCCGTCGCGGCATCCCGCAATTCGGGCAGCAGGGCGGCGGAGACCTTCAGCCGCGCGGCGGAGGCGGCGTCGGCCAGGCCCATCTCGCGCAGCGCGGACGGCACCCCGGACAGGAAGAGCGCCTCCGCCTCGCTGCGGCCGAGGCCGGTGAGGCGGGTGCGGTAACCGCCTATGAGGCGGTAGCCGCCGGCCCGGCCGCGGTCCGCGTAGACGGGCACCCCGGACTCGGAGAGGGAGAGGACGTCCCGGGCGACCGTACGCTCGGAAACCTCCAGCTCGCGCGCCAGCTCGGCGCCCGTCATCGACGGGCGCGCCTGGAGCAGCAGCACCATCCTGATCAGCCGGGCAGCACGCATGTGTCCATCATGCCGCGGGCCACTGACAACGCCCGGGGCGGCGGGGCGGTGCGCCGCCGGTGGGGACCCGCCGCCCCGGGGCGGAAGAAAGCCCGGCCCGGCCGTAGTCAGGGCATGGCCCGGCCGGGCCGGTGGTGGAATCCCGTGCGAAGGCCCCGGGCGCGGGAAGGTGGCCTCCGCACGGGAGTTGGGGTGCCCCTGAGGGGCGGGCGGCGCCCGGTGCGGGCCGGGGCCGCCCAGGAGGCACGGGCCGCGGTGCGGCCCATGACTCACAGGCCGTAACGCTCCCTGGCCTCCTTGACGGTCTCCGGCTTGACCTGGCCGCGGCGGGCGAGGGCGGCAAGCGCCTGGACGACCACCGACTGCGGGTCGACGCCGAAGTGGCGGCGGGCCGCCTCGCGGGTGTCGGACAGTCCGAAGCCGTCGGTGCCGATGGAGGTCCAGTCCTGCTCGACCCACGGCGCGATCTGGTCCGGCACCGCCCGCATCCAGTCGCTGACCGCGACGACCGGGCCGGGTGCCCCGGCCAGCGCACGGGTGACGTACGGGATCCGGTCCTCGCCCTCCAGCCGGGCGGCGTCGCACTCCAGGGCGTCCCGCCGCAGCTCCGTCCAGGACGGTGCGGACCACACGTCCGCCGCCACGCCCCAGTCGGCGGCCAGCAGCTGCTGTGCCTCCAGGGCCCAGTGGATGGCGGTGCCGGACGCGAGCAGCTGCAGCTGCGGGCTGTCGGCCTCGGGCCTGGTGCCCTCGTTGAAGCGGTACAGGCCCTTGAGGATGCCCTCCTCGACGCCCTCCGGCATGGCCGGCTGGACCTTGGTCTCGTTGTAGACCGTGAGGTAGTAGAAGACGTCCTCGGCGTCCGGGCCGTACATGCGGCGCAGGCCCTCCTTGACGATGACCGCGACCTCGTAGGCGAAGGCCGGGTCGTAGGAGAGCGCCGCCGGGTTGGTGGAGGCGATCAGGTGCGAGTGGCCGTCGGCGTGCTGGAGGCCCTCGCCGGTCATCGTCGTCCGGCCGGCGGTGGCGCCGATGACGAAGCCGCGGCCCAACTGGTCGGCCAGCGCCCAGAACTGGTCGGCGGTGCGCTGCCAGCCGAACATCGAGTAGAAGATGTAGAAGGGGATCATCGGCTCGCCGTGCGTCGCGTACGACGTCGCGGCGGCGGTGAAGTCGGCGAGCGAACCGGCCTCGGTGATGCCCTCGTTGAGGATCTGGCCGTCCTTGGCCTCCTTGTACCAAAGGAGCTGGTCGCGGTCGACCGGGTCGTACGTCGCGCCCTTGGGGGAGTAGAGGCCGGCGGTCGGGAAGAGCGACTCCATGCCGAAGGTACGGGCCTCGTCGGGGACGATCGGGACCCAGCGCTTGCCGGTCTCCTTGTCCCGCATCAGGTCCTTGATCAGCCGGACGAACGCCATGGTGGTGGCGATCTCCTGGCTGCCGGAGCCCTTCTTGAGGGAGTCGAAGACCTTGTCGGCGGGCATCGGCAGCGGTTTGGCGACGACCTTGCGGGCGGGGGCCGGGCCGTTGAGGGCGGCGCGCCGCTCGCGCAGGTAGACCATCTCGGGGGAGTCCTCGGCAGGGCGCCAGTACGGCACCTGGTCGCCCTCCAGCGCGCTGTCCGGGACGGGGAGTTCGAGCACGTCACGCATGGTGCGGAACTCCGCCATGGTGAGCTTCTTCATCTGGTGGTTGGCGTTGCGGGACTCGAAGCCCGCGCCGAGGGTGTAGCCCTTGACGGTCTGCGCCAGGATGACGGTCGGCGCGCCCTTGTGCTCGACGGCGGCCCGGTAGGCGGCGTACACCTTGCGCGGCTCGTGGCCGGCCCGGGAGGTCTGGAACAGCTCCAGCAGCTTGGCGTCGGTCAGGCGGTTGGCCAGCGCCTGCAGCGACTCGTTCGCGCCGAAGAAGTGCTCGCGCAGGTAGGCGGCGTCGCGGGTGGCGTACGTCTGGAACTGTGCGTCGGGCGTCTCGCCGAGGCGGCGGATCAGGGCGCCGTCGGTGTCGAGCGCGAAGATCTCGTCCCAGGCCTGGCCCCACAGCGACTTGACGACGTTCCAGCCGGCCGCGCGGAACTGGGCCTCCAGCTCCTGCACGATCTTGAAGTTGGGGCGGACCGGGCCGTCGAGGCGCTGCAGATTGCAGTTGATGACGAAGGTCAGGTTGTCCAGGCCCTCACGGCCGGCCAGCGCCAGGGCGGCGGTCGACTCGGGCTCGTCCATCTCGCCGTCGCCCAGGAACGCCCAGACGTGGGATTCGCTGGTGTCCTTGATGCCGCGGTGCTCCAGGTAGCGGTTGAAGCGCGCCTGGTAGATCGCGGAGAGCGGGCCCAGGCCCATGGAGACGGTGGGGAACTCCCACAGCCAGGGCAGCCGCCGCGGGTGCGGGTAGGACGGCAGGCCCTCGCCGCCGGCCTCCTGGCGGAAGTGGTCGAGGTGGTCCTCGGTGAGGCGGCCTTCGAGGAAGGCGCGGGCGTAGATGCCGGGGGAGGCGTGGCCCTGGATGTAGAGCTGGTCGCCGCTGCCTCCCCCAGCTACCGCCAGGGGTGCCCCCAGCCCGTCCTTGCCGCGGAAGAAGTGCTGGAAGCCGGTCTCGTAGAGCCAGGCGGCGGAGGCGAAGGTGGCGATGTGGCCGCCCAGTCCCAGCTTGGAGCCGCGGGTGACCATCGCGGCGGCGTTCCAGCGGTTCCAGGCCGTGATCCTGGCCTCCATCGCCTCGTCGCCCGGGAATTCGGGCTCGGCGGAGGTCGGGATGGTGTTGACGTACTCCGTCTCCAGGAGGGACGGCAGGGCGGTGCCTTCGGTGCGCGCGGTGTGCTCCAGGGCGCGGCGCATCAGGTACGAGGCGCGATGCGGGCCCGCTGCCTTGGTGACGGCGTCAAGCGACTCGCGCCACTCGGCGGTCTCCTCGGGGTCGCGGTCCGGGAGCTGGTCGAGCTGGCTGTACGGCAGGCGCACGGGATCGGGCATGGGTGGCCCCTTTCCGGACGGGAGGGTAGCTCGGGGTGCCGTCGCTGTCGGCCGCGTCCTCAGGGTGGACGGCGGGCCTTGACGACACCCCCTACGAGTTCGGCAGGCAGGGTTGTCGCGCCCCGACGGAAGACGATACGCCTCTGATCGATGATCGATCAACGCTCCGCGGACGAATAACCGCAGGTCGGCACGGGGTGCCGCAATATCGGGCACGGCGTGCCAGTCGATTCGGGGGTCGGTCGCCCCCTCCCGGACGCCCCGTCAGACCCGAGGTGCGCAGCTCAGCACGTGTGACTTGAGCAAGGCGCCGATCTTCGGGTCACGCCGCCGGAACGCGTCCACGATCTCCTGGTGGTCCTGGGCGTGCGAGCGCGGCTCCGGGCTGAACCAGCGGATCGACAGCGTCGTCCAGACCTCGATGCCCAGCGACTCCCAGGTGTGCAGCAGTACGGCGTTCCCGGCGGCCCGCACGATCTCCCGGTGGAAGGCCACCGTGTGCCGCACCTGCGCCTCCCCGTCACCGGCCAGGTCCGCCTCGCGCAGCGCCGCCACCTCGCGCTCCAGCGCCACGGTGTCCTCGGCCAGTCGCCCGGCGGCCAGTTCGGCGGCCACCTGCTCCAGCCCGGCCCGTACCGGGTAGCTCTCCTTGAGGTCGTCCGCGGTCAGATTCCGTACCCGTACGCCCTTGTTCGGCGCCGACTCGATCAGCTGCAGCGACTCCAGCTCCCGCAACGCCTCCCGTACGGGCGTCTGGCTGACCTCCAGCTCCACCGCGATCCGCCGCTCCACGATCCGCTCGCCCGGCTGCCAGCGGCCGCTGACGATCCCCTCGAGGATGTGCTCGCGGATCTGCTCGCGCAGCGAATGGACGACGGGCGGGGTCATGAGGTGCTCCTTCAGAGCGGGTGGTGACGAGAGGGCCATTATCCGGGACGCGCGGACGGGCCCGGGGCGGCGCAGGGGATCGGGAACGCGCAAAGGGGCCGGCCCCGGCTCGTACGAACCGGGGCCGACCCCTGCTGCACACCTATGGCGTGACGGCCGGACTCAGAGACCGATCTCGGTCTCGAACTCGGCGGCCTCCAGGATCTGCTTGACCGTGGTCAGGTAGCGGGCGGCGTCCGCGCCGTCCACCAGACGGTGGTCGTAGGAGAGCGCCAGGTAGGTCATGTCGCGCACCGCGATGGTCTCGCCGAGGTCCGGGTGGTTGATGACCACCGGACGCTTGACGGTCGCACCGATGCCCAGGATGCCGACCTGGTTCGGGGGCACGATGACGGTGTCGAACAGGGCGCCGCGCGAACCGGTGTTGGAGATGGTGAAGGTCGCACCGGACAGCTCGTCCGGCGTGATCTTGTTCGCCCGGACCTTGCCCGCCAGGTCCGCCGTCTTGCGGGCGATACCGGCGATGTTGAGGTCGCCGGCGTCCTTGATGACCGGGGTCATCAGGCCCTTCTCCGCGTCCACCGCGATACCGATGTTCTCGGCGTCGAAGTAGGTGATGGTGCCCTCGTCCTCGTTGATCCGGGCGTTGACGACCGGGTGGGCCTTCAGCGCCTGGACCGCGGCCTTGACGAAGAACGGCATCGGGGAGAGCTTGACGCCCTCACGCTGCGCGAACCCGTCCTTGGCCTTGTTGCGCATCCGCATGATCGCGGTGATGTCCACCTCGACCACGGTGGTCAGCTGCGCCTGGCCGTGCAGGGCCTTCATCATGTTGTCGCCGATGACCTTGCGCATCCGCGGCATCTTGACGGTCTGGCCACGCAGCGGGGACGCCTCGATGACCGGGGCCTTGGAGGCGGCGGCCGGGGCGGCGGCCGGAGCCGGCGCGGCGGCCTTGGCGGCCTCGGCGGCGGCGATGACGTCCTGCTTGCGGACCCGGCCACCGACACCGGTGCCCTTGACCGTGGACAGGTCGACGCCGTTCTCCGCGGCGAGCTTGCGCACCAGCGGGGTCACGTAGGCGCCGTCGCCCTCACCGGCGGCCGGAGCCGGGGCGGGGGTGGCGGCCGGCTGGGGGGCCGGAGCGGCCGGGGCCGGAGCCGGAGCGGCCGGAGCCGGGGCGGGCGCCGGGGCAGCGGCGGCCGGCGCCGGAGCGGGGGCCGGAGCAGGAGCCGGGGCGGGCTCCGGAGCGGCGGCCGGGGCCGGAGCGGCCGGAGCCGGGGCGGCGGCCGGGGCGGCACCGGCCACACCGATGACGGCGAGCTTGGCGCCGACCTCGGCGGTCTCGTCCTCACCGACGACGATCTCCAGCAGGGTGCCGGAAGCCGGCGCGGGGATCTCGGTGTCGACCTTGTCGGTGGAGACCTCCAGCAGCGGCTCGTCGGCCTGGACCTCCTCGCCGACCTCCTTCAGCCAGCGGGTGACGGTGCCCTCCGTGACGCTCTCGCCGAGCGCGGGGAGGACGACGTCAGTGCCCTCGGCGCCGCCCGCGGGGGCAGCGGCGGGGGCGGGGGCCTCGGGGGCCGGAGCCGGGGAAGGCTCGGGCTGCGGCTCGGCCGCGGGCGCCTCGGCGGCGGCCGGGGCCGCCTCGGCCGCGGGCGCACCGCTGCCGTCGTCGATGAGGGCCAGCTCGGCGCCGACCTCCACGGTCTCGTCCTCGGCCACCTTGATGGCGGACAGGATGCCGGCGGCCGGGGCCGGGATCTCGGTGTCGACCTTGTCGGTCGACACCTCGAGCAGGGGCTCGTCGGCCTCGACGCGCTCACCCTCGGCCTTGAGCCAGCGAGTGACGGTGCCCTCGGTGACGCTCTCGCCGAGCGCCGGCAGGGTTACGGAAACCGCCATGGTTTCAGTTGCTCCTTACAAGTGTGGTGCGGATGTGGTCGCGCCCGGGACTGGGGTCAGTCGTGGGAGTGGAGAGGCTTTCCGGCCAGGGCCAGGTGGGCCTCGCCGAGGGCCTCATTCTGCGTCGGGTGCGCGTGCACGAGCTGCGCAACCTCGGCCGGCAGGGCCTCCCAGTTGTAGACCAGCTGGGCCTCACCGACCTGCTCGCCCATACGGTCACCGACCATGTGGACGCCTACCACGGCACCATCCTTGACCTGGACGAGCTTGATCTCGCCCGTGGTCTTGAGGATCTTGCTCTTGCCGTTGCCCGCGAGGTTGTACTTGAGAGCGACGACCTTGTCGGCGCCGTACAGCTCCTTGGCCTTGGCCTCGGTGATACCCACCGAAGCGACCTCGGGGTGGCAGTACGTGACGCGCGGCACGCCGTCGTAGTCGATCGGCACGGTCTTCTGACCGGCCAGCCGCTCCGCCACCAGCATGCCCTCGGCGAAGCCGACGTGGGCGAGCTGGAGGGTGGGAACGAGGTCACCGACGGCCGAGATGGTCGGCACGTTGGTCTGCATGTACTCGTCGGCCAGGACGTAGCCGCGGTCCATCGCGACGCCCTGCTCCTCGTAGCCCAGGCCCGCCGAGACCGGCCCGCGGCCGATCGCGACCAGGAGCACCTCGGCCTCGAAGGTCTTGCCGTCGGCGAGGGTGACCTTCACGCCGTCGGCGGTGTACTCGGCCTTGTCGAAGAAGGTGCCGAGGTTGAACTTGATGCCCCGCTTGCGGAAGGCCCGCTCCAGCAGCTTGGAGCTGTTCTCGTCCTCGACCGGCACGAGGTGCTTGAGGCCCTCGATGATGGTCACGTCGGTGCCGAAGGACTTCCACGCGGAGGCGAACTCGACGCCGATGACGCCGCCGCCCAGCACGATCGCGGACTTCGGCACGCGGTCCAGCGTCAGCGCGTGGTCCGAGGAGATGATGCGGTTGCCGTCGATCTCCAGGCCCGGCAGCGACTTCGGCACCGAGCCGGTCGCCAGCAGGACGTGGCGGCCCTGGACACGCTGGCCGTTCACATCGACGGAGGTCGGGGAGGACAGCCGGCCCTCGCCCTCGATGTACGTCACCTTGCGGGAGGCGATCAGGCCCTGCAGGCCCTTGTACAGGCCCGAGACGACCTCGTCCTTGTACTTGTGGACCGCCTCGATGTCGATGCCCTCGAAGGTGGCCTTGACACCGAACTGCTCGCTCTCGCGGGCCTGGTCGGCGATCTCACCGGCGTGCAGCAGAGCCTTGGTGGGGATGCAGCCGTTGTGCAGGCAGGTACCGCCGACCTTGCCCTTCTCGATCAGGGCGACGTCCAGGCCCAGCTGCGCCCCGCGCAGGGCAGCGGCGTAACCACCGCTACCGCCTCCGAGGATCACTAGGTCGAAAACGGTGCTGGCGTCGTTCGCCACGTCACGTCCTCCATGCATGGGTACGCCGGAGCCGGTCTCCGATGACCGGGCGGCGGCTGTGGTTCGGCCGCATTTACTTCGGCCCTGGGTAAGGGGGGCCCTGTCCTGCCGAGAACCCATCTTCGCACTTGTTCCACGAAGCCGGGACGGCGGGCCGGGCTCGGGGCGGACGATCAGCTGCCCCGTATGGGTTACTGGCGCGTACTTGCGTACGGATTTCGTTGAGGGCGAACACGGGCGTATACGCACCTACGGCCCCGGGCGGTATGCCCGGGGCCGTACGGATATAACGGGCAAGAGGAAGAAAGCTCCCCGAGTTGACCGTCAGCCCAGGTCGCCCGCGGCGGTACGCTCCGCCAGCCGCACCAGGGTGCGCACCGCGGATCCCGTGCCGCCCTTGGGGGTGTAGCCCCAGGGAGCTCCTTCGTGGAAGGCCGGGCCCGCGATGTCCAGGTGCGCCCACGGGATGCCCTCGCCGACGAACTCCTTCAGGAAGAGCCCGGCCACCAGGCCGCCGCCCATCCGCTCGCCCATGTTGGCGAGGTCGGCGACCGGGGAGTCCATGCCCTTGCGCAGGTGGCCGGGCATCGGCATCGGCCAGGACTGCTCGCCGACCTCCTCCGCGATCTCGTGGACCGAGGTGCGGAAGGCGTCGTCGTTGGCCATGATCCCGAAGTGGCGGTGGCCCAGCGCCAGCACCATCGCACCGGTCAGCGTCGCGACGTCCACGATCGCGTCCGGGGACTCCTCCGAGGCGCGGGTCAGCGCGTCGGCCAGGACCAGGCGGCCCTCGGCGTCGGTGTTGAGCACCTCGACGGTCTTGCCGCTGTACATGGTCAGCACGTCACCGGGACGGGTGGCGGAGCCGGACGGCATGTTCTCGGCGAGCGCCAGCCAGCCGGTGACATTCACCTCCAGGCCCAGTTTGGCGGCGGCCACGACCGTGGCGAACACCGCGGCGGCGCCGCTCATGTCGCACTTCATGGTCTCGTTGTGACCGGCCGGCTTGAGCGAGATGCCGCCCGAGTCGTAGGTGATGCCCTTGCCGACCAGCGCCAGGGTCTTGGTGGCCTTGGCGTGCGTGTGCGCGATCCGCACCAGCCGCGGCGGGGCTTCCGCACCCTGTCCGACGCCCAGGAGACCGCCGTAGCCGCCCTTCTTGAGCGCCTTCTCGTCGAGCACCTCGACCTTGAGGCCGAACTCCTTGGCCGCGGCCTGCGCCTCGGCGGCGAAGGACTTCGGGTGGAGGTCGTTGGGCGGCATGTTGATCAGGTCGCGGGCGCGGTTGATCTCCGCGGCCAGGGCCTGGGCGCGCTCGGCGGCGGCCTTGAACTCCTTGTCGCGCGGCTTGCCGCCGAGGATCGCGGCCTCCGCGAGCGGCGCCGACTTGGCGTCGTTCTTCTTGCTGCCCTTGGCGTTCTGCCCGTTGCCGTTGCTGCGGTACGCGGTGAAGGAGTACGCGCCGAGCAGTGCGCCCTCGCTCACCGCGGCGGCCGCCTCGGCGTCCTCGACGGGCAGTGCGAAGCCGGCCTTCTTGGTGCCGGTCAGCGCGCGGGCGGCGCTGCCCGCGGCGCGCCGGAGCGCCTCGTTGTCGTAGCCGTCGTCCTTGCCCGGCGCCTCGCCGAGGCCGACCGCCACCACGACAGGTGCCTTGAGGCCGTCCGCGGCGGGCAGCTTGGTCACCTCGCCCTCGGCACCACTCGCGCCGAGGGTCTCCAGCACGGCGGCGAGCTTGCCGCCGAAGGCCTTGTCCACGGCTTCCGCGCCGGGGGCGACAACGACGCCCTTGGCGCCCTTGGCCACGCCGACGACGACGGCATCCGCGCGCACCGTTGCGGCGGAAGAAGTACTGAGGGTCAGTGCAGTCACGGTGATGAAGGTCCTGTTCCGTCCGGGGAATCCGTCTGCGCGCAGCGCGCTGCTGCGGCCGAGCCTACGCTCGGCGGCGCCACAAGGCCCGTCCGATACCACACCGCCACATAACGGGGCCCCGGCAGTTACCGGAATGCAGGGCGAACTGACCTTCCTGGTAAGCGAGTTGACCGAACCCCGAGGGCGCGCCCGGGCGCTATCCGAGCGTCAACGCCACCAGCGCCGTGAGCCCCGCGCTCTCCGCGAGTGCCCCGAACACATCGCCGGTCACCCCGCCGAAGCGCCGCCGGCAGTGCCGCAGCAGCAACTCGCCCAGCCCGAGGCCGAGCAGCACCGCCGCCCCGGCGTGCAGCGCGCCGTACGGGCCGAAGGCGGCGCCGGCGACCGCGCATCCGGCGGCCGTCACCCCCGTGCACAGCAGCGCCGCCCGCACCGGGACGGTGCCCGCGACCGCCGCGCCGAGTCCCTCCGGACGGGCGGCCGGCACCCCCGCGCGGGAGGCGAGCGTCAGGGCGCAGCGTGCGGTGACCGCCGCAACGGCCGCCGCGACGGCGCCGCGTGCCCAGCCGTCCGCGTACAACGCGTCCAGCGCGGCGACCTGGGCCAGCAGGGCGAACAACAGCGTGATGACCCCGAACGGGCCGATGTCGGACTGCTTCATGATGCGCAGCGCGTCCTCGGCGGGCTTGCCGCTGCCCAGACCGTCGGCGGTGTCGGCGAGCCCGTCCAGATGCAGTCCGCGGGTGAGCTGGGCGGGGACCGCGGCGGTGGCGACCGCGGCGAGCAGCGGACCGCCGCCGAGCAGCAGCAGCGCCGCGCCGAGCGCGGCCGCGCACAGCCCGACGACCAGCCCGGCCAGCGGCGCACAGAGCATGCCGCCGCGCGCCGCCTCCCGGTCCCAGCGGGTGACGCGTACCGGCAGCACGGTCAGCGTCCCGAAGGCGAAGCGCAGGGCGTCGGAGGGAGCCGGAGGAGTGGGGGTGTCGGTCACCGCGGCAGGCTATCCGGGCGTCCGCCGCGTTTGGCTGCCGGTCCTGACCAGCAAAACAGGGCCTAATGGTGACGAGGTGCCTTACCCGACAAATGGGGAGCGTGTGGGATGGGCCACTGGTGGTACCGCAACATCGTCGAGCCGGGGAAGCTGCCGCTGCTGCTCGCCCTCGCCTCGTTCGTGCTGACCTTCCTCGTGACCCGGGCCATCACCCGGCTCATCCGCGCGGGCAAGGGGCCGTTCCGCAATGTCACTCCCGGCGGTGTGCACGTCCACCACGTCGTGCCCGGAGTGATCCTGATGGTCATCGGCGGCTTCATCGCCCTTGCGGGCGGCCGGCGCGGCTTCGGTGCCGGTGTCGCGGCGGTGCTCTTCGGTATGGGCGTGGGCCTCGTCCTGGACGAGTTCGCGCTGATCCTCCACCTCGACGACGTGTACTGGACCGAGGAGGGGGCCAAGAGCGTCGAGATCGTCATCCTCACCGTCGCCCTGGTCGCCCTGATCCTCGGCGGTTTCCTGCCGTTCGGCGTCAATGAACTCAGTCCGGAGGAGTCGACCGACCGCTTCACGGTCGTCCGGACCGTGGCCGTCAACTTCCTCTTCGCGCTCGTCGCGCTCACCAAGGGGAAGGGCCGGATCGCGGTCATCGGGGTCTTCGTGCCGTTCGTCGCGCTCTTCGGCGCGATCCGGCTGGCCCGCCCCAACTCGCCCTGGGCCAGGCGCTTCTACCGCAGACGCCCGAAGGCGCGGGCCCGTGCCAGGGTCCGCGCCTACCGTCACGACCTCCGCTGGTCGGCGCTGCGCCGCAAGGTCGAGCATGTCATCGGGGGCGCTCCCAGCCGCTGACCCGCTGTGCGTCCCCCGGCTTGCGCGGCCGCCGCACCTCCCACAGCGCACACACCGCCAGCACCGCCAGCACCGCCGCGACATGCTCCTTGCCGGCCAGGTTGTTCTTGATGGACACCACCTCGACGACCATCGCCATGGCGACCACGCCACAGGTGAACCACGCGCGATAGCGCCAGCACACGAACACCGCCAGCCCCACCACGGCCGCCGACGGCCCGGTGTCGATGACGTACTTGTCCGAGTCGGGCAGCCCGACGGGGCTCACCGGGCCGATCCAGATGCCGATCCGCGCGTACATCGTCCCGGCGAGCGTGGCGACGTAGGCGACCAGCAGCGTCTGCCGCCAGCCCACACAGATCTCCGCGATCCCGAAGACCACCAGGATCTGCGCCAGCGCCCCCCACACCGGAAGGTCCAGCGCGGGCATGAACAGCGACAGGGGGGTGCGCAGCAAGGCCACCCACAGATGCTCGTAGGCCTGTACGGAGCCGATGTTCTGGACCGTCCGGTAGCCCCAGGCCTGGTTCTGCACGAACTGGAGGACCAGGGTCAGACACACCGCGGTGAGCGTCACCGGGATCGCCCGCAGCTTCGTCGTGACCAGCGAGGACCGCACCGTCCGCAGCAGTGGGCCCCATTCGGCACGCGCGGCGCGGCGCAGGGCGGGCACCTGCCGGGGCACCGGCGCGGCTACCTCCCCCCTCGCCCCCGCCTCGCTCATCTCGCATTCTCCAGATGCTTGCGGTTCAGCCACTTGGGCAGACCAGGTGCTTCCAAAAAGCCTTCCGCACGGCCGGCGGCGATTCCGATCCGCAGCAAATCGGTGCTCTTTTCGAAGAGCATGTACCGCGGCTCCCAGATCGGCCGGTATTTCGCATTGGCGCGATAGAGCGATTCGATCTGCCACCACCGGGAGAAGAAGCTGAGCAGTGAGCGCCACAGGCGCAGCACCGGGCCCGCGCCGAGTCGCGATCCACGTTCGAAGACGGAACGGAACATCGCGAAGTTGAGCGAGAGTTGAGTGATCTCCACCTCTTTCGCCCGCTGGATCAACTCCAGCACCACGAACTCCATCAGCCCGTTCTCGGAGTTCCGGTCCCGGCGCATCAGGTCCAGCGAAAGGCCCTTCTCGCCCCAGGGCACGAAGCTGAGCAGCGCCCGCAGTTCGCCCTCTTCCTCTCCCGTGCCGCCGTCCCGGCATTCGAGCATCACGCAGCGCCCGTCGCCCGGGTCGCCGAGCCGGCCCAGCGCCATCGAGAAACCGCGCTCGGTCTCCCCGTCGCGCCAGTCGTCGGCCAGCCGCAGCAGGTGCGCCATCTCCGGTGCCGGGATGTCCTCGTGGCGCCGGATACGGACGGTGTAGCCGGCCCGCTCGACGCGGTGGTAGGCCTGCCGTACGGTGCGCATCGCGCGGCCGCCGAGCGTGAACTCCGCGGTGTCCACGATCGCTTCGTCGCCGAGCTCCAGCGCATCCAGACCGTGCCGGGCGTAGATCGTGCCGCCCTCCTCGCTCGCGCCCATCACCGCGGGCGCCCAGCCGTGCTCCCGTGCCTCGGCCAGCCACACCTCGATCGCCCCGGGCCAGGCCTCGGGGTCACCCAGCGGATCGCCGGAGGCCAGCGACACCCCGCCCACGACGCGGTAGGTGACCGCCGCCTTGCCGCTGGGGGAGAACAGCACGCTCTTGTCGCGGCGCAGCGCGAAGTAGCCCAGCGAATCACGGGCGCCGTGCCGTGCCAGGAGGGCGCGCAGCCGCTCCTCGTCGTCCTCGGTGATCGGGTCGGTGCTGCGCACGGACCGGAACGCCGCCCACAGGACCGCGACCAGCAGCAGCGTGCTGAGCACATTGATCGTGACATTGACCCAGTTCGGGGTGGCGATCTCCGGGAATGCCCGGTCGTCGGCGGCCAGCGACACCAGCCGCATCAGGCCGTAGCGCCAGCGCTGCACAAACGTCGAGGCACCGTCCCCGGCGGTGTTGGTGACGGTCACCAGCAGCGCCGCGAGCAGCGAGGCGGCCAGCAGACCGACGGCCGCGACCGTCGCCGCCAGCTTCGGGTTCGCGCGGTCGCCCTTCGCGGAGAACTCGCGGCGCCCGGCCACCAGCGCGACGGCGAACAGCACGGTCAATGCCAGTGACACCCAGTTCTGCACATGTCCGCGGAACTCCGGGGCCACCGCCATCCCGAATCCGAAGAGCAGCGCCAGCAGCCCGGACAGCACCAGATTCAAAATCCATGCCGCCCGCTTGCGGCGGCGCAGGGTCACCGACAGGAAGAGCGAGAAGGCGCCGGAGGCGAACCCCGCCGTCAGCAGATACGGAGTGAAGAATTCCGCAATGTTGTGCCGGCGGATGTCATTGCCGAACGACACCCATACCGCGCTCAGCAAATTGATGAAGGTGACCGTGCGCAGATACCAGATGCCGAATGCGGCACCACGCTGTGACCACGTGCCGCGAGGGGGGCGGTCTTCGTCCGGACTCAAGCGATGTCTCCCAGAAAACGTGTAAACCGTGATCTTATGGGGCGCCGCCGGTGGTCCGGTACGGGCGTGAAGTGATGAGCGCCCTGGCCGGGCGCTCGTCCGATCGCTTCGTACGGTGGCCGGCCAGGGTAGGCCGGTGCCGGGTCAGTCGCGTACGGGCAGTTCTGCCGCCAGGGCCGCGGCCGCCTGCACCAATGGCAGGGCCAGCAGCGCCCCCGTCCCCTCTCCAGCAGTGACGCCGTGGTCGAGCAGAGGGTTGAGTGCGATCCGGTCCAGCGCCTTCGCCTGCGCCGGCTCCCCGCTCGCCTGACCGGCCACCCACCAGTCCGGAGCCCGGAACGCCACCCGCTGCGCCACCAGCGCACAGGCCGCCGAGACCACCCCGTCCAGGATCACCGGCGTACGGCGCACCGCGCTCTGCAGGAGAAAGCCGGTCATCGCGGTCAGATCCGCGCCGCCGACCGTGGCCAGCAGCTCCAGCTGGTCGCCGAGCACCGGACGGGCCCGCCGCAGTGCGTCGCGGATCGCCGCGCACTTGCGCATCCAGGCCAGATCGTCGATGGGGGCCCCGCCCCGTCCGGTGACCACCGAGGCATCCGTGCCGCACAGCGCGGCGATCAGGGTGCTCGCGGCGGTCGTCCCGCCGACGCTCAGATCGCCCAGCACCACCAGATCGGTACCGGCGTCCGCCTCCTCGTCCGCGACGGCCATCCCGGCCCGGAACGCCGCCTCGGCCTCCTCCGCCGTCAGCGCGTCCTCGATATCGATGCGCCCGGAACCGCGCCGCACCCGGTGCCGGGTGACGTCCTCGGGCAGCTCCTCCGGGTCGCAGTCCACCGACAGATCCACCACACGCAGCTGCGCCCCGGCGCCACGGGCCAGCACCGCGGCCGGGCTCGCCCCGTCCAGCACGGCCCGTACGAGTTCCTTGGTGCCGCCGGCCGGCCGGGCCGACACCCCGAGCTCGGCCACCCCGTGATCGCCCGCGAACAGCAGCGCGCGCGGCCGCTCGACGGGCCGCACCGGCACCTGTTGCTGCGCCGCGGCCAGCCACTCACCCAGCTCGTCGAGGCGGCCGAGCGCACCCGGCGGCACGGCCAGCTGTGCCCGCCGCTCCTCGGCGTCACGGCGCACCCCGCCATCGGGGCGCTCGATCAGATGGGCGAAGTCGTCGAGGTTCAAGGCGCTCATTGGGCGCAGATTACCGTCAACTCACCGCTGACGAGGCGCGCCGGGGGGATCGGGCCGGTGCGAACCGGACCTCGCACACCAGCGGCGTCAGTGCGCGCAGTACCGGGACGCGGCGCACCGGCCACACCAGCCGCGCCGGCAGGCCGCCCGTCACCGGACGTTCCGGCGAAGCCGGCACCGGGCCGAGTTCACGCACCGCGGCGATGCCCGGGTGGGCACCGGCCAGCCGCGGCAGTTGGGCACGCTCCAGCCCCCAACGCACCGGAACCGGCCACCGGCCGCCCGCTCCGGAGGCCAGCCGGACCAGCGCGGCCGCCCGCCGTGGCAGCGCGTCAAAGACCAGCACACCACCGGGAAACCGCTCCGCACACGCCGCCAGCAGTGCGTGCACCGCGGCCGGCGGCAGCCGCATCAGCACCCCGGGAGCCGTGATGATGACCCCGCGCCACGGCTCCCGCACCGCGTCCAGCCAGCCGAGATCGGTCACCGCGCGGGCGACGGTACGCCGCCGGGCGCCGTCCGGAAGCAGCATCCGGCGCACCGCCGCGGTCTCCGGCGGCACCACCGTCAGCCAGGTGAGCCGCCCGTTGTCCAGCCGCCAGAACCCGGTGCCGAGCCCCTCGCCGAGCGCGACCACCGTCGCCTCCGGATGCCGTTGCAGATAGGCACGTACGGCCGCGTCGAAACGCCGCAAGCGCCCTCCCGGCTCCCGGGCGGCCCCCGCTCCCCACCCGGCCGGCGCTTCGGATTCGGTCCGCTCGGATTCGGTCACGGGTCAAGAGCACCCGGCGCCGCGCCCCCGGGCAAGCGGACACGGGCCCCACCGGCCGTCCGTCATCCACGCAGCGCAAGCGCCTGGCCCGCGACCACCAGCAGCACCTGCTCGCACTCCGCGCCGAACGCCGCGTTCAGCCGCCCCAGTTCGTCACGGAACCGACGGCCCGCCGCGCTCGCCGGGACGACGCCGGAGCCGACCTCGTTGCTCACCGCCACCACCTGCCGGTGCGTCTCCCGTACCGCCGCCACCAGCGCATCGGTGCGCTCCCGCAGCGCCTTGCGGCCACCGGCCTCCCAGGTCGCGTCGTCCCACGCCCCGACCTCGTCCATGACATGCGTCAGCCACAGCGCCAGACAGTCGATGAGCAGCGGCGACGCCTCGGCCGGGCGGCCGGTGCCGGGGTCCGCGCCGGGCCCGCTCGCCGCCAGCAGCGGCACCAGATCGCAGGTCTCGACGGTGCGCCAGCTGCTGGGCCGCCGCTCGCGGTGCAGCGAGACCCGCTGCGCCCAGTCCTGGTCGCCGTCCCGGGTGCCCCCGGTGGCCACGTACACCACGCCAGGGAAGGCCGCGAGCCGCCGCTCCGCCTCCACCGACTTCCCGCTGCGCGCCCCGCCCAGCACCAGGGTCCGCCGCGGCAGATCCGGCACCGCGTGGAACTCGCCGACCATCAGCGTGCTGCCGTCCGCCACCGCGCGGGCCCCCACCGCCGCCAGCCGGCGATGCAGTTCGGGCCCCGGCGGCACGCCGTGGTCGATGTGCACCGCGACCACGTCCGTCGCCGCGTCGACCGCGCCGCTCGCCCGTAGCCTGGCCAGCGCATCGGGCCGCTCCAGTACGTCGAGCAGCACCAGGTCGTACGGACCGGTGCCGCCCGTGCCCTCGTATCCGCCGCCCGCCGACCGGCCGTTCCCGTCGCCCAGCCCGGCCGGCGCCGCGCCCGGCGGCAGGTACAGCAGCCGCTCGCCGTCGGCGCCGGAGATCTCATAGCCGGTACCCGGGATGTCCACCGCGACGGCGCGCACCCGGTGCCCGTCGAGCAGCGCCAGCTCCCTCCCGTCCGCGACCCGGCCCGGCTGCGGCAGCCCGGCCGGCACCTCCATCACCGGACCGTCGTGCGGATGCGAGAGCAGCACCTGCCGCACGCCCGCCAGCGACTGCCCGGCACGGGCGGCAGCAAAGGCCGGGCCCGGCGTCAGATCGATCATCAACGCGCCGTCGACGAGCAGCGCGGTCGCCGCCCGCGCCTCGTCGCCGACGGCGGTCGCACAGGCGGCACACGGGCAGCCGGGGCGCGGCAGCCCCTGCGGGGCTCCGGTGCCGAGGAGAGTCACATCCACACCGCAGAGTTTCTCGCGTCCGCGCCGGGCGGGCGCGGCGGGGGCGGACTCGACACGGCCGTTAGGCTGCCGATCAGCACGGAAGCACGGCACGGCGGAGTGCGCAGGACGCGCCCCGCGGTGGCACAGATTCGTACTCGGTGGGATCCAGGAGGCGCACATGGCGTGGACGTGGCGGTTCGAGAAGGCCGACGGTTCGGAGACGGCGCCGGCCGTGCAACCGGAGGAGTTCACCACGCAGGGCGACGCGGAGTCCTGGATCGGCGAGGAGTGGAAGGCTCTCCTCGAGGGCGGCGTCGACCAGGTCAGGCTCTTCGAGGACAGCACCGAAATCTACACCGGCCCCATGAGCCTGCACGCGGACGCGGAGGCCTGAGCCCGACGGCACCGGTCCGGGCGCTCCCGCATGACGCCCGGACCGGTGCCGCACGAGGCAGGGCGGTGCCGAAGGGCGCCCGGCGATGCCGAACGACGTCCGGCCGGGCCCCCCCCGGCCCGGCCGGCGGGCCAACAAAAACCCCCCCGCCCGGGCGGCCCCCCCCCCGCGGGGGGCCCGCGGGCCCCCCCCCCCCCCCCCCCC
>NZ_JBSHAW010000046.1:0-74298 GCF_053611685.1 Streptomyces sp. NPDC054786 | reverse complement strand
CGGCACGGCGGCTCGGTGGCCAGCGTGCCCGGCCCGGACGAGCCCTACTGCTTGGTGGGGGTGTCGCTGACCTTCACCTGGCCCGACGCGATCTTCTTCTTCGCCGCGTCGATCTTGCCCTGGATGTCGTCGATGAAGCCGCCCGAGGTGGACAGCCGCACGCCGTTGTCCTTGAGGGTGTAGCTCTTGTTGCCGGTCAGCGGCTTCTTGTCCTTGACGCTCTTGACGAGGTCGTAGACCGCCACATCGACGTTCTTCATCACCGAGGTGAGGATCGAGCTCTTGTACTGGGTCAGACCCGGCTGCAGGTACTGGTCGGAGTCGACGCCGATCGCCCAGGTGCCCTTCTTGCCGGCGACCGTCTCGATCGAGCCGTTGCCGGACTGGCCGGCCGCGGTGTAGATGACGTCGATGCCGGCGTCGAGCATGCCCTTGGCCTTGCCCTTCGCGGCGGCCGGGTCGTTGAAGCCCTTGTCGTCGTTGGCGTAGAGGTACTCGGAGGTGATCTTGGCCTTCTTGTCGGTGTCCCGGACGCCCTGCTCGAAGCCGGCCTGGAACTTCTGGATCAGCGCGTTGTTCACGCCGCCGATGAAGCCGACCTTGTGGGTCTTGCTCTTCAGCGCGGCGGCGACACCGGCGAGGTAGGAGCCCTCGTGCTCGGCGAAGACCATGCCGTAGACGTTCTTGGCCTGGGAGGGGGAGTCGACCACACCGAAGGTGGTGTCCGGGTAGTCCTTGGCGACCTTGTTGACGGACTTGCCGTAGTTGAAGCCGACGCCGATGACGGGGTTGAAGCCCGCCTCGGCCAGCGAGGACAGCCGCTGCTCGCGGTCCGCCTCGGTCTCACCGTTCTTGGCGGTCATCATCTTGGACTTCACACCGAGGTCCTTCTCGGCCTTGTCCACGCCACGGGCCGCCGCCTCGTTGAACGAGTGGTCGTCCCGGCCGCCGACGTCAAAGGCGAGTCCGACGCCCTTGTTCTTGCCACCGGACTCGGTGGACGATTCACCGCAGGCGCTCAGCGAGACAGTGAGGGCCGCGGTGGCGATGCCCGCGGCAACGATCTTGGATACCCGGCGCACGTGGGGCCCCTTCGACTCGTAGCGCCTCCGTCGGCGCTGATTCCGCGGCATCGTAACGCGCGTAGATGCCAGAAATAGGGGACGTCTGAAGCCGTTATCGGATCGTCGCGAACGGGCGCTGACGGCCACCACTACCTGGGGTTACGACGGAGTGGCAGCAAGCAGCGCCGCAGCGGTGAAGAGTTCGACGCCTACCTTGATCGCCTGCTCGTCCACATCGAAGTCACCACGGTGCAGATCCCGGCGCGTGGCCTCGGCGGGCGGGTGGACGCCGAGGCGGGCCATCGCGCCCGGGACATGTTCGAGGTACCAGGAGAAGTCCTCGCCGCCGAGGGACTGCTCGGTGTCCTCGATGGCGCCCTCACCACGGCGGGCGGCCATCGCGGAGTGCAGCAGCTGGACGGTGACCGGCTCGTTGACCACCGGCGGCACCCCGCGGACGTAGGTGATCTGCGACTTCGCGCCGTGCAGCGCGGCCACCTCGTCGATCGCCGCATGCACCAGGTCCGGGGCCTTGCGCCAGGCGTCGAGATCGAGACAGCGGACCGTGCCGGAGAGTTCGGCGTGCTGCGGGATCACATTGCAGGCGTGGCCCGATGCCAGACGGCCCCAGGTGACGGCGAGACCGGCACGGGCGTCGACCCGGCGGGACAGCAGCGCCGGTACGTCCACGGCGACCCGGGACGCGGCGGTGACCATGTCGGTGGTCAGGTGCGGGCGGGCGGTGTGGCCGCCGGGGCCGTCCAGCTCGACCTCCAGACGGTCGCAGGCCGAGGTGATCGCTCCCGTACGGAGCCCGATCCGGCCGGCGTCGACGCGCGGGTCGCAGTGCACGGCGAGGATCCGGCCGACGCCCTCCAGGGCGCCGGACTCGATCGCGTCGGAGGCGCCGCCCGGCAGCACCTCCTCGGCCGGCTGGAAGATCAGCCGCACGGGGCGCGGCAGGGCGCCGGCGCGGGCCAGCTCGGCCAGGACCAGACCGGCACCGAGGACGACGGAGGTGTGCACGTCGTGGCCGCAGGCGTGCGCGCGGCCGGGGACCGTCGAGGCGTAGTCGACGGTCTTGGTGTCCGGGATGGGCAGGGCGTCGATGTCCGCGCGCAGGGCCAGCAGGGGGCGGTCGGGGGCCGTGGCGAGCGCCCGTCCGTCGGCCGTGGCGTCCGGGGTGCCGATGTCACAGATCAGGCCGGTGCCGATGGCCAGTACCCGGGGCCGCAGACCGGCCCGCTCCAGCCGTTCCTTGAGCGCCGCGGTGGTCCGGAACTCCTGGTTGCCGAGCTCGGGGTGCCTGTGCAAGTCGCGTCGGAAGAGGCCGAGTTCGGCGCGCAGCGCCTCGGGGAGGGAGCCGGGGAGCTGGTCCCCGGCGGGAGTACGGGCGGCGCCGGCATCGCGGGAGATCGAGTGGTTCACCCGTGGAAGGTTACGGGCCTCGATGGGGCAACTGTCCTTCGATCAACAAAAGTTCAGCCCGTTAGGGGAAGAAAATCTAGGCCGCTCGGCGCATGGACGGTTTATGCGACGGGTATGCAGTAAGGCTTCCCGCGCTCGTTCACCCGGCGGCCGTCCGCTGGGTGAACGGCAGTCGCTGCACGTCGCGGGCGGTGCCGGTGACCCCGTCGAGGAAACCCTGGGCGCGCGGTGAGGCGTGGGCCGTCAGCCACTCCGGATCGATGTCACAGACCGCGACCTTGACCTCGGTGCCCAGCAGAGCGAGCGGCAGGGTGTGCACGACGGTGGAGGGGAAGCTGAGGATCAGCCGTCCGATGGGGCCGCGCCGGGCGATCAGTTCGAGCGGCAGATCGGGGCGGACGATCTCCAGGCCGGTCTCCGCGACGAGCCGGCGCAGCTTGTCGGTGCTCTCCTTGCGGTGTGCGAAGTAGCGGGTGGCGCCGTGCGTACGGGCCAGCGTGCGGACCGCCGCCAGATAGCGGTCGTCGTCCACGACTCCGGTCTCCACCAGCGAGGTGCCGACGATGTCCGCGGCGCGGGTGAGCCGGGGCGGGCCGAAGCGGCCGCGGGTCCAGGCGAACTCGTTGGTGATGACCTCGACGCCCGGCGGTGCCTCGACGGGCATCGAGCTGAACAGGCCGACGGTGCGCCGGCCGCCCTCGGGTGCCGGGGTGAGCCGGCGCCGGGCGGTGGCCGAGAACGGCGCGAAGACCAGGTCCCGCGGGCCGCGCCCGCTGCCGTTGCGGTGCCAGCGCACCAGCCGTTCGCCGCGGGCGAGTTGGGAGATGAACTCCATGGTGGCGGTGCCGTCGTCGACCACGACCAGATCGCGCGCCTTGGTGAGGGTGAGCAGCAGCTGGACGTAGCGGGAGAACGGGTCGCCGATGACGATGCGGCGGGCCCGGCGCAGCAGCGGGGTGAGCCCGCCGACGGTGCGCATGGGTGCGGCCGGGCCGCCGCGGGCCTCTTCCCAGCGCACCTCATGGCCTTCGTCGCGGGCGAGTTCGGCCATCCGGCGCAGCTGGCCGCGGGTCATCGGGTCCTGCGGGGAGAGCACGACGACGGTGAGCGCGGTGGCCCGTGCCGTGTGCGCCCATTCCAGGACGTTCAGCAGCTGCACCGGGCTCTCGACGAACGCGAGGGTGGTGCCCCGGGGAGCGGCGGCGTTCGGGCCGGCACCGGCGCGTGCGGTCCGGTAGCGCTGCCGCGGCACCCCCAGGAGACGACGGGCGGGAGTACCCGTCGTCTCCTGGGGCGGGACCCCGGCGCCGGGCGTGACGGACCCGGCGCGGGTCCCTTCAGGTGAGCTCACCATCGTTCCCGTCGGTTCGTCGGCCCGGCCGTCAGACCGCCGCCGGCTCGGCGCCGGCCTCGGTCTCGGCCACCACGCCGGCGACGCGGCGCAGCTTCTTCATCGGGCCGAGCTCGCTCTCGTAGACCTTCTTGACGCCGTCACCGAGGGACTCCTCGATGGTGCGGATGTCACGGACCAGGCGGGACAGGCCGCCGGGCTCGACGGAGGCGGCCTGGTCGGAGCCCCACATCGCGCGGTCGAGGGTGATGTGGCGCTCGACGAAGGTGGCGCCGAGGGCGACCGCGGCGAGGGTGGTCTGCAGACCGGTCTCGTGGCCGCTGTAGCCGATCGGGACGTTGGGGTACTCGTCCTGCAGGGTGTTGATCATCCGCAGGTTGAGCTCCTCGGCCTTGGCCGGGTAGGTGCTGGTGGCGTGGCAGAGCAGGATGTTCTCGCTGCCCAGGACCTCGACGGCGTGCCGGATCTGCTTGGGGGTGGACATGCCCGTCGAGAGGATGACGGTGCGGCCGGTGGCGCGCATGGCACGCAGCAGGTCGTCGTCGGTGAGCGAGGCGGAGGCGACCTTGTAGCAGGGCACGTCGAACTTCTCCAGGAAGGCGACGGACTCGACGTCCCACGGGGAGGCGAACCAGGCGATGCCGCGCTTCTTGCAGTACTCGTCGATGGCGCGGTAGCCGTCCTCGTCGAACTCCACACGGTGGCGGTAGTCGATGTAGGTCATCCGGCCCCAGGGGGTGTCACGCTCGATGTCCCACTGGTCGCGCGGGGTGCAGATCTCCGGGGTCCGCTTCTGGAACTTCACCGCGTCACAGCCGGCGTCGGCGGCGGCGTCGATCAGCGCGAACGCGTTCTCCAGGTCACCGTTGTGGTTGATGCCGATCTCGCCGGTGACGTAGACGGGGCGGCCGGGGCCGGCCTCGCGGGAGCCGAGGGTGCGGAGGCGGGAGTTGCTGCTCATGGGGAGGATTCCTTCGTGTCGATCAGGGGGTGTGCGGGTTGATCAGGGTGGTGCGGGGGGGGTCTGGGTGGGTTACAGGGACGGGCCCAGGAGCCAGGCGGCGATCTCGCGGATCGCGCCGCTGCCTCCGGGCGTCGCGGTGACCGCGCGGGCCGCGCCGCGCACCACGTCGTGGGCCCCGGCGACCGCGACGGGCCAGCCGACGAGGTCGAAGCACGGGAGGTCGTTGACGTCGTTGCCGACGTAGAGCACGCGCTCGGGCGCGATGCCCGCTTCCTCGCACCACTGCTTGAGGGCGAGGTCCTTGCGGTCGATGCCGTGCAGGACGGGCACCCGCAGCTTGCGGGCCCGTGCGGCGACGACCGGGTTGGTCTCCGTGGACAGGATCAGCAGCTTCAGCTCCGCCTTGCGCAGGGCGGCGATGCCGAGGCCGTCGCCGCGGTGCACCGCGACGATCTCCCGTCCGTCGGCGTCGATCAGCACCCGGTCGTCCGTCTGGGTGCCGTCGAAGTCGAGGACGACGGCGTCGATGTCGTCGAGGGTGGGGAGGGCGCCGGGCCGCGGGGCGTCCAGCAGCGGCGCGAGCGCGCGGGCGCGGGCCAGGTCGTGCGGATCGTCGATCTCCAGCACCCGGGCGGGGTCGGTACGGACCAGCTCGGTGCGGCCGAAGAAGCGGTGGCCGGCGGCGCGGAAGCCGGTCGCGTCCATGGCGTAGGCGGCGCCGGTCTCCAGCAGGTCCTGGGGGCGGTCCTGGCGGCGCGGCCGGAAGGACTTGTCGTGGTTGACGCCGTAGCCGCCTGCGGTGGTGACGGGGGCCGGGGCGGTGACGACGGGCTGCGCGGGGACCGTGGCGCCGGCGGGCCGCTCGGCGGGAGCCGGGCTCACCCCCGCGTCATCGGCGGCATCGCGCCAGACGAAGCCGTGGAACGGTGCCACGGTCAGCGCGCTGTCGGCGCCGCCCTCGACGACCGCGGCGGCCACCGAGTCGATGTCCTCGCGGACGATGAACGGGCTGGTGCACTGGACCAGCAGCACCGCGTCGACCCGGGTGCCGTGCTCGCCCTCGTAGGCGTCCATGGCGTGCAGCACGGCGGCCTCGCTGGTGGCGGTGTCGCCCGCGATGTCGCCGGGGCGCCGTACGACGACCGCTCCGGCGCCGCGGGCCGCGGCCGCGATCCCGGCGTCGTCGGTGGACACCACGACGTCGGTGACCAGGCGGGCGGCGCGGCATTCGCGGACCGCGCGGGCCACCAGGGGCACTCCCCCGACGGCGGCGAGGTTCTTGGCGGGCACGCCCTTGGATCCGCCGCGGGCGGGGATCACGGCAACCACGGTCGGCGGGCTGCTCTGCGGGGTCGGCGGCATTTCGGGCTCCTTCCGGGGGCCGTGCGGGCTCCGGGGGCTGGCGGGCGGCGGGAGGGTCACAGCTGCCCCCAGCGGCGGATGGCGGGGGCGACGCGCTGGACGCCGTGGCGGTAGGCGCCGCGGGCGGCCTCGCGGACCGTCTCGCGGGCGACCCGGCGCAGTCCGCCGGTCTCCTCGGGGGCGTCCGCGTAGCCGGCGACCGGCTCGCCGTGCGGGTCCAGGCCGTGCCGGGCGAGGAGGCCGGGGAGGTAGCCGGGGGCGGTGCGGGGTGTGTAGTACGGGGTGATCGGCGGCAGCCGGTCGGCGGTGCGCAGCTCGGTGACCCGGGCGCGGGCGGCGTCGAAGGCCTGCTCGTAGTCCCCCTCGGCAGCGACGCCCTGCCGGGCGAGCCAGTGGGCGTCGGGCTCCGGGCGGTGTCCGGCGTCCAGCTCGTCCCAGGAGGCGAGGCAGCCGGAGCCGAGGAAGTGGTGGTTGCCGAGGACCTCGCGGATGCCGAGGTCGGTGAGGACGGCGGTGGGGATGCCGCGGTGCAGCGACTCCAGGGCGGCGGTCGAGCTGACCGTCACCATCAGGTCCGTGCGGTCCAGGACCTCGCCCATGTTGCCGTACACCAGGCGGCAGTTGGCGGGCAGGCCGCCGGCGGCCTTGCCGGCGAGCTTCTGGTAGGGCAGTTCCTCGATATGGGTGGTGTGCTCGCCCGGCTTGCTGCGGAGCTTGATCAGCACCTCGCGGTCCGGGTGCCGGCGGGCGTGCTCCACGGCCCGGCGCAGCAGGTACGACCGGTCCGCGCGGCTCTCCGGGACGGAGGGCTGGGCGGCGAACACCACGGTGTAGGGGTCACGCGCGCCGGTGGCGCTCTCGCCGCGGTAGCGCGCGCCGCCGAGGAACGGCAGGGCGCACTCGACGACGCTGCCGCCGTCGGCTCCGACCCCGCGGTAGACCTCGCGGAACCGGTCCGCGTCGTGCCGGGAGTTGGCGAGGACGACATCCGCGCCGTGCCGCAGCAGCAGCCCGTCAGCGAGCTTCTCGTAGACCACGCCGACATAGCCGGTGACGACGACGGGGCGGCGTTCGGCACGCTGCCAGGCGCGGGCGAGGCCGTGCAGCATCGCCTGCACCGCACCACCGACACAGGCCAGCACGACGACGTCGTAGCGCGTACGGTCGATGGACCGCACGAAGTCGACGCCCCTGATTTCGCGCAGCGAGTCCGCACGGGCGCCGACCTCGTCGAGCTGGCGGACCGTGGGAGTGGCGCGGCCGCGGAGAAGGTAGCCGTCGAGGCGGATGTCCGATTGGATTCGGTACGCTGTCAAAGCGCCCCATTTCCATCGGGTATCCGAGTCGGCGAGTACGGCGACCCGCGGCGAAGAGCTGGTACGTGATGGCACGTCCAAGACGCTAGGAAGCCATTCCGTTTGGCGGGCCAACTGGGCCGCAACAAAGGGTTAACAGCGGGTCGACGAATGACTAACCGGCTCGCTTGTCGGCCTGGTTAACCGTCCCGACATTCTTCGTTCACCTTGCGGTCCGCACCCGGTAAAGACGAATGCCGCCTCCGCGCCTAACGTCACCCAGGTGGTTAAGCTCTCCGTCATCGTGCCGTTCTACAACGTGCAGACATACGCGCCCGACACCCTGAAAAGCCTGGCGGCCAACGCCCGCGAGGACTTTGAATTCCTGCTCGTCGACGACTGTTCCCGCGACGAGACCCCGGAGATTCTCGCGCGCGCCGAGCGCGAGCTGCCGGGCGCCAGACTCCTGCGGCACGAACAGAACGGCGGCCTGGCCACCGCCCGGAACACCGGCCTGGACGAGGCCCGCGGCGAGTACGTCACCTTCCTGGACGGCGACGACTGGCTCGCCCCCGGCTACTACCCCGAACTCCTCCGCAGTATCGAGGAGTTGGGATGTGACTTCGTCCGTACCGACCATGTCCAGTGCACCGCCCGCGCGCGCACCGTCCACCGTGTTCCGCACGGCCGGCGCGGGGTGGTGATGGACCCGCGCGAGGTGATCCTGCCCGCGGACCGCTCCACCTCCGTCGACTACGCCTTCGCCTGGGCCGGGATGTACCACCGCCGGCTGCTGGACGAGGGGGTGCTGCATTTCAGGGACGGACTGCGTACCGCGGAGGACCGCCCGTGGATCTGGCGGCTGCACCGCGAGGCGAAGTCCATGGCGGTGGTCGGGCTGCTCGGGGTTTTCTACCGGCGCGGAGTGGCGTCCTCACTGACCCAGATCGGGGATGTGCGGCAATTGGACTTCATTCGCGCCTTCGATCAGGTGATCGAGGAAACGGCTCAGGACCACAATGCTGATCTTCTGCTGCCGAAGGCGGTGCGCACGTATTGCGCGATCATTTCCCACCATCTCGGTTCGATCGAACGTTTCGAACCGCAGGTGGCCCGTAAATTGCGCTCGATGAGCGCCGCGGCCATGAAACGCATGCCGCAGGACGTACTGAAGGAAGCCCTGGATTCGATGGATGTGCAGCGCGCGTCCCGGCTGCGGCGGCTGCGCCGTCGCCCTGTCCCGGCGGAGGTCGCCGCCTGATGTCCACCCGACCGCGTACCCAGATCTTCGTGGCGTCCACGCTCTACGGTGCGGCGACGCTCGCCGCCGCACTGGACGCCGACTGCTTCGCACCGGCCGACCGCCGGCTGCTGCTGCTCAGCAACAACGCGACGACCCCGGAGACCACCGCGTCGCTGGACACCATGCCCGGCTTCGAGCGGCTGCGCGGCCGCTTCGACGGGGTGCTGTCGTGGAACGAGACGATCAGCCCGTTCCACCCCGGCGGCTGGTCGCCGCGCTCGGACGACGTCCCGCTGTGGGAGCGGCATCTGCGGCTGCTGTGGGGCCTGGGCGACGACCACATCGAGCTGGTCGTGGAGTCCATCCAGGTCAACCCGGCGCTGGCGATCGCCCAGCTGTTCCCGGACGCGCCGATCGACGTCTACGCCGACGGGCTGATGAGCTACGGGCCCACCCGCAACAAGCTCGACCCGCTGGTCGGCACCCGTATCAACCGGCTGCTGCATCTGGATCTGGTGCCGGGCCTGATGCCGCTGCTGCTCACCGAGTTCGACGTCCGGCCGCAGACCGTGCCGACCGATGCCTTCACCAAGGTGCTGGCCGAACTCTCCGACGTCAGTGGCGAGGTGGCGGTCCCGGAGGGCGCCGCGCTGCTGCTCGGCCAGTACCTCTCCGCGCTGGGCATCCTCACCCCCGAGGAGGAAGAGGAGCTGCATGTGCGGATGGTGCGCGGCGCCGCCGAGCGCGGCCACCGCGAGATCGTCTTCAAACCGCACCCGTCCGCGCCGGCCCGCTGGTCGCGGCTGCTGGAGCGGGAGGCCGAGAAGCTGGACATCACGCTGACCGTGCTGGACAGCCCGGTGCTGGCCGAGGTGCTCTACCAGCGGATGCGGCCCGCGCTGGTCGTCGGCTGCTTCTCCACCGCACTGCTGACGGCGGCCACGTTCTACGGTCTGCCGACCGCGCGGGCCGGCACCGGTCTGCTGCTGGAGCGGCTCGCGCCGTACCAGAACAGCAACCGGATCCCGGTCACCCTCGTCGACGCGCTGGTGCCCGACCTGGGGGACCGCAGCGAGCGTCCGCGCGCCTTCGTCACCGCCGAGAGCATCGAGGGCCTGATCACCGCGGTCGGCTATGCGATGCAGCACCAGATCTATCCGCAGCTGCGGCCGGCCGCCGAGCGCTATCTCGCGGCCCACCTCGACCAGGTCACCTGGCGCTACTTCAAGCGCCGCCGGCTGACCGCGCTGGCGCTGCCCGGCGCGCTTCCGTCCCAGCTGTCGTTCCTTCCGCGCAATGCCACCGTCCGCCGGGTCGCGCGGCGTGCGCGTGCGGTGCAGCGGCGGCTGAAGAAGCGAGCCGCGTTCGGATGAGCACGCCCCAACTGACGACCGACGCACCGCCCGTCGCGCCGGATCTCGTCACCACTGCCCCGCAGCCTGCAATACGGGGGCGCAGCCGCGGCGGTTCGTCGCGGCTGCGCGCCCTGGACGGGCTGCGGCTGCTCGCCGCGCTGATGGTCGCCGCGTACCACTACGGCGGGCGCAACGGCGAGATATCGCAGGCCTGGGGCGGTTCGCCGGCCCATCAATTCCCCACCGCCGCACCCCTGTTCGCCTACGGCTGTCTGGGCGTGCAGATCTTCTTCGTGATCAGCGGCTTTGTGATCTGCCTGAGCGGCTGGGGCCGGACGCTGCGCGCGTTCATCGCCTCCCGCATCTCCCGCCTCTATCCGGCGTACTGGGCCGCGGTCCTGCTGATCACCGCGGTCTTCGCGCTCCCCTGGGTCGCCTACAAGGCGCTGCCGCCCAGCGAGGTGCTGACCAATCTGACCATGCTGCAGCAGCCGTTGGGCGTGCACCGGGTGCTCGGGGTGTGCTGGACCCTCTGGGCGGAGATGCGCTTCTACGCCCTCTTCGCGCTCTGTGTCGTCCTGCCCGGCGCCACCCGCGGCCGGGTGGTGTTCTTCTGCGCGGGCTGGACGCTGGCCGCCGCGCTCGCGCAGGCCGCGCACCAGCCCTTCCTCGACACGGTCCTGATGCCCGAGTACGCCCCGTTCTTCATCGGCGGGGTGGGCCTGTATCTGCTGCACCGCTATGGCGCCCGCGATCCGATCGCCTGGGCGATAGTGCTGGTCAGCTGGCTGATCGGCCAGCATTACGCGGTCGCCGGGCTGTGGCACGCGCCGTCGGCCACCGCGTTCTCCTACCGCTCGACGGCCGCCATCATCGCCGTCGTCACCCTCGGCTTCGCCCTGGTCGCGGCGGTCGCGCTGGGCAAACTGCAGTGGGCGAACTGGCGTTGGCTGACCGTGGCCGGCGCGCTGACCTACCCCTTCTACCTCGTGCACGAGCATCTGGGCTGGGTCGTGGTGCGGGCGCTGCACCACGGCATCGGACTGCCCTCGTATGCGACGCTGACGCTGACCGTCGGACTGATGCTGCTGCTCGCGTGGGTCCTGCACCGCTTCGTCGAGCGTCCGCTGACGCCCGCGTTGAGGCGGTCGATCGACCCGCGGCGCTGATCAGTCCGCCGCGTCCGGGCCCACGGTGGCCGCGATCCCGGCCACGATGATGCGCAGCCCGGCCTCGAAGACCTGCTCGATGTCGCCGAACAGCTCCTGGCCGGCCAGCACCGCGAGGGGAAAGTCCGCGCCGAGGCGCCGCTCGCGGTCGGCCAGGTCGTAGGCCGGGTCGCGGGTATCCGGCTGTCCGGGCACCGGGTGGACCGACTGCTCCTCGATCACCAGGCCCACGGTGTAGTTGTACGCCGTCCACCAGGCCCGCGCCGCGCCGCGCAGGGTGAAGCCCGCCTCGGTGAAGCGGCTCATCATGCCGTTGAGCGGCCCGGCGTAGCTCTCGTCGGTCATCCGCGTGCCGCTGAAGACCTTGCCGCCGTCGCGGTAGCCGAGCAGTTCGCGGCGCATTCCCCGGCAGCCGGCGAGGAGCGTTTCCTGCCAGGTGCCGTCGAACGGACCCTGGCCGGCTCCCCCGGTCACCAGCGACCCGGACATCCGCCGGAACATCTCCGTGGCCATCTCGTCCAGCAGCTCCTGCTTGTTCTTGAAGTGCCAGTACAGCGCGGGGGCCTGGACGTTCAGCTCCTTGGCGATACGCCGCAGGGTGAGCCCGTCGAGGCCCACCTCGTTCAGTAGCCGCAGGGCGGTTTCCACCACCAGGTTCCGGTCAAGTTTCGATGCCACGTTGACAACTTAACACCGTTAAGGCCATTCTCGGAACCATGGAACTTAACAACGTTAAGGACGCCTTCGGCGCCGCCCTGCCCGACGACGGCGCGGCCGTCGACGTACTCATCGCCGGCGCGGGCCCCACCGGCCTCGCCCTGGGCATCGACCTCGCCCGCCGTGGTGTGCGCACCCTGATCGTCGAGCGGCAGGACCGCCTCTCCCCCGGCGCCCGCGGCACCGGCCTGCAGCCGCGCACCCAGGAGGTCTACGACGACCTCGGGGTGCTGGACGCCGTGCGGGCGGCCGGCGGCCTCTACCCGAAGATGGCCCGCTGGGAGAACGGCCGGATCGCCGAGGTCAGCGAGATGATCGAGCGGGTCGACCCGACGCCCGCCATCCCGCATGCAAACACCCTGATGGTGCCGCAGTTCCGCAATCAGGAGCTGCTGTACGAGCGGCTGCTGGAGCTCGGCGGCGAGGTGCTCTTCCGCACCGAACTCACCGCATTCGACCAGGACTCCGCCGGTGTGACGGCCCGCCTGCGCCACGCCGACGGGGCCGAGCGCACCGTGCACGGCGCTTATCTGGTCGCCGCCGACGGCGGGCGCAGCACCATACGCAGGGCGCTGGGTACCAAGATGAGCGGCCCGTCGCTGGAGCCGGTCGCCGTGGTGCTCGCCGACGTCCGGGTGGACGGTCTCGACCGGGACCACTGGCACCGCTGGTTCCTGCCGCACGGCGGGTTCGCCGCCCTCCTTCCGCTGGCCGGCACCGACCACTTCCAGGCCCTCGTCGCGGCCCCCACCGAATCCCCGGACACCTCTCCCGAGGCGGTCCGTGCCCTGCTCGCGCTCCACACCCACCTCGGCGCCGAGCAGATCCACGAGGTCCTGTGGTCCTCCCTCTTCCGCCCCAAGGCGGGCATGGTGGACACCTACCGCACCGGCCGGGCCTTCCTGGCCGGCGATGCCGCGCACATCCACTCCCCGGCGGGCGGGCAGGGCCTGAACACCAGCGTCCAGGACGCCTACAACCTCGGCTGGAAGCTCGGACAGGTGCTGCGGCACGGCGCCCCCGACACCCTGCTCGACACCTATGAGGCCGAGCGCCGCCCGATCGCCGCGCGCATCCTGGACACCAGCACCCGGCTCCACCGCTCCGGAGACCTGCGCCGCGGCCGCGATCTGCACCAGCTCGACATCGGCTACCCCGACAGCCCGCTGACGCAGGAGCTGCGCGGGGACCTCGCCGAGGGCACACCCGTCGCGGGCGACCGGGCCCCCGACGCCCCGTGCAGCACGGCCGACGGCAAGCCCACCCGGCTCTTCGACGCCTTCCGGGGCCCGCACTTCACCCTGCTCGACCTGGGCGGCACGGGCATCGACGACAGTGCGCTGCCCGCCGATCCGGCCCTGCTGCGCCTCGTCCGCGTCGGCGGCCCGGCCCCCGATCTGATCGACACCGACGGCCATATCCGCGACGCCTACGGCCCCGGCCCCGCCGTCCTCCTCGTCCGCCCCGACGGCTATCTCGCCCTCGCCGCACCGGCGAAGGACGCGACGGCGCAGATCACCGCGGCCCTCGGGGCCTACCTCGGCGCGGGCACGGCAGCGGCGGCCCGGTGAACACCGCCGGCCGGCACAGCGGACCGGCCGGCGGTCACGTCCCCACCGGTCACGGCCCCACCCCCGCGGCGGTGAGCAGCGTCTGTGCCTCGTCGCGGGCCTGACCGATCGGGTCGGGGAAGATGCCCAGGCCGTGGGCGACCAAGGCCCCTTCGTGAAGGAGCATCAGCGCCCGGCCCAGCCGGCCGGCATCGGGGGCGGCGGCCCTGACGAGATCGGTGAACAGCGCCAGCATCCACTCCTTTTGCGCGGTGATGATCGCGTACGCGGGGTGGGCGGGATCGCTGATCTCGGCGTGGGCGTTGACCATGCTGCACCCCTTGGCGCTGTGCCGTGCCGACCAGGCGCGAGAGGCGTCGAAGACCGCCAGGACCCCCGCCGCGGGTGACGGCCGCGCGGCGTCGAGGTACGGCGCGAGAAAGGCCCGCCAGCGTTCATCGCGGTCCGCGAGGTACTCCACGACGATCTGCTCCTTGGAGCCGAACCGGTCGTAGAGGGTCTTCTTCGTCACCCCGGCCTCGGCCGCGATCAGATCGACCCCGACGGCATGGATGCCGCGCTCGTAGAACAGCCGCTCGGCGGCCGCCAGGGCGCGTCGCGCGGCAGGCGTCATGGTGATCCGTCGAGGCTTCTCCGAAGTACCCATGGTCAAAAGTATACCGATCTGTATAGTGAAAGGAGAGGTATACAGATCGGTCTACCGAAGGAGAGTGGCATGCAGCTCCTGCTCTCGGCCGCCTTTGTGCTGTGCTGGAGTTCCGGCTTCATCGGCGCCAAGCTCGGCGCGGGCAGCGCGCCCGCGGTCACGCTCCTGATGTGGCGGTTCCTGCCGCTCGCCGCCGTCCTCGCCCTCGTTGCGGCCACCGCCGCCCGCGCCGCATGGCGGGGCCTGACGGCACGGGACGTGGCCCGGCAGGCCGCCGTCGGCGCACTGTCACAGAGCGGCTATCTGTTCACCGTCTACTACGCGATCCAGCTCGGGGTCTCCAGCGGCACCACGGCCCTGATCGATGGCACCCAGCCCCTGGTGGCCGGGGCGCTCGCCGGGCCGTTGCTGCGCCAGTACGTCTCCCGCCGGCAGTGGCTCGGCCTGTGCCTGGGCGTGGGCGGCGTCGCCCTGGTCACCACGGCCGACGCCTCGGCCGACGCGGGTGTGAGCCGGTGGGCGTACCTCGTCCCGTTCCTCGGGATGGCCTCGCTGGTCGCGGCCACGTTCCTGGAAGGCCGCTCGCGCACCCGGGTCCCACCGTCGGTGTCGATGACCGTCCACTGCACCACCAGCGCCGTCCTCTTCACCGCGCTCGCCGCGGGCACCGGCTCCGTACGGCCGCCCGCCTCGCCCTCCTTCTGGGCCGCGGTCTGCTGGCTGGTGGCGCTGTCCACCTTCGGCGGGTACGGGCTGTACTGGCTGATCCTCAGGCGCTCCGGCATCACCGCGGTGAACACCCTGATGTTCCTGATGGCACCCGTCACGGCGCTGTGGGGAGCCGCCATGTTCGGCGAACCGTTCGGCCCGCAGACCGCCGCCGGACTGGCCGTCGGCCTCGCGGCGGTCGTGCTCGTACGCCGCGGTGCGAAGCCCCCGGCCGCGGACACCGGGGACCCGCCCTCATGCGCACGAGGCCGTACGAGCGGGAATCCGCTCGTACGGCCTCGTGCCGGGGACAGGCGCCTGAGGGGGGTGGGGCGCCCGGGACGGTGACCCGTCCGGAAAGTTCAACGGCCCGACGGACCGGGCCCACGGACCGGCTCTAAAGGACCAGGGAGAGCAGCAGGACGCACCCGATCCCGACGACCGAGATCAGCGTCTCCATCACCGACCAGGTCTTCAGCGTCTGGCCGACGTTCATCCCGAAGTACTCCTTGACCAGCCAGAATCCGGCGTCGTTGACGTGGCTGAAGAACAGCGAACCGCATCCGATGGCCAGCACCAGCAGTGCGGCATGGGTGGTGCTCATGTCCGCGGCGAGCGGGGCGACCAGCCCGGCGGCGGAGATGGTGGCCACCGTCGCGGAGCCGGTCGCGAGCCGGATGGTGACCGCGATCAGCCAGGCCAGCAGCAGCGCGGAGATGTTCCAGCCCTTGGAGATGTCCAGGATCATCTGGCCGACGCCGGCGTCCACCAGCGTCTGCTTGAAGCCGCCGCCCGCGCCGACGATCAGCACCACACCGGCGATCGGGGCGAGCGACTTCTCGACGGTGGTGGCGATCCGGCCGCGGGTGAAGCCGGCCGCCCGGCCCAGCGTGAACATCGCGACGAGGACGGCGGTGAGCAGCGCGATCAGCGGGGAGCCGACGACGTCGAAGACCCGCTGGACGGGGTCCTCCGGATCGTCGATGACGATGTCCACCAGCGCCTTGGCCATCATCATCACCACCGGCAGCAGCACGGTGGCCACGGTGATCCCGAACCCGGGCCGCTTCGTCAGGTCGTCGGAGGCGCGCTCGGGCACCATCTTCTCGGGCGGGCGGATGTCGACCCAGCGGGCCGCGTAACGGGAGAAGACCGGACCGGCGATGATCGCGGTCGGGATGGCGACGACCACACCGAGCGCCAGCGTGACGCCGAGGTTCGCGCCGACCGCGTCGATCGCCACCAGCGGACCGGGGTGCGGGGGTATCAGCCCGTGCATGACGGACAGTCCGGCCAGCGCGGGGATGCCGATCCGCATCAGCGAGAAGTTGCCGCGCTTGGCGACCAGCAGCACCACGGGGATCAGCAGCACGATGCCGACCTCGAAGAAGATCGGCAGCCCCACGATCCCGGCGATCAGCACCATCGCCCAGGGCATCGCCCGCCGGCTCGCCCTCGCCAGGATCGTGTCGACGATCTGGTCCGCGCCGCCGGAGTCGGCGAGCAGCCGGCCGAGGACGGCACCGAGCGCGATCAGCACACCCGTGCCCGCGACCGTCGTGCCCAGCCCCGTCGAGAAGCTGGTGATGGCCTTGTCGAGCGGTGCGCCGGCCACCGCGCCGAGCACCAGCGAACCGATGATCAGCGACAGAAAGGCGTGCAGCTTGAACTTGGTGATGAGCAGGACGATGACGGCGATGCCGGCCAGGACGGCGATGCCCAGCTGTGCGTGACCGGCCGAGGTGATGGGCTCGGTCGCATCCGCTGCGAGCATCTCGACGCTGAGATGTGTCACGGAGATTCCCTTGGTTGGACGGAGGGGGAAAGGGGGGTGCTGAGGTGCGGGTGTCGGGGCGGGGTTATCCGGCCGTCGCGCGCAGTGCGGCCACCGCGCGCCCGGCGATCTCCTGCGGGGTGCCGGAGACGTCCACGGCGACACCGGACTCGTCGGGCCCGAGCGGTTCGAGCGTGGCGAACTGGGAGTCCAGCAGCGCGGTCGGCATGAAGTGGCCCCTGCGCTCGGCCATCCGCTCCTCGATCAGCGCGCGGTCCCCGGTGAGGTGCAGAAAGACGACTCCGGGGGCGGCGGCACGCAGCCGGTCGCGATAGGCGCGCTTGAGCGCGGAGCTGCTGACCACACCGCCGTGCCCGGCCCGCTCGTGCGCCCAGGCGCCGATGGCGTCCAGCCACGGGCCGCGGTCGTCATCGTCCAGCGGGGTGCCCGCCGACATCTTGGCGATGTTGGCGGGCGGATGGAAGTCGTCACCCTCGGCGTACGGGACGCCCAGTTCACGGGCCACCAGCGGGCCGATCGTGGTCTTGCCGGTGCCGGCCACGCCCATCACGACGATCACGTCGGGGGTGCTCATCCCGTAGTACCTCGCTGTCTTCATTGACCCCGTGCGGTCCCCAATGAAACTCATTAGGTACGACGTATTCAAGAGCCTGTGACGCAAACGTCATACTTAATTGGTCGGGGTGCGGGAACGTAGGCTTGCCCCATGGAAAACGAGGGGAAGGGACTGCACGCCCGTGTGCTGGAGTCCCTCGGACCCGCGATCACCGCGGGCGACTACCCTCCGGGCACGATCCTGCGCACGGACGAGCTGGAGCAGCGCTTCGACGTCTCACGCACGGTCATCCGCGAGGCGATCCGGGTACTGGAATCCATGCAGCTGGTCGCCTCCCGGCGCCGCGTGGGGGTGACCGTCCGCCCCACCGAGGAGTGGAACGTCTACGACCCGCGGGTGATCGGCTGGCGGCTGGCCGGCCGGGACCGCTCCCGCCAGCTGCGCTCGCTGACCGTGCTGCGCTCGGCGATCGAACCGGCCGCCGCGGGCCTCGCCGCCCAGCACGCCACCCCCGCGCAGTGCGCCGAACTCACCGAACAGGCCATGGGCATGGTCGCCACCTCACGCGGCCAGCAGCTCGACGCCTACCTCGTCCACGACATGGCCTTCCACCGGGTCGTACTGACCGCCTCCGGCAATGAGATGTTCGCCCGGCTCGGCGATGTGGTCGCCGCCGTCCTGACCGGCCGCACCCAGCACCATGTGATGTTCACCGACCCCGACCCGGCCGCGGTCACCCTCCATGTCCAGGTCGCGGAGGCGGTACGCACCGGCGACGCGGCGCGCGCGGAGTCCCTGACCCGCGAGATCACGGCCGGTGCGATGGCCGAACTGGACGTGCTGGCACCGTAGTTGGCGTTTCGGGCGGGCACCCGTCACGGGTGAGAGGACGGGCACCCCGACTCAGAACAGCGGCTGCTGCCCCGGCATCGGCGGCTCCTCGGGGTCGAACAGCTTCTCCGCCGGCGCCATCATCGGCGCGATCCTGCGCGACCCCGGGCAGGAGATCAGCTCCAGCACCGTCCGCCGGCCGGGCGGGTCATGGCGGGCATAGCGGCCGCCGACAACGGCGATCTCTCGGGTGCAGACGGGGCACGCGCGGCGGGGTGACGACATCACACCAGTGTGACTCAGTCCAGCTCGGCGGTCACAAGTTCCCGCACCCGCCCGGCCGGCGCCCGCGCACACCGCCTTCACGGCCCCCATCGCATTGGCCGGCGCACTGCGTCCATCACGAAGCCTGCGCGGCCCGCCACATCCCCCGGGTCGTAGAGCCGCCCGCACGGTCCGTCCGTCCGGCACCCCTTCAACTGCCCACTCAGAACGCATCCGTGGGCACATACGTCCCCCACACCTCCCGCAGCGCATCGCATACCTCGCCCACCGTCGCCCTCGCCCGCAGTGCCTCGCGCATGGGGTGGAGGACGTTGTCCGTGCCCTCGGCGGCCTTGCGCAGATCGCCGAGGGCCGCCGATACCGCACGGGCATTACGGCGGTCCCGGAGCACGACGAGCCGTTCGATCTGCTGGGCCTCGATCGCCGGGTCGACCCGCAGCGGCTCGTACGGCTCCTCCTCGTCCAGCCGGAAGCGGTTGACGCCGACCACGACCCGCTCGCCGGCGTCCGTCTCCTGCGCGAGGCGGTAGGCGTTGCGCTCGATCTCGTCCTTCTGGAAACCCCGCTCGATGGCGGCCACCGCACCGCCCATGTCCTCGACCCGCCGCATCAGCGCCACGGCCGCCTCCTCGACCTCGTCCGTCATCGACTCGACGGCGTAGGAACCGGCGAACGGATCGACGGTGGCGGTCACATCGGTCTCGTAGGCGAGCACCTGCTGGGTACGCAGCGCGAGGCGGGCCGACTTGTCAGTGGGCAGGGCCATGGCCTCGTCGAAGGAGTTGGTGTGCAGCGACTGGGTGCCGCCGAGCACGGCGGCGAGCCCCTGGAGGGTGACCCGTGCCAGGTTCACCTCCGGCTGCTGGGCGGTGAGCTGCACCCCCGCGGTCTGGGTGTGGAACCGCAGCATCAGCGACTTGGGGTTCTTCGCACCGAACTCCTCCCGCATCACCCGGGCCCAGATCCTGCGCGCGGCCCGGAACTTGGCGACCTCTTCCAGCAGCGTCGTACGGGCGACGAAGAAGAAGGAGAGCCGCGGCGCGAAGTCGTCGACGTCCATCCCGGCGGCAACGGCGGTGCGCACATAGGCGATGCCGTTGGCGAGCGTGAAGGCGATCTCCTGCGCGGGCGAGGCGCCTGCCTCCGCCATGTGGTAGCCGGAGATGGAGATGGTGTTCCACCGGGGGATCTCGGCCCGGCAGTACTGGAAGATGTCCGCGGTCAGCCGCAGCGACGGCTGCGGCGGGAAGATGTAGGTCCCGCGCGCGATGTACTCCTTGAGCACATCGTTCTGAATCGTTCCGTTCAGCTGACCGGCCGCCACCCCTTCCTCCTCCCCCACCAGTTGGTAGAGGAGCAGCAGCAGCCCGGCGGGCGCGTTGATCGTCATCGACGTCGACACCTTGTCGAGCGGGATACCGCCGAACAGCACCCGCATGTCCTCGACGGAGTCGATGGCCACCCCGACCTTGCCGACCTCGCCCGAGGCGATCGGGGTGTCCGAGTCGTGGCCCATCTGCGTCGGCAGATCGAAGGCGACCGACAGCCCCGTGGTGCCGTGGGCGATCAGCTGCCGGTAGCGGGCGTTGGACTCGCGCGCGGTTCCGAAGCCGGCGTACTGCCGCATCGTCCAGGGCCGCCCGGTGTACATCGACGGGTAGACGCCACGGGTGAAGGGGTAGCTGCCGGGCGTGCCGAGGCTGCGCTCCGGGTCCCAGCCGTCCAGCGCCTCCGGCCCGTACACCGGCTCGATGGGCAGGCCGCTCTCGTTGTACCGCTCACTGCCCGACTCGTGCGCCATGGGTGTACGCCTCCCACTGAGTGACCGGCATCGGGGATACGCCTTGCTCACAGCATGCCCGCAGGTTCGCCGCCCCGCAGCACTGGGAAGAGTCTCCGATGGCCGGTCGGGCCGCCGAGATGCGGGGGTTGCGCATGCAGCGGAGCAGTGGAAGACGTACGGCGCCTGCGGTGGCCGCGGTGCTGGTGGTGGCGACGCTGGCGGTGGGCTGCCACCCCGTGACGGTCACCGGATCCGGTTCGCCGGACAGCAAGGGCACCCGCTACGCCCCCACCACCCCCGCTCCCCCGCCTCTCGGCCGTCACGCACCACCGGCCGCGGCCAAGCACACCACCGCGCCGCGCCCCCACCGCACCACCCACCACTCGCCCGCCGCCGCCCGGCCGCTCATGGCGGCCGGCTCGCGCGGCGCACAGGTCCGCGAACTCCAGGCGAGGCTGGGCCAGCTGGGTCTCTTCGACCGCGCCCCGACGGGCTACTACGCATCCGTGACCACCGCCTCGGTCCGCGCCTTCCAGCGGCGGCAGGGCCTGCCCCGTACGGGCGCCCTGCAGCCCACGGCCTGGCGGGCACTGCGGTCCCAGACCCGCCGGCCGTCGCACACCGAGCTCTACCCGCCCACCACGAGGCCGGTCGGCACCCCCGACCCGCGCTGCATGAAGGGGAAGGTGATCTGCATCAGCAAGCGGAGCAACACCCTCACCTGGAGGGTGGACGGCCGGATCGTCTCGGCGATGGATGTCCGCTTCGGCTCGCAGTACACCCCCACCCGCGAGGGCGTCTTCGCCCTCACCTTCAAGAGCCGCCACCACGTCTCGACGCTCTACCACACGGCCATGCCGTACGCGATGTTCTTCAGCGGCGGCCAGGCCGTCCACTACTCCGCGGACTTCGCCGCCCGCGGCTACAGCGGCGCCTCACACGGCTGCGTCAACGTCCGCGACAAGTCCAAGATCGCCGCCCTCTTCGACACGGTGAGGAAGGGGACCAAGGTGGTGGTTTATCACTAAGGGCTGTCCCGTAATCCCTGGCGGATCGGCGCACGGCGTCAGATGCACTGCGTTCTCCCCACGCCTTAAGGGCGCGGGGGCACCCCCACCGCTCACTCCGTCTCGGCTCCTCATTTGATGCACGGATGCCGAGCTGCATCGCAAGGCGGAGGGAGGGGAAGGAAGGGCGCGGGCAGGGCCGGGGGAACGTGCCCCGCCCGCGCCAAATGCGCGGAGCCGTAGGTACGGGGGGAACCCCGGCTCGTCGCGCAGCCGATGACCAGTCGGCTTCATTCATTACTGCGTCACGGGTTCAAAAAACGTCACACCTGGGCCGTGCCCCGGTTCAGCGCGAGCTCGCGACGTCCGGCACGGTCTAGCCGGTGGCGGATGCGCTCGGCGTGGCACTCCCGGGGTCCGGGGCGGTTGCCGAGGGGCCGGGGGCCGGGGTGGAGGTGCCGGAGCTGGGGCCGGCACCGGGCGACGGGGGCGGGTGTCCGTCGTCGTCCTCGTCGCCGCCCGACCCGCCGTTGCTCTGGCCGGATCCGCCGGTGCCGCCGCCGAAGCCGTCGTTGCCGCCCGAGCCGCCACCGTTCTGGTACCGCGCCAGGTAGGCGCGGCAGAAGACGTGCACCTTCGTCGCCCCGCCGGCCTTGCTTTCGAGGCGCCGCAGCGTGTCACGGTCCATGGTGTCCCGTTTGCCGGACTCGTAGTCCCGGCACAGGGCGAGCAGAAAGTTCTTCTTGTCCTCGTGGCCGGGAAGGGTGCCGCCGTCACCGGGCTTGCCGTGGCCGTGCCCCGTGCCGCCGCTCGGAGCGCCGCTGCCGGGTCTCGTGCCGGCGCCGGGGCTGCTGCCGGGTCTGGGGGTCTCGGCGGGTGCGGTGTCCTGTCCGCCGGGGGTGGCGTCGGGGGTCTGCGCCGTGGTGCCGTCGGTCTGGGCGCCGGGCTCCCCGGTGTTGAACGGTCCGGGGCTTTCGGCGGCGGAGACACTGGCGGCGGGTGCGGGTTCGCCGCCCCGGAAAGGGCTGGGTAGGACGCCGGTACCGGCCGCGACGGCGACGCCGCCGATGGCGCAGGCGGCGAGGGCCACGGCGAAGCCGCGCCGGAGGGGGCGGCCGAGCCGGGTGCGTTCGGCGACGTCCGCGGCGTGGGCGGTGCGTGCGCCGGGGAACGGTTCGCCGGCGGCGCGGTGGCGGGCGCCGGAGCCGCTGCGGGCAGCCTGGCGGAATGCGGCGACGGCCGCCTCTTCGCCGGGCAGCTCGACGGTTTCGGGCGTCCTTGCGGCGACCGCGGCGGCGGCATCCAGAAGCTGTTCGAGTTCACGTGCGCCGTCGCCGTGCCGGGCACTGACCGGTTCACCGCGCAGCAATTGCTCCGCGGTGTCCTTGTCGAGCCAGTTGTACCGGTCGTCGGCCATCACATGTCCTTCTGCGTTCGTGCGGCCGTTTCCGTCACACCCGGTACGTACGATTCCGCCACGCCGTCGCGGCGTCTTCTGCCCTGTACGGGCACTCCATTCACCGTTCCGCCACCTCCGTGCGGGCCCTGTACGGGCCGGCCGGAGGGGGCTCCTTCACCCTGGTCGGCGCCCTCGTCGCCGCCGTCCGGGCCGTGCTGCCGACTGCTGTCCCGACGTCCGTCCTGGTTGCCGTCCGGCTCCTCGCCGATCAGCTCGGCGAGCCGCCGCAGTCCGCGGTGTGCGGCGGTGCGCACCGCGCCGGGCCGCTTGCCGAGCACCTGCGCGGCGCTCTTGGCATCGAGCCCGACCACCACCCGGAGCACCACGGCCTCGGCCTGGTCCTGCGGCAGCCGGGCTATCAGCCGCATGGTGCGACCGGTGCCGAGGGCTTCGAGCGCCTCGCCCGCGGTGTCGGAGGCACTGGGGGTGTCGGCCAGTTCGCTTTCGTCGCCGCCGGTCGCCGGTCGGCGGCCGCGCATCCTGATGTGGTCGAGGGCGCGGTTGCGGGCGATGCGGGCGGCCCAGCCGCGGAAGCGGTCGGCGTCGCCGCTGAAGCGGGCGAGGTCGCGGGTGATCTGGAGCCAGGCCTCGGAGGCGACATCCTCCACATCCGGTTCGCTCACCAAGGTCCGTACATATCCCAGCAGTCGGGGATGCACGGCGCGGTAGACGGTACGGAACGCCGCCTCGTCACCGTCCTGTGCCGCCTGCACGGCCACCGTCAGCCGACGGTCGTCCGGCTGAATGTCGTCCCCTCGCACGGGTCCATCCTGTCGCACGCGGAATGTCCGCCGCCCGGTCCTTGCTGCATTACTGCTTCGCTCGGCCGTGTCACCGGCCTTGGCTCCCCGTTCCCGGTGTCGTTCGGGCGGGCAGTGCCCTCCGTACGCGCCGGAGACGGGCCGGCTACCGCGCGCCGCCGGCCGCGGCCGGCCGGAAACCGCCGGTAACCCGGATGTTCCCGCAGACCGTATCCCGTGTGGGCAAACGATCCGAACCCGGGATGGGGGCGCCGCCCGCTGCGGCGGCGTCGAGGGAAGAGGGGCGCCGAGCGACCGACGCTCCGGCGGAGTACGCGCACGGATCCATCTGGAACTCCCGGGGAGGAGGGCTTTTCTCCCGCCGCGGCCGACGGCCTGAACAGTGCGCCGACCGGCGCGGATCCGCACGTTACGGGCCTGTCCCGGCCTGCGTCCAGACCACTGGCCGTACGCCTGCCCGTACCCCGTGTGACGCTTTCGCGCCGTCTGGCGCTGTACCGGATAGGGGGCCGTCACAGGCCCTTCGCGAACGACGGCCGGGGCCTCTCCTGTGGGGGGTGGCGGCCCCGGCCGTCCTCGTTCTCTCACCCGTTTCTTACCGGGTCGTCTCTCACACCCGGCCGGCCAGCGCCTTGAAGTCCGTCCAGGACAGGGCGGGCGTCCGCGGGTCCCAGGTCTTCTGCGCCAGCGCCGCCAGCGGCAGCTGGATTCCGGCCGCCACCTGCGCCGCCGTCTGCGCCTGGGACCGGTCGCACCAGATCGCGAAGCGCGCCCCGGGGATGCGGTCCGGGCCCGTCATGCTCACGGGCACCGCCACCGGCTGGGTGCCGCGGATCACCCGCGGGGTCCAGCTCTGGTAGATCCGCTGCCCGGTCGGATAGGTGAACTGATTGGGCTCGCCGAGCACGTAGTAGAGGTACTCGTCGTTGAAGTTCATGACGTTGCGGCCCTCGCGCAGGAATTCCGCGGGGTCACGCTTGCCGGCCTCCTTGCCGGTCCAGTAGTCGACCATCCGGTTCTTGTCCGCGGCCACGACCCCACCGGCGAAGAATCCGTCGTTCCAGGCCTCGACGCGGTTCTTGCCCTTGGCCGCCACGGTCTTCTGCCGGTCGTTGAGCCAGCCGGTCGTCAGGTCCTCGATGGTGCCGCGGGAGCCGTACTTCTGCCGCGCGGCCCGCGCCAGCTGCGGATACGAGGCGGCGGGGGAGGACGACATCAGCGCCTGGTACTCGTCGCCGCCCAGGTGCCAGTACGCCGGGGCGCCCTTGGGGTTGGTGAACAGCTCACTGAATTCCCGCAGCAGCGAGTCGACCAGCGGGGCCGACTTGGGGTTGGAGATGTCGATCGCGCCATGGATCACCCGGCCCTGGGCGTTGCGCAGCTGCAGAGCGGGATAGTGGTCGAGCACGGCGCCCAGGTGGCCGGGCGAGTCCAGCTCCGGGACGACGGAGATGTGCAGGCTGCGCGCGAGCGCGATGATCTGGCGGACCTGGGCCTTGGTGAGATGGTCGGCGGAGACGATCTCGGGGTGGGTGTCGCTCTGGATGCGGAAGCCCTGGTCGTCGGAGAAGTGCAGCTGGAACTGGTTGAGCTTGAGGTCGGCGATCTCCCTCAGCCGGGCCTCGATCCAGTCCTGGGTGAACGGCTTCCGGGCGTTGTCCAGCGACAGTCCGCGCTGCGGGCGGCCCGGCCGGTCCTGGATGGTGCCCTCGGGAAGTCCGCCGGCGGCGTGGACGGCCTGCTTGACGGTGCGGGTGCCGTAGAAGATTCCGGCGTCGGTGGGAGCCGTGAGAGTGAGCTTGGTGCCGCCGGCGGTGAGGGTGTAGGCCTCGTCGGCGGCGCCCTGGACGGGAACGTTGTTGTCACTGTTCTTGCCCGTCAGCTTCACCTCGATGTCGCCGGGCCGTACCTTCTGGTCGCCGTAGACGACGGTGAGTCCGAGGTCACGGGCCATCAGCTGGGCCTCGTCGGCGACATTGCTCTTCTCGCCGGCCGGCACCACCACACGGGCCCCCTTGGACGGGCGCCAGCCGCGCCCCTCGGCCCGGCGGAAGTCCCGGACGGCGGGGATGACCTGCGGTGATCCGGTCACCGGCGCCCACGTCGGGGTGGCGTCGGACGAGGGGTTCACCTTGGCGCTGGTGCTCCCGGGCGGCTCGGTGTCGGCGGCGCCGGAGCAGCCGGCGAGCAGCAACGCACCGGTGAGGGCCGCGGCCGACAGCGTGTACCGGGCCGTCGGGGCGGTCCGCGTACTCGGGCTCGTCAGGGGGCGCAGGGAGGCCGAGGGCCGCGGGGCGCGCGGCGGCCGCATCGGATTCGACATCGTGCAATCCTCACTTTTCGGGGCGAAGGCATTGCCAGGTGCGCGGAGCCGGTCGTCCACCGAAGGCACGAAAGCTCTCCCATCCGGGTGAAATTCGTGCATCCATCGGACAGCGAACGACAAGCGTCGTTAGCGTGGCGGTTCCGGTCGGCACCCCTTCACAGGGCCCTCCGGAACCACCGGACACGGCCGGGGTGTCGTGTCACACGCACCACCGTCACACCCGCCGCCGCTTCCTACGCGTCCCGGCTTCGGTCCGCTTCCCCCAGCTTCCGTCAGTCGCCCGTCCCGCACCCGTCGAACCGATCCATTCGCATCCGTCCGAGGAGCCCACGCTGTCCGGTGACACCCCGGCCGCCCGGCCGACGACGCTGCGTCATCCGCAGCCCCCGTGGTGCGGCATATCTTCACGGGCCCCCGGATCCGCCCTGCCCCGCCCCCGTCGTGAGGACATCGGGCTCGGCCGTTTCAACGCCCTGACCCCGGACGACACCCTGACCGCGCTCCTGAGCTGCTGCGGCAGCCGCCGCTGGGCCGAGCGGGTTGCCGCTCACCGTCCGTACCCGGATCCGGAGTCCCTGCTCGCCGCCTCCGACGAGGCCTGTTACGACCTGACCGCGGCCGAGCTGGACGAGGCGCTCGCCGAGGAGTCCCTCTCGTCGCAGCCGCTCGTCGGCGCCCGCGGGCCCGGCACCCTCGCCGCCCACACCGCACTGCGCGCGGCACATGCCGAGTACGAGCGGCGGTTTCGCCACGTCTTCGTGATCTGCCTGGACGGCTACCGCGACGACGAGCTGCTCGACCAGGTGCTGTCCGGCATCCGCACCCGGCTGGGCAACGAACCGGACGAGGAGCGGGCGGTCGCCGCGGACGAACTGCGCCGGCTGGCCCGCGGACGGCTGGCGCGGCTGATGAGCTCCGGACAGTAACGGATCAGGGCCTTTGGCCGGTAAAGTCTGGTTCGTACTTGTGTGATAGCCCGTTGGTGCCTGTTTGATCACACCTAAGGACCCCGGCGCAAGGAACCGACAACACGTCGCTACGATGGCCAGGGCCGGTGGACCGTACCCGGCCGGGCCCGACCGACAGAGAAGCCGGCTGGCCCCAATCCCCGCTCCCGGAGGGTTTTTCCGTGCCGGCTGGAACGCTGTACCGCGGCCGGGAAGGCATGTGGTCCTGGGTGGCTCATCGAGTCACCGGCGTCCTCATCTTCTTCTTCCTGTTCGTACACGTCCTCGACACCGCTCTCGTACGCGTCTCCCCCGAGGCCTACGACAACGTCGTTGCGACATACAAGACGCCGATCGTCAACGTGATGGAGTACGGCCTGGTGGCCGCCATCCTCTTCCACGCGCTCAACGGCCTGCGGGTCGTCGCCGTGGACTTCTGGTCGAAGGGCCCGAGGTACCAGAAGCAGATGCTGTGGACGGTTGTCGGTGTCTGGGTCGTGCTGATGGCCGGTGCCTTCTACCCCGTGCTGCAGCACACCCTGCGCACGCTGTTCGGGAGCTGACGCGAGATGTCCGCTGAAACCACCTCCGCAGGTGCCACCGCGACGGGTGCGCCCGACAACGTCCCGCTCTACGACGTGGACCACCCGGCTCCGGTCATCGAGCCGCCGCGCAAGCGCACGAGGAAGACCGGGCGTGCGTCCCGGGGCAACTTCGAGCTGCAGGCCTGGCTGTTCATGCGGCTGTCCGGCATCGTGCTGGTCGTCCTGGTCCTGGGTCACCTGCTGATCCAGCTGGTCCTTGACGGCGGCGTCTCCAAGATCGGCTTCGCGTTCGTGGCCGGCCGCTGGGCCTCGCCGTTCTGGCAGGTCTGGGACCTGGCGATGCTCTGGCTCGCCATGCTGCACGGCGCCAACGGCCTGCGTACGGTCATCAACGACTACGCGCAGCGGGACAACACCCGCTTCTGGCTGAAGATGCTGCTGTACACCGCGACGGTGTTCACCGTCCTTCTGGGCACGCTGGTGATCTTCACCTTCGACCCGAACATCTCCTGAAGCCGGGGCTGACTGGAACCATGAAGATCCACAAGTACGACACCGTCATCGTCGGCGCCGGTGGCGCGGGCATGCGTGCGGCCATCGAGTCGACCAAGCGCAGCCGCACCGCGGTCCTGACGAAGCTCTACCCGACCCGCTCCCACACCGGCGCCGCCCAGGGCGGTATGGCTGCCGCCCTCGCGAACGTCGAGGAAGACAACTGGGAGTGGCACACCTTCGACACGATCAAGGGTGGCGACTACCTGGTCGACCAGGACGCCGCCGAGATCCTCGCGAAGGAGGCCATCGACTCGGTCCTCGACCTCGAGAAGATGGGCCTGCCGTTCAACCGCACACCGGACGGCACGATCGACCAGCGCCGCTTCGGCGGTCACTCCCGTAACCACGGTGAGGCCCCGGTCCGCCGGTCCTGCTACGCCTCGGACCGCACCGGCCACATGATCCTCCAGACGCTGTACCAGAACTGCGTCAAGGAGGGCGTGGAGTTCTTCAACGAGTTCTACGTGCTCGACCTGCTGCTCCAGGACGTCGACGGCGTCAAGAAGTCCGCGGGCGTCGTCGCGTACGAGCTGGCCACCGGCGAGATCCACGTCTTCCAGGCGAAGGCGATCATCTTCGCTTCCGGCGGCACCGGCAAGTTCTTCAAGGTGACCTCCAACGCGCACACCCTGACCGGTGACGGCCAGGCCGCGGCCTACCGCCGCGGGCTGCCGCTGGAGGACATGGAGTTCTTCCAGTTCCACCCGACGGGCATCTGGCGCATGGGCATCCTCCTCACCGAGGGTGCGCGCGGCGAGGGCGGCATCCTTCGCAACAAGGACGGCGAGCGCTTCATGGAGAAGTACGCGCCCGTCATGAAGGACCTCGCGAGTCGCGATGTGGTCTCGCGCTCCATCTACACGGAGATCCGCGAGGGCCGCGGCTGCGGTCCGGACGGCGACCACGTCTACCTGGACCTCACCCACCTGCCGCCGGAGCAGCTGGACGCCAAGCTCCCGGACATCACCGAGTTCGCGCGGACCTACCTCGGTATCGAGCCCTACACGGACCCGATCCCGATCCAGCCGACCGCGCACTACGCCATGGGCGGCATCCCGACCAACGTCGAGGGTGAGGTCCTGGCGGACAACACCACGGTCGTGCCGGGCCTGTACGCCGCCGGTGAGGTGGCCTGTGTCTCCGTGCACGGCGCCAACCGCCTGGGCACCAACTCGCTCCTGGACATCAATGTCTTCGGGCGCCGGGCCGGCATCGCCGCCGCCGAGTACTCCGCGGGCGCCGACTTCGTCGAGCTCCCCGAGAACCCGGCGCAGCAGGTCATCGACCAGGTCGAGCGGCTGCGCAGCTCCAACGGCACCGAGCGGATCACCGAGATCCGCAAGGAGCTGCAGGAGTGCATGGACGCCAATGTGATGGTGTTCCGCACCGAGCAGACGATCAAGACCGCGGTCGAGAAGATCGGCGAGCTGCGCGAGCGCTACCTCAACGTGTCCGTCCAGGACAAGGGCAAGCGGTTCAACACCGACCTCCTGGAGGCCATCGAGCTGGGCAACCTGCTCGACCTGGCCGAGGTCATGGCGGTGTCCGCGCTGGCCCGCAAGGAGTCCCGCGGCGGTCACTACCGCGAGGACTACCCCAACCGCGACGACGTCAACTTCATGCGGCACACCATGGCGTACCGCGAGGTGGGCGCAGACGGCACCGAGTCGATCCGCCTCGACTACAAGCCGGTCGTGCAGACCCGCTACCAGCCGATGGAGCGTAAGTACTGATGAGCACCCCGACTCTCGACAAGCACTCCGCGGCACTGGACGCGGCCGAGGACGGCGCTTCGCAACTGATCACGGTCACCTTCCGGATCCGCCGGTTCAACCCGGAGGTCTCGGAGGACGCCAGCTGGGAGGACTTCCAGCTGGAGATCGACCCGAAGGAGCGCGTCCTGGACGCCCTCCACAAGATCAAGTGGGAGCTGGACGGGTCGCTGACCTTCCGTCGTTCCTGCGCCCACGGCATCTGCGGCTCGGACGCCATGCGCATCAACGGCCGCAACCGCCTCGCCTGCAAGACGCTGATCAAGGACATCAACCCGGAGAAGCCGATCACGGTCGAGGCCATCAAGGGCCTGACCGTGCTGAAGGACCTTGTCGTCGACATGGAGCCCTTCTTCCAGGCGTACCGCGATGTGATGCCCTTCCTCATCACGACCGGCAACGAGCCGACCCGTGAGCGGCGCCAGTCCGCCGAGGACCGCGAGCGCTTCGACGACACCACCAAGTGCATCCTGTGCGCCGCCTGCACGTCCTCGTGCCCGGTGTTCTGGAACGACGGCCAGTACTTCGGCCCGGCGGCGATCGTCAATGCGCACCGCTTCATCTTCGACTCGCGCGACGAGGGCGGCGAGCAGCGGCTCGAAATCCTCAACGACAAGGACGGCGTCTGGCGCTGCCGGACGACCTTCAACTGCACGGACGCCTGCCCGCGCGGTATCGAGGTCACCAAGGCCATCCAGGAAGTCAAGCGGGCACTGATCACCCGGCGCTTCTGAGGCCGGCGGCGATCCGGGTTCCGACCCGGCCGCCGAGCAGAGCCGGTACGTCCCGAAGGGCCTCGCCTCCATGTCCACGGAGGCGGGGCCCTTCGGCATCACCCGCCGTGTCCCGCGCCGGGTACACGAGCACCGGCGGCAGCGCCTCGTCCACCAGCGCCAGCGGGTGGTCACAGCAGAAGTACGAGGGGACGAAGACCAGGCCGCGTCCCTGCAGATGCAGCTCCCGCTCCACCGGATAGCCGACCTCCAGCACCGGCGGCCGCCAGCGCATCGGCGCCCCGAACGTCCGCAGCATCGCCTCCATCCCGGACTGCCCCAGCGCATGCTTGCGCAACTCCCGGTCCGCGCCGACCCGTTGGGCGATCCGCGGCCAGGCCGGCGCCACCGCCAAATGGTGGTACGTCCGCAGGCTGCGCGCGAGCCGGCGCAGTGCGGCCGGCTCGCCCTCGCCGATACCGCGCGCCCATCCCGGCAGCGCCCGGTGCCCCGACAGCCGTGTCAGCTCGGTCCGCAGCCGCTGCCGCGGGGTGCTCATCACGGCCTCCAGACCGGACTCGACCCCGTACTGGGACGCGGACGGCGTGAGGAAGTCCGGGAAGTACCCGTAGAGCGGGACCAGCGCGAACAGCGTCCGCAGCGGCCCCGGCCCGTGCCGCACGGCGTGCTGCCGCCAGGCCGCCAGCGCCGGATCGGTCCGGTCCTCCCGCAGACTGTGCAGGCTCAGCACCGTCTCCCAGAGCGGGTCGGCCCCGTCGGCCACTCGCGTACGCGCCAGATCCTGCGCGGTGAAGTGCACTCGCAGCACATCGACCCCCTGCTTCTGCGCCGCTCCCCTCACGGCGTGGACACGAGGATCTGTCCGACGGGTGGATGGTGGCAAGCAGAACCGGCGGGTAGCATCCGGCACTCTGCCCGGAGATTTCCCCCACCCCTTCAGGCGGGCCGCAGCGCCCTCGCCGCCGGTGCCTCGTCCTGCGCCCGGCGACTCCCGCATGACCTGCGCGGATACCCCCCGGCCGGCTCGACGTCGCGTCAAATCAACTGCCACGCCCTCAAGTTGGGCCGTCTGCCGCCCGACGAAGCCACCGGAGGGCCCACAGGGCGTCAGCCCGGGTCCACCCTGCCCACAGGGCACCAAGGCACGGAGGTCGTCGGTATTCGGCCCCGCGGCGAGACCTTCCGGAGAACCCGTGGCCGCAAAGGAAGGAGGGGGAGCGGATGCCCCCGCTCCCCCTCCTGCTCCCCTCCGGTCCGCTACCGCTCCCCCTCAAGCACCTTGTCCAGAAAGACATCCAGGTTCCGTACGGTGCGTGCGATCCGCTCCTCCAGCGGCAGCGTCTCCTCGTGCCGCCCGGCGAGCTGGGACCGCTTGCGCCCGCGGACGTAGAGGGAGCAGGCGAGGTCGGCACACAGGTACGTCCCGACGGTGTTCCCCTGCCGCCCCAGCGGCCCGGCGCGGCGCGCGGCGAGCAGGCTGACGCCGGATCCCGGATGCCCGGTCACACAGACCGAGCAGACCGTCGTCTTCGTGAAGCTCCGTCGCACGCCCTGCGGCACCCGCAACGTCACCCCGACGATCCCCTCGCCCCGCGGCGCGACCAGATAACTCCGGTCCGGCGCCCCCGGATCACGCCACCCCAGAAAGTCCAGGTCCCCCCAGGGGAGTTCGGCCAGCCCCACGGGCAGATGGAGTCTGCTCGCCTCGCCCTTCGAGCAATTGACGAACGAGGCACGTATGGCTTTTTCACCTACGGGGTCCATGGTTGGGGAAGCTAACAGCGCCCCGGGGCCACGTCTTCCGAATTTCTCCCCGCCGGGGCGGGCCGTGGCAGTCCCGGCTCAGCCCCAGGCCTGGTTACGGGGGTTGTTGCGGCGGCGGACGGCGACCACGACGGCGATGATGATGCCGGCGATGACGACCACGCCGAGTCCGATACCGCCGTAGAGCATGACTGCTTGCTTGCCACCCATGGGCGGGTTGGGGTCGTAGCCCTTGTCGGCGGCGTTCTGGGACACCTTGTCATCCGGCATCGGCAGCGGCCCCTGCTTGGAGCCTGCTGAGATGTTCTTCCGCAGGGCAGGGCCGGGCTGGATGAAGCCGTAGCCGTAGTGGGCGTCCGGAAGCTTGAGGTGCTCGTCCTTCTCCGCCTGTCCCAATCCGGCAGTCTTGACGAGGCGGTTGGCAATCTGGCCGGGAGTGAGGTCCGGGAACTTCTGCTTGAGGAGAGCCGCTGCCGCGGAGACATATGCGGTGGCGGCCGAGCTGCCGTCGGCAGCCGTCCGATAGTCGGAGTCGCTCTTGCCCATGGCGACGGGAACCTTCACTCCGGGCGCGAGCAGATCCATGTCGGAGTTGTAGTTGTTGTCGTCGGACGCCTTGCCGTACTCATCTACCGAGCCGACACCGATCGCTCCTTTGCAGCCCACCGGATAACTCTTCTGGGACCAGCCGTCGTTACCCGCAGCAGCCACGACCACTACGCCCTTTTTCAGGGCGTACTGGATGGATTCACACATGTCACCCATCACACCCCCGCCATAGGACATGTTGATGACATCCGCACCGTGTTCCACAGCCCACCGCGTGGCCTGCCCGCTGTTTTTGTACTGTGGAACGGGGAGGATCTTCGCGTCGGGAGCCAGCCCCTTGACGCCCTGGGAGCCATTCGGGCCGTGTCCGTGACCTGCGATGATTCCGGCCATCGCGGTGCCGTGATCGCGAATGTCCTGATTCGGCGAAAGGTGCTTCGCTCCCTCGGCTTCCGCCGTCTTTCCGAAATCCGGCCCGGGCAGGAACTGCCCCTTCAGGTCTTGATGGGTCTCCCGAAAGCCGCTGTCGAGTACAGCAACTGTTACACCCTTACCCGTGGCGTCCTTCCAGAGCTGCTGGGCCCCGAACGCTTCCAACGGCCATAGATCCTTGCGTACTTGATCCGCGGAGGCGGTCCCGCCCGCGGCCAGCAGCAGCGCTCCGGTCAGCGCCGCACCCACCGTCGCGCGCAGTGTTCGGGTGACCCTCATCCTTCGCTCCTTCTTGCTGTGCTGTCCGGGCGGCATTGTTCCGTCTGAGGAAAAGCCCCGCACATCCGGGTGCGGGGCCATGCCTCAAGGGGCCGCAGGCGACGTTATCGCCGGCTCACTCGATGACGCGAGGGGCAACATTACGTTGCGGGGTCCAGGTCTCCTCGTCCTCGACGAGGTAGTCGGGACGCTGCCCGGTGGTGCGCTCCTTCTCCCCCTTGCCCTTGCCCTTGGCTCCGGCGGCGCCTGCCATGCCTGCCTGCTTGCCGCCACGGCTGCGGTGCAGCCCCGAGCCGCCCTGCTTGGCGCCGCCCGCCGGGCCGCCCGGCCTGCCGGCCATTCCGCCGCGGGTACGTGCCTGCGGACCGCTGCGGCCGGCCTTACCTGCCGCGCCGGCCTTGCCCGCACCGGCTCCGGCACCCGGCATGCCGCCACCACGCATACCTCCGGCACCACCCGCACCGCGCGCCCCGCCGGAGCCCATGGCACCCGGCATCCCGATGACGCCGGGCGGGAACGCGCCGCCAGAGAAGCCACCGCCCGAGCCGCCGGTCACACCATGACCGCCGCCCGCCATACCCCCACCGATGGCACCTCCGCCGCCTGTCGACGGAGCGAAGGTACCGCCCTGCACGCTGTCGAGTCCGGTGGTCACAGGCAGTTCAGGTCGGTGGATCTTGGGGCCGTCGAACCCGTGGGGCACGGCGCCCCCGCCGTTGGGCGTGTGCGCGTCCGAGGATGACTGGCGCGGTCGCGGACCGCCCGTGACCGGCATGTTCACCGGCGGCGGAGGCGGAGTCGTGGACGGATGCTTCGGCCAGTCGCCCACGGGGCCGGCCGGGTCGGTCCCCTCGTTGAGCCGATTGCCCTGTCCGTCGTAGTGGGCTGCCAGCTCATCCATCACGACGACCGCTTCGACCTGGCGCTCCTTGCTCAGGGACAGATTGTCCCTGTTGAGCTCCAGGGCCATACGGGTATCCATCTTGGGATTGGCCATGTCCCGCTTGAACTGGCTGTCGTCGCCGCTGCTGTCGGTCGCCCGGTCCACGACACCCGGGTCATGGATCTTGGACATGGCCTTCTTGGCCTCGCGCAAATTGTGCGCGACACCGGCTTCCGGCCCCGACGAACGCGTGCCGATCAGCGTGGACTCGACATTCCGGGAGTGCTGGTACGTCCGGTCGATCTTCTCCAGCACCTTGCCGGCTTCCCTGCGGAACGCCTCGGCCGCCGAACCCTCCCAGTGCGCCGAGGCGTGATCGACGGCGTCCATGAAGGCCTTACGGATACCGCCATGCCCATCGTCACCGCCCAGCCGGTCCGCGGAGGCGCGCCAGTGATTTCCGGAGGTCTCGATCGCCTCAGGGTTGGCGTTCTCGATCATCGCTCGGAGCGCGTTGATGCCGTGGTGGTGGAAGTCGGAGGCGGACCGGGGAGTCAGCCGCTGCCCCTTGAACGACTTCAGCCGCTCTTCCCGCTCGTGATTCTTCCGCTGCTGCTCCATCGCCTTGGCGTTGTCGTACTCCTGCTTGGCGTCAACCATGCCGGCCCCCCTTCGTCTGCACCTTCGCGTCCCGCCCGCACGTCGTCACGAGCCACTCAGCCATTCATCGACGTCTTGGTCTCGTGCTCCTGGTCTTCGTACGCACCCCGGCTGGCTTCCGTCTTCTCACCGAACTTGTGGATGAGTTCCTGGAGCGCGTTGATGACCTGCGACATGTACTCCTGCATGCCGTCATGAGCCTTGGCGAGCCCCTCTGCCTCAAGGAAGTCGACCCCGAATGCCGATTTCGGAATCGTCGTGCTGTATTTCACCTTCTGGCTGGGTTCATCCATATCGGCCCGAAGGTGCCTGAGCTGACGCACGACGCTGTCCAGTTCGTCGAGATCGACCTTGAACCGCTCGCTCATGTCCCGCTCTCCCCGTTTCCGTACACCCCGCTCGCCCTCGCGCCGCGCCGTGGAGCCGGAACGGTAAGGGCAACGTAAAGTCAATAAATACTAGGGAGTTGAGCCCTGTTGTTGCAAGATCGAAAGTCATGATCTGTCCGATTTAACGCAGGATGGCTCCGCACTTTGTAGGGGGGTTGTTATCTTCGCGGCGCAGCCTCGCCGGATATCGATCACGCACGCAGCGCAGCGAGTTCGACCACCGTGATGTCCGGCGGTGCCCCCAGCCGTACCGGTGGTCCCCAGGTGCCCGCACCGCGGGTGACATAGAGCTGGGTGTCGCCGTAGCGCTTCAGGCCGGCGACGGTGGGGTTGGTGGCGGCGACGACGTAGGTGAAGGGCCACATCTGGCCGCCGTGGGTGTGGCCGGAGAGCTGGAGGTCCACGCCGAACCGCACGGTGTCGTGGATGGTGACCGGCTGGTGGGCCATCAGGACGACGGCGCGGGACGGGTCCCGGCCGCCCAGGGCCAGGTCGTAGTCCGGGCCCGCGTGTTCGGTCTGGCCCGTGACGTCGTTGACGCCGGCGAGGTCGAAGCCGGGGAGTTCGGTGCGGGCGTTCTCCAGCGGGTGGATGCCCAACTCCCGTACGTGGTCGACCCAGGGGGCCGCGCCCGAGTAGTACTCGTGGTTGCCGGTGACGAAGAACGCGCCGTGCCGGGAGCGCAGCCCGCGCAGCGGTTCGGTGGCCGGGGCCAGGTCGGCGACGCTGCCGTCGACCAGGTCGCCGACGATGGCCACCAGGTCGGGCTGGGTGCGGTTGATGGTCTCGACGATCCGCCGGGTGTGGGCGCGGCCCAGGACCGGGCCCAGGTGGATATCGCTGACGACGGCGATCCGGAAGCCGTGGGCGGCGCGCGGCAGTTTGGCCAGGGGGACGGTGACGCGCTTCACGACCGGTCCGCGGAGGGTGGTCGCGGTGCCGTAACCGACGGCGGCCGTGGCGGCGAGGGAGGCACCGGCGGCGACCGCTCGGGCGAGGAAGAGGCGGCGGGGCGGAACGGCGAGCGGCGGCAGGGCGGGGGTGCGGGGCGGGAGGAGCGTGGGCGCCTCGGAGGGGGACGGGGCGCGGGGCGGGTCGGGGGACGGTGCGGGAGCCGGGACGGCGGCGGCCGGCGGCGTCGCTCCGTCCGGCTCGCGGCCGCGGAGCGCCCATAGCCCCACCCCCCGGACCACCTCCCCCACCAGCAGCGCCAGTGTGAGATAGAGCACCAGCGCCAGCCAGAGATAGCCGGGCCAGGCCAGTGCCTGCTGGAGGGGGAAGGGGGCGCCGGCGCGGCCGGCCAGCAGGGCGGCGAGGGTCGTCAGGGGGAGGACGAAGGCGGCGGCGGTGCCCGTACGGCGCGGCCGGCTGCCCGGTGTCGTGGTGTCGCGGACGAGCCGGCACCACAGGTAGCGGTGCACGCCGAAGAACAGTCCGAGGACCGGGACCACGATCAGGGCGAAGATCACGGCGTCTCCCCGTGGCCGTGGGTCAGGAGGCGGACGAGGAGGGGGCGGTGGGCTGGTCGGACCTGCCCTGAGGGGCCTCGCGGCGCAGGGCCCGCACGCCGCGGAACCCGATCACGCCAATCGCCGTCCCCAAGAGAAAGGAAGCCACCGCGAGCAGCAGATGGACCCAGAAGTAGGCAGTCGGGTCACCCGCAGCGTCGAAGGCGAGACCGCTCCCGTCCTTGCAGAGGTTTTTGACGAAAGTGATCCAGATGAACCAGCTCCACACCCCGAAGGCGAGCAGGAACCAGGACACGGGGCGAGAGAGCTTCATGTGTCCCAGTATGGGCAGCGGCTCCATCCGGCGGTCGGCAGGGGCACTCTTCCGTGGGGTGCTGTCGGCGTCCGGGGCAAAGACGGGTACGTTCACCGACGTGCCGACGACCTTCTGTGCTTCCACGGCTTCCACCGATCCGACCTCCTCGACCGCATCGGCTGCCTCGGCCGCGACCGGCAGCGCCGGCCGCGCGGCGCGCAACGGCTTTCCCCTGCGCACCGTCGCCGCACTGGCCGCCTCCGGACTGCTGGCCGCCCCGCTGCTGGCCGGCACCGCACACGCCGATCCCAAGGCTCCCGCGCCGCCGACGAAGATGTCGCAGATCGGCGGGGACCGGCTGGGCACGCCCGGCGTCCAGGTGGCCCAGACGCCCGGTGCCCCGAAGCTGCCGGGCCCGGACGCGCTGACGGCCCGCTCGTGGATCGTGTCCGACGCCCGGTCCGGCAAGGTGCTGGCCGCCAAGAACCCGCACTGGCGGCTCGCGCCCGCCAGCACCCTGAAGATGCTGTTCGCCGACACCGTGCTGCCGAAGTTCCCCAAGGACCAGAAGCACACGGTCAAGCCCGCCGACCTGGCGGGCATGGGCGCGGGCAGCAGCCTCGTCGGGATAAAGGAGAACCTGAGCTATACGGTCCATGACCTGTGGCTGGGTGTCTTCCTGCGGTCCGGCAACGACGCGGTGCACACCCTCTCGGCGATGAACGGCGGGACGGCGGCCACCGTCACGCAGATGCAGCGGCATGCGAAGGAACTGAACGCCAACGACACCCACGTGGTGACCCCGGACGGCTATGACGCGCCGGGCCAGGTCTCCAGCGCGTACGACCTGAGCCTGTTCGCCCGGTCGGGGCTGCAGAACGCCGACTTCCGCGAGTACTGCTCGACGGCCAGCGCGCAGTTCCCCGGCGAGAAGGGCAAGGGCGGCAAGCGCGCGACGTTCGGCATCCAGAACACCAACCGGCTGCTCAGCGGCGATTACGACATGAAGCCGTACCCGGGTATCGCGGGGGTGAAGAACGGCTCCACCACCAACGCGGGGTCGACCTTCACCGGCGTCGCCCAGCGCGGCGACCGCAAGCTCCTCGTCACGGTCATGAACCCGCAGAAAAAGGAGCACAACGAGGCCTACAGGGAGGCCGCCAAGCTGCTGGACTGGGGCTTCGCGGCGGCCGACAAGGTGGAGCCGGTCGGCCGGCTCGTCGGCCCCAAGAGCGAGGACGACGGCACCGGCGCCGTGAGTGCCAAGGGCAAGGGCAAGGGCGCGCACGAGAGCACCCAGGCCGCGCTGAACAGCTCCGGCGGCGCGGGCGGCGCCTGGACCGCGGTGGGCATCGGAGGCGGCGTGCTGGCGCTGCTGGGCGTCGTGGCGTTCGCCGTGCACCGGCGGCGGCCGCTGCCGGAGCTGCTGCGGGGCCGTCAGTCCCGGAAGTGACCGCAGGGCCGGCAGTGACCGCAGTCCCGGAAGTGACCGCAGGGCCCGGAGGCAGCCGGAGTCGGCCCGGAAGTGCGCCGGGCCGAGCCGGAGTTGAGGCACGCGTCTGAGACGGTGCCGAGCCGGACGCCGGGCCGGGGCCGCGGGTGCGGCGAGCGGCAGGCAGAGGGCGAAGGGCGGAGGGCGGAGGATGGGTGACCGCGGGCGGCGCGAGGGCGGATGACGTCAGGCCGCCCGGGGCCGCTCCCGCTCCTCCGGCCCGCCCGGCGTCTCCCGCCCCTCCGGCACCTCCGGCCGCTCCGGTCCGCCCGGCACCTTGCGCTCCTCGTCCTCCGCGCGCTCCTCCCCCTCCGTGGCCGTCCAGGAAGCGCAGTACACCAGCAGCTTCGCGGTGAAGTTGATCCACAGCAGCAGCGCGACCGGGGTGCCGAAGGCGCCGTACATGCTGCGCGAGGCGACGCCCTGGAGATAGCCGCTGAGCAGCAGCTTCAGCAGTTCGAAGCCGATCGCGCCGAGGAGGCCGGCGATCACGACGGCGCGGCGCGGCGGATGGACGCCGGGGAGCCTGGTCAGTATGTAGGCGAGCAGCAGGAAGTCCGCCAGAACGGCGATGACGAAACCGGCGGCCGAGAGCAGGATGCTGCCGATGCCGCCCTCCGGAAGGCCGATCGCATCGGCCACCTTGCCGACCGCGGCGGACGCGAAGGTCGAGCAGGCGAGGGAGAGCACGGCGACGCCGCCGACCCCGAGCAGCAGGACACCGTCCCGGAGCTTGCCGAGGAAGAAGTTGGTCTTCTCGTTGTCCTTCTCCCATACGGCGCGCAGACAGTCGCGCAGCGACTCGACCCAGCCGATGCCGGTGAGCAGCAGCGCGGCACCGGCGACCAGGCCGATGGTGCCGGCGTGGTCGACGAGTGCGGCGATGTCGAGCTGTCCCGAGATGCCGGGGAGCTGCTCGGCGATCTTGCCCTCCAGCGTGTGCAGCCGGCTGTCGCTGAGCAGCGCGGCGCCGATCGCGGCGGCGACGGTGAGCAGCGGGAAGAGCGCGACGAAGCTGGTGAAGGTGATCGCGGCGGCGAGCCTGGTCCAGTGCACCCGGAGCATCCGCTCGTAGGCACGCCAGAGGTGTGTGGTCATCAGCCGGCCGGCGGCCGGGCCGATCACCGGCAGTTTGCTCAACCAGTCCATGGCGTCCCCTCGTACGGTCGAAGGCGTTCGTTGCCCTCGTGCCCTTTTGCCCGCCGGTCCGTGCAGGATGTCAGGCCGCTGTCCGGGAAGATCCGGAACGCCGGGGTGTGTCTTTGGGATCAGCCGAGATCGCGCCGCGGTCCCCGGGCGCTCGAAGGACACGCCGTCCTCGCGGTGGGGCTACCGGCGGCCCGGGTACCGGGACGCCCTGCGCCCGAGGGGGCGGCGCCGCGGCGGGTGCCGCGGGCGGTGCGCCCCTGGCCGCCGCTCCGCGGGCAGGCCGCGGCGGTCAGCAGGACGGCGCCGGCGGCCTGGAGAGATCGGCTGCCTGGCGCGGGACGCCGGCCGTCTGCGGCCCGAAGGGGTACTCCCGCTCCAGCCGCCACACCGCGTCCGGGCCCTGCTCGTAGAGCGCGAAGCCGCCGATCGTCCAGGTCGCGCAGAAGTCCCTGAGCCCGGTCTGGGCGCGGTCCATGGCCTCTTCGTCGATGCCGTGGGCGACGGTCACATGCGGGTGGTACGGGAACTGCAGCTCGCGGGCGCAGGGGCCGGAGGCGGCGCGGATCCGGGCCTGGAGGGCGGTGCAGCCCGTCACGCCCTCGGTGACCTTGACGTAGACGACCGGGGAGAGCGGCCGGAAGGTCCCGGTGCCTTCCAGGCGCAGCGGGAAGGGGCGGCAGCCGGCGGCGACCTCGGCGAGGTGGCGTTCGATGCCGGGCAGCGCGTCGGCGTGGACCTCCGTCGGCGGGAGGAGGGTGATGTGCGTGGGGATGCCGAATGCGGCGGGATCCCCGAAGCCCTCGCGCGTCCTCTGGAGGAAGCTGCCGTATGGCTCCGGGACCGCGATCGAAACGCCCAGCGTTACGGTCCCCACTGCGTTCTCCCTCCTGATGTGTGTGCGGCGCGCTCGCGCACCCTCTTAGTGTGCCGGGTGCGCGCCCTTCGCGGGGAGCGTCCTCGGTCGACTTGTGAGCGGGCATATGAACCCTCACGGGTGAGGGCCCCGGGCTCTGTGCAGCCCACGCGGCCGGGCGCGGCCCGCCGTAAGGACGCTCCCGGCCGTGCGCGGACGGTCCCGTCAGTGCTTGGCCGGCAGCAATCCGAGCCGGTCATAGGTGGTGGCGAGGGTCTCGGCGGCCACCGCACGAGCCTTCTCCGCACCCTTGGCCAGGATCGAGTCCAGCGTCTCGGGGTCGTCCAGATATTCCTGTGTACGGTCCCGGAACGGTGTGACGAATTCGACCATCACGTCGGCGAGATCCGTCTTGAGAGCGCCGTACATCTTGCCCTCGTACTTCTGCTCCAGCTCCGGGATCGTGGTGCCGGTGAGGGTGGAGTAGATGGTGAGGAGGTTGGAGACACCGGGCTTGTTCTCGGCGTCGTAGCGGATCACGGTGTCGGTGTCCGTGACCGCGCTCTTGACCTTCTTCGCGGAGACCTTCGGCTCGTCGAGGAGGTTGATCAGGCCCTTGGCGCTGGCGGCCGACTTGCTCATCTTGGCCGACGGGTCCTGGAGGTCGTAGATCTTGGCCGTCTCCTTGAGGATGTACGGCGCCGGGATCGTGAACGTCTCGCCGTAGCGGCCGTTGAAGCGCTCGGCGAGGTCGCGGGTCAGCTCGATGTGCTGGCGCTGGTCCTCGCCGACCGGGACCTGGTGGGCCTGGTAGAGCAGGATGTCGGCGATCTGCAGGATCGGGTACGTGAACAGGCCGACGGAGGTGCGGTCGGCGCCCTGCTTGGCGGCCTTGTCCTTGAACTGCGTCATCCGCGACGCCTCGCCGAAGCCGGTGAGGCAGTTCATCACCCAGCCGAGCTGGGCGTGCTCGGGCACATGGCTCTGGACGAAGAGTGTGCAGCGCTCCGGGTCGAGGCCGGCGGCCAGCAGCTGGGCGGCCGCGATCCGGGTGTTGCGGCGCAGCTCCGCCGGGTCCTGCGGGACGGTGATCGCATGCAGGTCGACCACCATGTAGAAGGCGTCGTGGGACTCCTGGAGCGCCACCCACTGGCGCACCGCACCAAGGTAATTGCCGAGGTGGAAGGAGCCGGCGGTGGGCTGAATGCCGGAGAGCACACGCGGAGGACGCTGCATGGCGGAGCCATTCCCCTGAGGGTGGTGGTGGGCGACGGGCGGGCGATCGAGAGCCATGCCATCGATTGTCTCAGGTCCGCAAGGGGCCCCGGCGCATGGTGGCAGCAGACGGTGGAGACAGCGGCGTTCCGCCCGCGGGCAGGTCGTGCCAACGGCCGCCGCGGGGCCGGACGGCGGCCTGTTCGGGGCGGCCGGGAGCTGGAATCGTGGCCCGCAGTGGCTCCGTGATGACCAGGCACAGGTCGGGTGCCGGCCGCGGCCCGACCGTGCGGGCGGCCGAAGTCGTGGCCGCGCTCATGGGCCCGTGCACCGCCCGGATCTCCGCCCCCGATCTGTGAGGACCGCCGATGACCGACGCCCGCCGTCCCGCGCCCCCGACCGGCACCGCCTGCCCCGCACGCTCCGACGGGCCGCACCCGCTCGCCCCCGGCGGCGCCGGCCGGGCCGCGGCCGATGCGCTGCTGCGGGAGGCCGGGGCGGTGGTCCCCGTCCTGCTGCCCGGGGAGGTGCCCGCGGTCGCCGTCACCCGGCACGAGGTGCTGCGCGAGGTCCTCGCGCACCCCGAAGTCGCCAAGAACGCCTGCCACTTCGCCGCCCTGCGCGACGGCACCGTGCCGCCCGGCTGGCCGCTGACCACGTTCGCCACCGTCGACGGTATGACCACGGCGGACGGGGCCGATCACCGGCGGCTGCGCGGCCTGGTGACCAAGGCGTTCACCGCGCGGCGGGTGGCGGAGCTGCGGCCCCGGGTGGCGGAGCTGACGGCCGGGCTGCTGGACGGGCTGCCCCGGGCCGCCGCGGCCGATGGCACGGTGGATCTGCGCCGGCACTTCGCCTATCCCCTGCCGATGAGTGTGATCTGTGAACTGCTGGGTGTGGACGCCGCGTTGCGCGACCGGCTGCACGAGCTGTCGAACCTGATCGTGAGCACGACCGGCACGACCGGCACGGCCGACGAGGCGCAGGCCGCCCACCGCGAGATCATCGCCGTCCTCACCCAGGTCGCCGAGGCCCGGCGGGCGGACCCGGGCGACGATCTGACCAGTGCGCTGCTCGCCGCCCAGGAGGAGGACGGCGACCGGCTCAGCGCCCGGGAGCTGGTCGGCACCCTGCTGCTGATGATCATCGCCGGGCACGAGACCACGCTCAATCTGATCACCAACGCGGTCCGGGCCCTGTGCACCGACCGCGGGCAGCTGGAGCTGGTGCTGACCGGGCGGGCCACCTGGGACGACGTGGTCGAGGAGACGCTGCGCTACGACAGCCCGGTCGCCCACTTCCCGTTCCGCTATCCGGTGCGGGACCTGGAGATCGGCGGCACGGTCGTCCCCCGCGGCACCCCGATGCTGGCCTCCTACTCCGCGGCCGGCCAGGACCCGGACGCCTACGGCCCCGACGCGGACCGGTTCGAGGTCACCCGGCGGCCCGCCGCCCGGCACCTCTCCTTCGGCCACGGGCCGCACTACTGCCTGGGGGCGCCGCTGGCCCGGCTGGAGGCGACCGTCGCCCTGGAGGCGCTGTTCACCCGCTATCCGGCGCTGGACCTCGCCGTCCCGGACGCGGAGCTGCCGCCGCACCCGAGCTTCATCGGCAACAGCACCCACGTCCTGCCGGTCCGGCTCACCGGCTGATCATGGGCCGGGCCTGCCCCACGGGCCGGGCCTGCCGCATGGGCCGGGCCTGCCGCATGGGCCGGGCCTGCCGCATGGGCCGGTTCCTGCCCCACGGGCCGAGACCTGTCCGACGGTGCGAGCCCACCAGGATCGGTGCGGGCCCGCCACGGTCCGTCGGACAGGTCCCTGCCACACGGGGAGCCAGACCCCCGGGAAAGCGGGAGCCGAGGTGCCGCGGACGTCAGTCCGTCGGCAGCCCCGGCGCCGGGTAGCCGGCCATCAGCTCCGCGACCTCGCCGCGGATCACCGCCAGCGCCTCCTCATCGCCCTTGGCCGCGGCCTGGACGCTGCGGTCGATCCACTCGGCGACCAGCGGCATCCGGTCCGTACCCAGCCCGCGGGAGGTGAGGGACGGGGTGCCGATGCGGATGCCGGAGGGGTCGAAGGGCTTCCGCGGGTCGAAGGGGACGGTGTTGTAGTTGACGACGATGCCGGCCCGGTCCAGCGCCTTCGCGGCGATCTTGCCCGGTACGCCCTTCGAGGTGAGGTCGATCAGCACCAGGTGGTTGTCGGTGCCGCCGGAGACCAGGTCGTAGCCGCGGGCCAGCAGCGCCTCGGCGAGCGCCCTGGCATTGGCGACGACCGCGTGCGCGTAGTCACGGAAGGACGGGGCGGCCGCCTCGCGCAGGGCGACCGCGATGGCGGCGGTGGTGTGGTTGTGCGGACCGCCCTGCAGACCGGGGAAGACGGCCTTGTCGACGGCCTTGGCGTGGCTCGCCCGGGACATCAGCATGGCGCCGCGCGGGCCGCGCAGGGTCTTGTGGGTGGTGGTGGAGATGACGTCGGCATGCGGCACCGGCGACGGGTGGGCGCCGCCCGCGATCAGGCCCGCGATATGGGCGATATCGGCGACGAGTACGGCGTCGACCTCACGGGCGATCTCACCGAACGCGGCGAAGTCGATGGTGCGCGGGACGGCGGTACCACCACAGAAGATGATCTTCGGGCGTTCCTTGCGGGCGAGGTCGCGCACCTCGTCGAAGTCGATCAGTGCGCTGTCCGCACGGACGCCGTACTGCACCCCGCGGAACCACGTACCGGTCGCCGAGACACCCCAGCCGTGCGTGAGGTGGCCGCCCATCGGCAGCGCCATGCCCAGCACGGTGTCACCGGGCTCGGCGAAGGCGAGGTAGGCGGCGAGGTTGGCCGGCGAGCCGGAGTACGGCTGGACGTTGGCGTGTTCCACGCCGAAGACGGCCTTGGCCCGCTCGACGGCCAGCGTCTCGACACGGTCGATGTTCTGCTGGCCTTCGTAGTAGCGACGGCCCGCGTACCCCTCGCTGTACTTGTTCTGCAGGACGGTGCCGGTGGCTTCCAGAACGGCGGCGGAGACGTAGTTCTCGCTGGGGATCAGTCGCAGCGTGTCGGCCTGGAGCTGCTCCTCGGCGCCGACCATCGCGGCCAGTTCGGGGTCGGCAGCGCTCAGCGCGGGATGCGAAAGGGGAAGTGTCATGGCGTCCTCCGGGGCGGTCGATCGGTGTTGCCGGTCGTGGTCCCGGGGTGCCCAGGCGGGGCGGCACCTCGTGATGGTTGCCGCACACCGCTTCCTCGAGGTTGCTTCCCCGTACGCCAGTCGCGGTGCGCACCGCAGAGTCTAAGGGCTGTCCCGTAATCCCTGGCGGATCAGCGCACGGCGTCAGATGCGGTGCGTCGCAAGGCGGAGGGACGTCCGGATACTGGGCGTATCCGGATGTCCCGACAACGCGGCGAGGTGCCGTAGCTGTCGTCGTGCGCCCGCCAGGGATTACGGGACAGCCCTTAGGACAACCCGCTCCCTGTCCGGCGGATCTTCGCAGGCCCGCGGCACTGGGCGAGCGCAACAATGGAGGGGGACGCGGCAGCGCCCGCGCCCCAACGGCCTACCGAACGGAGTCACCGGTGACGTCCACGGAACGCAGCATCGCCGCCGCCGAAGCCCACAGCGCGCACAACTACCACCCGCTGCCCGTCGTCGTGGCCACCGCCGAGGGTGCCTGGGTGACGGATGTGGAGGGCCGGCGCTATCTGGACATGCTCGCCGGGTACTCCGCGCTGAACTTCGGGCACGGCAACCGCCGGCTGCTCGACGCGGCCAAGGCCCAGCTGGAGCGGGTCACCCTCACCTCTCGCGCCTTCCACCACGACCGGTTCGCCGACTTCTGTACGCAGCTGGCCGAGCTGTGCGGGATGGAGCTGGTGCTGCCGATGAACACCGGCGCGGAGGCGGTCGAGACGGCGGTGAAGACGGCCCGCAAGTGGGGTTACCGGGTCAAGGGCGTCCCGGACGGCAAGGCGAAGATCATCGTCGCGGACCACAACTTCCACGGCCGGACGACCACCATCGTCTCCTTCTCCACCGACCCCGAGGCACGCGCCGACTTCGGCCCGTACACCCCCGGCTTCGAGATCGTCCCCTACGGCGACCTGGCCGCGCTGACGGCGGCCGTCGACGACCACACGGTCGCGGTGCTGCTGGAGCCGATCCAGGGCGAGGCGGGGGTGCTGGTACCGCCGCCGGGCTATCTGGCAGGCGTACGGGAGCTGACCCGCAGCCGGAACGTGCTGTTCATCGCCGATGAGATCCAGTCGGGACTGGGCCGCACCGGCCGGACCTTCGCCTGTGAGCACGAGGACGTGGTCCCCGACATGTATGTGCTGGGCAAGGCGCTGGGCGGGGGTGTGGTGCCGGTGTCGGCGGTGGTGTCCTCCCGTGAGGTGCTCGGCGTGTACGCGCCGGGCGAGCACGGCTCGACCTTCGGCGGGAACCCGCTCGCCTGCGCGGTGGCGCTGGAGGTGCTGGCGATGCTGCGGACCGGTGAGTTCCAGCAGCGGGCCACGGAGCTCGGCGAGCATCTGCACAGCGAGCTGGCGCAGCTGGCGGCCAGCGGCGCGGTGGACGCGGTGCGCGGCCGTGGACTGTGGGCCGGCGTGGACATCAACCCGTCACGCGGCACCGGCCGGGAGATCTCCGAGCGGCTGATGACGCGCGGGGTGCTGGTCAAGGACACCCACGGCGCCACCATCCGGCTCGCGCCGCCGCTGGTGATCAGCAAGGAGGACCTGGACTGGGGGCTCGGCCGGCTGAGGGGCGTGCTGGGAGCGGGCGGATAGGAAGGACGCGGGACGCGGGGGTCCCGGGCGGGCAGCGGGCGGCCGGCGTGCGAGCAGCCCCGCCGGCCGCCCGCTGCGCCCCGCCCCTGCGGACGCGACGCCCGCCGCTCAGCGGATCACATGCGGCAGAAAGCGGGCGTACTCATCGGTGACCGGCCCCGCCGACTCCCGGATGCCGAGCCCCGCCGACTCGTCCTCGACGACCCAGGCACCGAGCACGACCCGATTGCCGTCGAAGTCCGGCAGCGGCGCCAACTCCTGGTAACAGCACGGGTCTTCGGGCCCTCGCAGCACCGGTTCGGCGCCCGGCTCGTGCAGCGTGACACCGGCCCCCTCCCGGCCGAGCAGCGGCTTGGCGACATAGCCACGGGTGTGCGCCAGCTCGCGCGGCCCGTCGAGGTAGGCGGGCAGCAGATTCGGATGCCCCGGATACAGCTCCCAAAGGACCGCCAGCAGCGCCTTGTTGGAGAGCAGCATCTTCCAGGCGGGCTCGATCCAGAGGGTGGAGCCCGTACCGCCGCCGTTGTCGAGGGTGTCCAGGACGAACGGGCCGAAGTCGTCGGTGGCCAGCCACTCCCACGGGTAGAGCTTGAAGCAGGCCCGCAGGAAGCGCAGCCGCTGGTCGACGAAGCGGCCCGACAGCCCGTCCCAGCCGATGTCCTCCATCGAGACGGCGACCGTCTCCAGGCCCGCCTGCTGCGCCGTCTCCTCCAGATAGGCGACGGTCATCAGGTCCTCGCCGAGCTCATCGCCCGCCGAGTGCGCGAAGTGCACCGGCGCGCCCGGCGGCAGCAGCGGCGCCTGCCGCTTCCAGGCCGCCACCAGCCGCTCGTGCAGCGAGTTCCACTGGTCGGCGCCGGGGAAGCGCTCCTCCATCCAGAACCACTGCGGACTGGCCGCCTCGACCAGCGAGGTCGGCGTATCGGCGTTGTACTCCAGCATCTTGGCCGGTCCGCTGCCGTCGTAGTGCAGATCGAACCGTCCGTAGAGGGAGGGAAGTTCCTCGCGCCGGCGCCAGGACTCGGCGACCAGGCGTGCCAGCCGCGGGTCCTCGATGCCGAGGTCGGCGAAGCGGTCGTGCTCGACGATGTGCGCGGCCGCGGCCAGGCACATGCCGTGCAGCTCCTCGACGACCTCCTCCAGGGCCTCGACCTCGGGGAGGGTGAACGCGTAGTACGCGCTCTCGTCCCAGTACGGGCGCAGCGAATCGTCCGGGTAGCGGGTCAGCGGATAGATCAGGCCCTGCGCCTCGACGGTCTGCTGCCAGCCGGGGCGGGGCTCGATGGTGTGGCGTTCCATACCGTTTCCGGGTCCGCTCAGCCGCCGTAGGAGCCGTGCCGGCCGCCCGATCCGGAGCAGCCGAAGCCACCGCGGTTGACGGCCGTGGTCTTGCTGAAGGTGCCCTCGTCGGCGTACTTGCCGCCGGCGTTGTCCGGGTCGTAGTACCACTGGCCGTCGACGGGCTTCTTGCCGAGCCCGCCACCACGGCCGGCCTTGCCGTATCCGCCGGAGCCGGAGCTGCTGCTTCCGGAGGACGAACTGCCGCCTGTGGAGCAGTTCTTGGAGTCGACGATGCGGTAGCCCTGGAGGGTGTCGTAGCTGTTGCGGTCCACACAGCGCTTGTCGGGCTCGGAGCCGCAGGACGTCAACGCGGCGGCCAGCGCCCCCATGCCGCCCAGGATCACCGTGCTCGACCGCAGCCGCCGGCGTGCTTTCTCTGCCATGCCTTGCCTTCCCCCGTGAACATTTGTTGGAGCGGAGCCAGCGTAAACGGCACCCGCCGGCCCGGCGCAATGAGGTGGCGTCCGCTTCCCGTACCGCGCTCCGCACCGGCACCGGAACACCGCGCGACGCCGGAACACCGCGCGACGCCGGACACAGCGCGACGCCGGGCCGCCCTCACGGGGGCGGCCCGACGCCGTTGCGCTGTACGGGAGAAGGGACGGCGGGTTACACGACGGTCTGGGTGTCGGTGTCGCTGGAGCCGGTGAAGTTGCTGTCACCGACGTAAAGCGCCGTGATGAGGTAGTTGCCGGTGGTCAGCGGGGTGCTGACCGCGGCGACACCGGAACCGTCGAGCGTCCCGGTGAGGTTGATGGTGGTGATCCCGTCGGTGATGGTGAAGTTGACCGTCCCGGTCGGGACGCCGCTGCCCGGGGCCACCGCCGACACGAACGCGAGGATCGCGACGGTGTTGCCGGAGACGGACGGGTCGGGGAACGAGGTGGCCGTGGTGGTCGTGGATGCCAGGTTGACGGTCTGGGTGTCGGTGCCGCTGGAGGTGGTGAAGTTGGCGTCACCGCCGTAGGTCGCGGTGATGTTGTGGGTCCCTGCGTCGAGTGTGCTGGTGGTGACGGTGGCGACGCCCCCGGAGACGGTGCCGGTCAGCGTGCCGCCCCCACCGCCGTCGATGACGAAGACGACCGTGCCGGTCACCGTGCCGGCGCCGGGTGAGACCGGCGTCACCGTGGCGGTGAGAGTCACCGTCTGCCCGAACACCGTCGGGTCGGGAGACGAGGAGACCGTGGTGGTCGTCGCCGCCTGGGCCACCGTCTGGGTGTCGGAGCCGCTGGAGGCGGCGAAGTTCCCGTCACCGCTGTAGGTCGCCGTGACAGGGAAGCTTCCGGCGCCCAGCGCGGTGGTCGACGCGGTGGCCGTCCCCCCGGAAAGGGTGCCGGTCAGCGTCGGGCCACCGGTGATCACGAACGTGACCGTTCCGGTCGGGGTACCTGCCCCCGGCGAGACCGGCGCGACGACTGCCGTGAAGGTCACCAACTGCCCTGCCACGGACGGGTCGGGGGACGAGGAGACCGTGGTGGTGGTCGCCGCCGGATTCACCGTCTGGGTGTCGGAGCCGCTGGAGGTGGTGAAGTTGGCGTCACCGCTGTAGGTCGCCGTGACGGTGTAGAGGCCGGCGGTCGCCAGCCCACTGGTGCTCACGCTGGTGGTGCCACCGCTGAGCGTCCCGCTGAGAGTCACCGTCGTCACGCCGTCGGTGGCCACGAACGCGACCGTGCCCGTCGGCGTACCTGCCCCTGGCGAGACCGGCGCGACCGTCGCACTGAAGGTCACCGACTGCCCCACCACAGACGGGTCGGGAGATGTCGAGACCGCGGTGGTCGTCGACGCTTGGTTGACGGTCTGAGTGTCGGTCCCGTTGGAGGTGGTGAAGTTGGCGTCACCGCTGTACGTCGCGGTGACGGTATAGAGGCCGGCGGTCGCCAGCCCACTGGTGCTCACGCTGGTGGTGCCGCCGCTGAGCGTCCCGGTCAGCGTCACCGTGGTGACCCCGTCGGTCGCCACGAACGTGACCGTGCCCGTCGGTGTGCCCGCACCCGGCGAAACCGGAGCCACGGTGGCCGTGAAGGTCACCGACTGCCCCACCAGAGACGGGTCAGGAGACGAGGAGACCGAAGTGGTCGTCGCCGCCTGCGCCACCGTCTGCGTGTCCGTACCGCTGGAGGTGGTGAAGTTGGCGTCACCACTGTAGGTCGCGGTGACGGTGTAGGAGCCGGCGGTCACCAGCCCGCTGGTGCTCACGCTGGTAGTGCCACCGCTGAGCGTCCCGGTCAGCGTCACCGTCGTCACGCCGTCGGTCGCCAGGAACGTGACCGTGCCCGTCGGTGTGCCCGCACCCGGCGAAACCGGAGCGACCGTGGCCGTGAAGGTCACCGACTGCCCCACCACCGAGGGATCGGGGGACGAGGAGACCGTAGTGGTCGTCGCGGCCTGGGCCACCGTCTGGGTGTCGGTGCCGCTGGAGGTGGTGAAGTTGACGTCACCGCTGTAGGTCGCGGTGACGGTGTAGAGGCCGGCGGTCACCAGCCCGCTGGTGCTCACGCTGGTGGTGCCACCGCTGAGCGTCCCGGTCAGCGTCACCGTGGTGACCCCGTCGGTCACCAAGAACGTGACCGTGCCCGTCGGCGTACCCGCACCCGGCGAAACCGGAGCCACGGTGGCCGTGAAGGTCACCGACTGCCCCACCACAGACGGGTCGGGAGACGACGAGACCGAAGTGGTCGTCGACGCTTGCGCCACCGTCTGCGTGTCCGTACCGACGGAACCCGTGAAGCTGCCGTCACCGCTGTAGGTCGCCGTCACGGTGTACGCGCCCGCGGTCACCAACCCGCTCGTGCTCACGCTGGTCGTCCCACCACTGAGCGTCCCGGTCAGCGTCACCGTGGTGACCCCGTCGGTGGCCACGAACGTGACCGTGCCCGTGGGAGTACCCGCACCCGGTGAGACCGGCGCGACGACTGCCGTGAAGGTCACCAACTGCCCCACCACAGACGGGTCGGGAGACGACGAGACCGAAGTGGTCGTCGCCGCCTGCGCCACCGTCTGGGTGTCCGTACCACTGGAGGTGGTGAAGTTGACGTCACCGCTGTAGGTCGCGGTGACGGTGTACGCGCCGGGGGTGACCAGCCCGCCGGTGGTCACGCTGGTGGTGCCGCCGCTGAGCGTGCCGGTGAGAGTCACCGTGGTGACCCCGTTGGTGGCCACGAACGTGACCGTGCCCGTGGGAGTACCTGCCCCTGGCGAGACCGGTGCGACCGTCGCAGTGAAGGTCACCGGCTGCCCCACCACAGACGGGTCGGGAGACGAGGAGACCGTAGTGGTCGTCGACGCCGGATTCACCGTCTGGGTGTCATTCCCAGTGGAACTGGTGAAGTTGGCGTCACCGCTGTAGGTCGCCGTGACGGCGTAGGAGCCGGCGGTCACCAACCCGCTCGTGGTCACGCTGGTCGTGCCACCGCTGAGCGTCCCGGTGAGAGTCACCGTCGTCACGCCGTCGGTCGCCACGAACGTGACCGTGCCCGTCGGCGTACCCGCACCCGGCGAAACCGGAGCCACCGTCGCCGTGAACGTCACCGGCTGCCCGACCACCGACGGGTCGGGGGACGAGGAGACCGTAGTGGTCGTCGCGGCCTGGGCCACCGTCTGGGTGTCGGTGCCGCTGGAACTGGTGAAGTTGGCGTCACCGCTGTAGGTCGCCGTGACGGTGTAGGAGCCGGCGGTCACCAACCCGCTCGTGGTCACGCTGGTCGTGCCACCGCTGAGCGTCCCGGTCAGCGTCACCGTCGTCACGCCGTCGGTCGCCACGAACGTGACCGTACCCGTCGGCGTACCCGCACCCGGCGAAACCGGAGCCACCGTCGCCGTGAACGTCACCGGCTGCCCCACCACAGACGGGTCAGGAGACGACGAGACCGAAGTGGTCGTCGACGCCTGCGCCACCGTCTGCGTGTCCGTACCGACGGAACCCGTGAAGCTGCCGTCGCCGCTGTAGGTCCCCGTCACGGCGTAGGAGCCCGCGGTCACCAACCCGCTCGTGGTCACGCTGGTCGTGCCACCGCTGAGCGTCCCGGTCAGCGTCACCGTGGTGACCCCATCGGTCGCCACGAACGTGACCGTCCCGGTGGGCGTACCCGCACCCGGTGAAACCGGTGCGACCGTCGCCGTGAACGTCACCGGCTGCCCCACCACCGACGGATCCGGCGACGAGGAGACCGTCGTGGTCGTCGACGCCAGGTTGACCGTCTGGGTGTCCGTACCGCTGGAGGTGGTGAAGTTGGCGTCACCGCTGTAGGTCGCCGTGACCGGGTGGCTGCCGACGCTCAATGTGCTGGTGGTGACGCTCGCCGTACCGCCCGAGAGCGGCGCGGTCAGCGTGGGGCCACCGGTGATCACGAAGGTGACCGACCCCGTCGGCGTCCCCGCGCCCGGCGGCACCGGAGCCACCGTGGCCGTGAACGTCACCGGCTGGCCGAAGACCGACGGGTCGGGAGACGACGAGACCGTGGTGGTCGTCGACGCCGGATTCACCGTCTGGGTGTCCGTACCGACCGAGCCGGTGAAGCTGCCGTCACCGCTGTAGGTCGCCGTGACGGTGTACGCGCCCGCGGTCACCAGCCCGCTGGTGGTCACGCTGGTCGTGCCGCCACTGAGCGTGCCGGTGAGAGTCACGGTGGTGACCCCGTTCGTGACCAAGAACGTGACCGTGCCGGTCGGCGTACCCGCACCCGGTGAGACCGGAGCGACCGTCGCACTGAAGGTCACCGGCTGCCCCACCACAGACGGGTCAGGCGACGAGGAGACCGTGGTGGTCGTCGCGGCCTGGGCCACCGTCTGGGTGTCCGTACCGCTGGAGGTGGTGAAGTTGGCGTCACCGCTGTAGGTCGCCGTGACCGGGTGAGTGCCGACGCTCAAGACGCTCGTCGTGACACTCGCCGTGCCCCCGGAAAGGGTGCCGGTCAACGTGGGACCGCCCGTGATGACAAAGGTGACCGTGCCCGTCGGCGTCCCCGCACCCGGCGGCACCGGAGCCACCGTGGCCGTGAACGTCACCGGCTGGCCGAAGACCGACGGGTCGGGAGACGACGAGACCGTGGTGGTCGTCGACGCCGGATTCACCGTCTGGGTGTCCGTACCGACCGAGCCGGTGAAGTTGCCGTCACCGCTGTAGGTCGCCGTGACCGCGTGCGTACCGGCGCCCAGTGCGCTGGTGGTCACGCTCGCGGTGCCTCCGGAGAGGGTGCCGGTCAGCGTCGGGCCACCGGTGATCACGAAGGTGACCGTCCCGGTCGGCGTACCCACGCCCGGCAGGACAGCAGCCACCGTGGCGGTGAATGTCACGGGCTGCCCCGTCACGGACGGGTCAGGAGACGAGGTGACCGTGGTGGTGGTCGCCGCCAGTGCCACGGTCTGGGTGTCGGTGTCACTGGAGCCGGTGAAGTTCGCGTCGCCGCCGTAGGTCGCGGTGACGGTGTAAACGCCCGTCGTGACCAGCCCGTTGGTGCTGACGGTGGCGACGCCGGCGCCGTCGAGGGTATCGCTGAGGGTCACGGTCGTGACCCCGTTGGTGATGACGAAGGTGACGGTTCCGGTCGGCACCCCGCCGCCGGGGAACACCGGGCCCACAAAGGCAGTGAAGTTGACCGTTTGCCCCGTCACGGAGGGGTCGGGGAAGGACGTGACCGTGGTGGTCGTGGAGGCCTGGTTGACGGTCTGGGTGTCCGTGCCGCTGGAGCCGGTGAAGTTCGCATCACCGCCGTACGTCGCGGTGACCGTGTGCGAACCGGCGGAAAGCGCACTGGTGCTGACGCTCGCCGTACCTCCGGAAAGGGTGCCGGTCAGTGTGGGACCACCGCTGATCACGAAGGTGACCGTGCCCGTCGGCGTACCCGCACCCGGCGACACCGGAGCCACCGTCGCCGTAAAGGTCACCGACTGCCCGAACACCGACGGGTCCGGCGACGAACTGACCACCGTGGTCGTCGACGCCTGGTTCACCGTCTGGGTGTCCGTGCCGCTGGAGGTGTTGAAGTTGACGTTGCCGCCGTAGGTCGCGGTGACCGTGTGCGAACCGGGAGAAAGAGAGCTCGTGCTCACGCTCACCGTGCCCCCGGAAAGGGTGCCGGTCAGCGTCGGACCACCACTGATCACGAAAGTGACCGTCCCGGTCGGCGTGCCCGCACCCGGCGACACCGGAGCCACCGTCGCCGTGAACGTCACCGACTGCCCGAACACCGACGGGTCGGGAGACGAGGTCACCGTGGTCGTCGTGGACGCCTTGTTGACGGTCTGGGTGTCCGTGCCGCTGGAGGTGTTGAAGTTGCCGTCACCGCCGTAGGTCGCGGTGACCGTGTGCGAACCGGGAGAAAGAGAGCTCGTGCTCACGCTCACCGTGCCCCCGGAAAGGGTGCCGGTCAGCGTCGGACCACCACTGATCACGAAAGTGACCGTGCCCGTCGGCGTACCCGCACCCGGCGACACCGGAGCCACCGTCGCCGTGAACGTCACCGACTGCCCGAACACCGACGGGTCCGGCGACGAGGTCACCGTGGTCGTCGTGGACGCCTTGTTGACGGTCTGGGTGTCCGTGCCGCTCGACGCCGCGAAGCTGCCACTGCCGCTGTAGGTCGCCGTGACGGTGTGGGGGCCCACGCTCAGGCCGCTGGTGCTGACGCTCGCCGTTCCGCCCGAGAGCGTCGCCGTCAGCGTGGGGCCGCCGGAGATGACGAAGGTCACCGTGCCGGTCGGCGTACCCGTGCCGGGTGGGACGGGGGCGACGGTGGCCGTGAAGGTGACGGACTGCCCGAACACCGACGGGTCGGGCGACGAGGTCACCGTGGTGGTCGTCGGCAGCAGACTCGGCTGCACCGTTTGGGTGTCGGTGCCGACGGACGCATTGAAGTTGGTATTGCCGTTGTAGGTCGCGGTGATGGCATGTGTACCGACGCTGAGGGTGCTCGTGGTGACGGTCGCCGTACCGCCCGAGAGCGTGCCCGTCAGGGTGGGCCCGCCGGAGATGACGAAGGTGACCGTGCCGGTCGGGGTACCCGCACCCGGCGCGACCGGCGCGACGGTGGCGGTGATGGAGACCAGCTGCCCGAAGGTCGACGGGTCCGGCGATGACGTGACCGCCGTGGTCGTCGATGCCTTGTTCACCGTCACGGAGGCCAGGCCGGAGGACGACGAGAACTGGGGGCTGCCGTTGTAGGTCGCGGTGATGGTGTGAAAACCCACGTTGATATTGCTGACGGTGGCGGTCGCGGTGCCGCCTACGAGGGTGCCCGTCACGGTGGGCCCGCCGGCGATGACGAAGGTGACGGTGCCGGTGGGTGTTCCCAGCCCTAGTGGGATGACAGTGGCGGTCAAGGTGACCGTCTGTCCGAAGACTGCCGGATTTGGCGTCGCGGACGCCAAAGTAAAGGTGGGTGCCATGTGATGGCCCTCCGGATGCGGTGATGGTGGCGGGCCGTTCAGCTCCCCGAAGACCTTGAGCTTCTGCGGGAAGTGGGCATCAACCTGGGGAAGGAAATCGGTCATGAAAGCCGACGGAGATTCGCATCTGCATACCGACGTCCTCCCGCCAGGTAGGCAACCCGCCGGTCGATAGCATCAGTAGGCGCGCCGATCAGGCCGCCACGCCATAGTCGTTCCCCGCATTTACCCTGAATGGCGCAGCGCGCAGCGGCTTGCACAGCGCCTCGCGGCGCGCGCCGCGGGGCGCAGATGTGACGGGCGTCGGCACTGGTGACGCGCGGTCAGTACGGGACATCATCGAGAGCTTCCTCCGCACCACCCTCAACGCCGTTGCACAACAGCGCAGTTCACGACGAGGCGCGCTCCGGTGACAGAATCCGCGACATGAGATCTCGTTTGCTACTGCAATCCACTTCGAGCGCCCGAGGGCCGGCGGCGGATAACTCAACTTCCCGCAATTGCCCTTTCCTTCAAGGGAGTTGGGGGTGCGAGGGAGAGTGGTGACGAGAGCGGAATGATGAGGACTTATACCGAGCGGATCGCAAGGGAGCCTGCGCACCGAGGGAGATTTTCCGCCGGTCGCCCGTTCCGGTCCGCCGTCCACGCCGGCCGACGGGCCGGGGCTCGACCGGGTGTCGTTCGTACGGGAGTGGTGATCCGGAATTCCGGCACCCTCGGAATTCCCGTACTCTCGTCTCCTCCCCCGCCTACTCCCCCGGCGGCAGCGCCCTGAGCAAGGCGTCCAGCGCGCCGGCGAAGGAGTGGTCGGGCGGGGTGCCGTAGGCCACTACCAGTGCGTCGCGGGAGGCCTGCGGGGCGGTCGGGTCGTGGAAGCGGCTCAGTCCCTCCAGGGCGAGGCCCTGCCAGCGGGCGGCCTGGAGGATGGACTGTTCGGTGCCGGGCGGGAGTTCCAATACGGCGTGCAGGCCGGCGGCGATGCCGGAGACCCGGACGTGGGGTGCGTGGTCGGCCAGGGCGGCCACCAACTGATCGCGCCGGCGTCGGTAGCGCAGCCGCATCCCGCGCAGATGGCGGTCGTAGGCGCCCGAGGACAGGAACTCGGCGAGGGTGAGCTGGTCCAGCACCCCGGACTGCCATTCGCCGGTGCTCTTGAGGGCCAGCACCGGATCGACCAGACGGTCCGGCAGCACCATCCAGGCCAGCCGCAGCGCGGGGGCGAGGCTCTTGCTCGCGGTGCCCAGGTAGACGACGTGGTCGGGGTCCAGCCCCTGGAGGGCGCCGACCGGCTGGCGGTCGTAGCGGAACTCGCCGTCGTAGTCGTCCTCCAGGATGAATCCCCCGCCGGCGCGTGCCCAGTTGACGGCGGCGGCCCGGCGGTCTGGGTGCAGCGGTACGCCGGTGGGGAACTGGTGGGCGGGGGTGAGGAGGGCCGCGCGTACGTCGTCGAGGCCGGTCAGCTCCTCGGTGCGGGCGCCGCGTTCATCGACGAGGAGCGGCACGGTGCGCAGGCCCGCGCGGGTGATGACGGCGCGGTGGAAGTCCAGGCCGTACGACTCGACGGCCAGCCGTCCGGCACCCAGGGCGCGGCTGAGCAGGGCCAGGCCCTGCATGAAGCCGGTGCAGACGACGATGCGGTCGGGGTCGGCGCGTACGCCACGGGCGCGGGCGAGGTAGTCGGCGAGGACGGTGCGCAGTTCGGGGCGCCCGTGGGAGGTGTGGTAGCCGAAGGCCTCACTGGGGGCGGCGGTCAGCGCGCGGCGGGCGGCGGCCAGCCAGGCGGTGCGCGGGAAGGCGGAGACATCGGGGCTGCCCGGGGTGAGGTCGAAGCGCGGCCGGTCGGCGCGGCCGGTCGGGCCGGGGGCGCGCCGGGCGGTGGGCGTGGCACGCGGCAGCGCCCTCTCGGCGACGCGGGTGCCGGAGCCCTGGCGGGCGCTGAGCCAGCCCTCGGCGACCAGTTCGGCGTAGGCGTCGGCGACGGTGTTACGGGCGATGCCGAGGTCGACGGCGAGCGAGCGGGAGGAGGGCAGGCGGGTGCCGGGGGCCAGCCGCCCGGACCGTACGGCGTCCCGCAGCGCCCGCAGCAGCGCGGCGCGCGGCCCGCCGGGGCCGGTGAGATCCAGGTGCAGATCACGGCCGAAAGTGGCCCAGGAATTCTCCATGAAAGTGGACCATACAGCTGCGCCATTGCCGCCGTAGCGTCGTAGGCATGACGACACAGACGACACAGACAGCACACACGACACAGACGACGGCGCCCGGGGCAGCGGCACCGGCACACCGGCACGGCCCCCGTCTGCAGTGGGCCAAGCTTGCGCCAGAGGTCTACAAGGCCATGATCGCGCTGGATGTGGCGGCGAAGAAGGGCCTCGACCCGACGCTGGTCGAGCTGGTGAAGATCCGTGCCTCGCAGCTCAACCACTGCGCGTTCTGCATCGATATGCACATCAAGGACGCCCGCGCGGCCGGCGAGACCGAGCAGCGCATCTACCTCCTCAACGCCTGGGAGGAGGCCACCGACTTCTACTCCCCCAGGGAGCAGGCCGCCCTCGCCCTCACCGAAGCGGTCACCCTGCTCACCGAGGGCTTCGTTCCCGACGCCGCCTACGACGTCGCCGCCGCCCACTTCGGCCAGGCCGAACTGGCCCAGCTGATCGCGCTGATCACCACGATCAACGCCTGGAACCGCTTCGGCGTGTCCACCCGCATGGCCCCGGGCCAGGCATGACCGCCACGGACCGCCCTCAGGCTGCCACGGCCCTGCGCGCCCTGCACCACGGGCCCCAGCTGCCCCTGGTTCTTCCCGGTCCATGGGACGCGGCCAGCGCCCGGGTGTTCGCGGACGCCGGTTTCCCGGCGCTCGCCACCCCGAGCGCGGGCATCGCGGCCTCCCTCGGATACGAGGACGGACAGACGCCGGCCGACGAGATGTTCGCGGCCGTCGCCCGCATCGTGCGATCCGTGGACATCCCGGTCTCGGCCGACGTGGAGGCCGGATACGGGCTGTCCGCAAAGGAGTTGGTGGGCCGCCTCGCGGAGGCCGGAGCGGTGGGCTGCAACCTGGAGGACACCGATCACGCCACCGGCGCCCTGCGGGACCCGCAGGAACAGGCGGACTGGCTGGCCGGGGTACGGGCCGAGGCGGGCGATGCACTGGTGATCAACGCCCGGATCGATACCTATCTCCACGGCGTCCAGGACACGCAGGAGACGGTCCGACGGGGCCGGCTGTACGCGGCGGCGGGCGCCGACTGCGTCTATCCGATCCTCGCCCCACCGCCACTGCTCGCCGACCTCGCCGCCGGTATCGGCCTCCCCCTCAATGCCGTGGTGACACCGGACGGTCCCGCCCCGCGCGAGCTCGGTGCCCTGGGCGCGGCCCGGATCACCTTCGGCCCCGGCCTCCAGCACCGGGCAATGGCGGCGCTGACGGGGATGGCGGAGCGGCTGCGGGAGGAGCTGGCGGCGGACGGCTGACGGCCGGGGCCCGGCGCGCGGGTGCCGGGCCCGACGTGCCCCTAACGCTCGTCGGTCCCCGGCACCTTCCCCGTGCTGAGGGCGATCCGGTTCCACGTATTGATCGTGAAGATCAGCGCCAGCAGCCGGGCCAGCTCCGCCTCGTCGAAGTGGCGGGCGGCGCGCTCGTAGACCTCGTCCGGCACACCGCCTCGGGCGACCAGCGTCACGGCCTCGGTGAGCGCCAGCGCCGCCCGCTCCTTCGCGGTGAAGAAGTGCGCCGCCTCCTCCCAGACGGCCACCATGTGCAGCCGCTCCGCGCTCTCGCCCGCCTTACGGGCATCGGAGGTGTGCATATGGAGGCAGTACGCGCACTTGTTGAGCTGCGAGGAGCGGATCTGGACCAGCTCGACCAGGGCCGGGTCCAGCCCCTCGCGGGCGGCGGCATCGAATCCGATCAGCGCCGTGAATGCCTTCGGGGCGGCCTGGGCGAAGTTCACCCGGGGGCTGCGCACGACCGCTTCGGTCCCCGCCCCGTTGGCCGCTTCGTTCGCCGGGCTCGCTCCCGTCACCGGGCCCGCCGCCTTGTTCCCCGCGCCCGCTTCGCTGATCTGCGTTTCCTTCGTCATACCTGGAATCTAGAAGCTCAGGCGACCCGCTATAAGGTGCATTCCCATGCCGGAATCATGGGTCAATCTTGCCGAGAGCCTGGGCGCCGATCTGCATCTGGAGCTGACCGGCCCCGGCAGCCGCCGCGCCGTCCTCATCCGGGCACTGCGCGACGCCGTACGGTCCGGCCGCCTGGCCCCCGGCACCCGCCTGCCGCCCTACCGCTCGCTCGCCGCCGACCTCGGCATCGCCCGTAACACCGCCGCCGACGCCTACGCCGAACTGGTCGCCGAGGGCTGGCTCAGCGCCCGCCAGGGCTCCGGCACCCGCGTCGCCCAGCGCGCAACGCCGCTGACGCCCACCCGTGCCCCGGCCCACCGCACCCCGGCGAGCCGCCCCGCACACAATCTCCTCCAGGGCCGGCCGGACGCCGCCTCCTTCCCGCGCACCGCCTGGCTCGCCGCCGCCCGCCGCGCACTGACCGCCGCCCCGAACGACGCCTTCGGCCCCGGCGACCCCCGCGGCCGCCCCGAACTGCGCAGCGCCCTCACCGACTACCTGGCCCGCACCCGCGGCGTACGCACCGACCCCGAACGCATCGTCATCTGCTCCGGCTTCGCCCACGCCCTGCGGCTGCTCCTGCCCGCCGTGCTCCCCGGCCCCCTCGCCGTCGAGTCGTACGGCCTCCCCTTCCACCGCCGGCTCCTGACCGCGGCCGGTACCCCCACCCGCCCCCTCGTCATCGACGAACACGGCGCCGACACCGGACAGTTGACCCACCTCGATGACCTGGGCGCGGCCCTCCTCACCCCCGCCCACCAGTTCCCCACCGGCGTACCGCTGCACCCCGACCGCCGGGCCGCCGCCATCAACTGGGCGAGAACCACCGGGAATTACCTTCTGGAGGACGACTACGACGGCGAGTTCCGTTACGACCGCAAGCCGGTCGGCGCCCTCCAGGGGCTGGATCCGGAGCGCGTCCTCCACATCGGCTCGGTCAGCAAGAGCCTGTCCCCCGCGGTGCGCCTGGGCTGGATGGTGCTCCCCGACCGTCTCGTCGACGCCGTACTGGAGGCCAAGGGCGAACGTGAGGCCTGGGCGAGCGTCACCGACCAGCTCACCCTCGCCGAGTTCCTCACCCACGGCGCCTACGACCGGCACATCCGCCGTATGCGCCAGCGCTACCGCCGACGCCGCGACCAGCTGATCGACGCGGTGACCGCGCACGCCCCGCACCTCACCGTCACCGGCATCGCCGCCGGACTGCACGCCGTCCTCCAACTCCCCGACGGCTCCACCGAGTCGGACGAACACACCGCCCTGCGCGCCGCCCGATGGCAGAGCCTGGCCCTCGACGGCCTCTCCGACTACCGCCACCCCGCCGCGACCATGCCACCCCGCCACGGCCTGGTCATCGGCTATGCGACACCCACCGACAGCGCCTACCCCGGCGCCCTGGAGGTGCTGTGCCGGGCGCTGCCGCCGAGGGCTTGAGGAGCCGAGGTCGCGTGGTGCGAAGTCCCGGAGGCTGTGCGCTCGGGGAGGGCAGCAGCACCCGGTTGCTCAGCGGCGGGTCAGTTGGTGCAGGTGCTGTGGGGTGCGGGCAGGAGGCGGGTGGTCAGGTAGCGGTTGGTGGCGTCCCGGGCGCACCGGGACAGCAGGAACATGCTGTAGTCGTCGCCCGCGCGGCTGAGGACGACGCTGCCGGGCAGCTGGGCGGCCATGGCGAAGCCCGCGCGGTGTGGAGCCAGCGCCTGGAGGGTGGACTGCAGGATCAGGGCGGGCGGTGCGCCGTGCACCGGGGCGCCCGTCTTGAGGGGCTTGGCCGGGGTGGGCCGGCCGAGACAGCCGGCGATGGCCTTGTACGAGCGCACGGCCCCGCCGAGGTGCGGGGACACGCGGGCAAGCTGCCTTTGCAGGCGGGTGAGCCCGTTGAAGGTGTGCACGGGGCGGGCGTTGTCCAGGCAGGCGGGTACCAGGACCTGCACGGGGTCGAGGGTGTCGTCGGGGTCGATGGTGAAGTCCGCCGCGTCGCCACTCTGAGCCTTGACGATGGCCCGTGCCAGGGCCGGCCAGGCGCTACCGGAGAGGGTCAGGTAGTCCTGGGTGGCTTCACGGATGTCCTCTCCGGTCAGCGGCCGGTGGCTGCCGTCCGCGACCGGTAGGGGGACGCGGTCGGCACGGGCGACGAGGGCGTCGTACTCGGCCGCGGCGTCTTTGCCGTGCAGCGCGCAGTCCTTCGACGTGGAGCACCAGGCGGTGAAGCGGTCAAAGGCGGCCTCGGCGGTGGCCGCCTCCTGCACGACCCGCGAGTGGGGTGAGCCGGTGTCGTCCAGCGCGGTGTCGAGGGCCATCGTGCGCAGCCTGCCGGGGTAAAGGTCGGCGTAGGTCCGCCCGAGTAGCGTGCTGTAGTGGATGCCGTACCAGTTCAACTGCCGTTCGCCCAGCCCGTCCGGACCGCCTCGAAGTCCCGCGCGGTGCTGGTCAGGTCGACATGGGCGGCAAGCGAACCGTTGTGGCGCAGGCAGTCTTCGGCGAATGCCCGGTTGTGGGCCATGAGCGTGTCGAAGGCGGCGCGTTTTTTCGGAAAGTAGCCCGGGTCGATGCCCTGGCTGGTCAGGGGGACAGTGGCGGAGGTTTTGATGCTCTGGCTGTCGATGAGGCAGGCGGTGGGCTCACTTGTCCGGCCTTCCGCTTGGCGAACTTTGCCGCGTAAGAGCCCTGTCAGCTGATCGAAGATGCCGTCGGCTTCCCAGTGGGCGAAGTAGCCGTAGACGGTCTGGTGGGGCGGGAAGTCGTGGGGCAGGTAGCGCCAGGGGATCCCGGTGCGGTCGACGTAGAGAATGGCGTTCATCAGGGTGCGCAGGTCGTGGGTGGGTTTGCGGATGCCGTTGCGGGCCTGCCGCCAGGTTTCGAGGGTGGGGCGGATGAGTTCCCAGCGGGCCTCGGACAGGTCACTGGGGTAGGTCCGTGGTGGCTGCATGGTGACTGGGTATCGGGCGGTGGTGGGCCTGGGCAGGGCGTGTGCGGGGGTGTCCGGGGCACTCGGGGCGCGGGTCCGCAATCTCGCGTGAACCGGTCGGTTTCTAAATGAGACGGGAGCTCTCGCTAGGAAACCGGCGCATCACTGGTCTGCTGATTGCCGCAAGAGCCGTTTTCCGGGCGAATCACCAGGCCGATATCCGGGCTTGGTAGCTCAAAATTATCCCGAACCATCCAGTAAGCGAACGAAACGCTCACTTAGAGGTCATCTCATTTGGCGAGTCTGCGGTAGCAGATGAGGGCGCAGGCGATGCTGGTGAAGGCGAGGAAGTGGTCAGCCTTGCGCTCGTAGCGTCGGTGGAGACGGCGGCAGCCGGCGAGCCAGGCCATGGTGGGTTCGATGGTCCAGCGGTGCCGGCCCAGTCGCTGCGATGTCTCGATGCCTTTTCGGGCGATGCGGTGGGTGATGCCGCGTTGGCGTAACCATCGCCGCAGGTGGGAGTAGTCGTAGCCCTTGTCGGCATGGAGCTTTGCCGGCTTGCGTCGTCGGCGTCCGTGGCGGGAACGGATTGGCGGTATGCCCTTCACCAAGGGGATCAGGGCCTGGCTGTCGTGCAGGTTCGCCGCCGAGATTCCGACGGACAGGGGCAGACCGGTCCGCTCGATGATGAGGTGGATCTTCGACCCGTACTTGCCCCGGTCGACAGGATTCGGACCTGTCAGGTCCCCCTTTTCAGGGCCCGCATGTTCACGGAGTCGATCGCGCAGCGGGTCCAGTCCAACTCGCCGCGGGCGCCGAGCCCGTCGAGGGCCAGGCGGTGCAGCTTCGCCCACACACGGGCCTTCGACCACTCGGCAAAGCGCCGATGGGCTGTCGCTCCCGACGGCCCGAACGACGCGGACGGCAACTGCTGCCACGTGCAGCCTGACGTGGCCACGAACACGATCGCGGCCAGCACTTCCCGGTCACCGTGACGGCGTCGGCCACCGCCTTGAGGCCGCGAGGGCGCCTCTGGCACCACTCGCTGGAACAACTCCCACAACTCTTCCGGCACCAGCCGCTCAACGATCCCCACAAGTTATAGCCTACCGAGGCAGCCAAATGAGATGACCCCTAAAGGGCGTGGGAGGTCCCAGCGGCGGGCGTTGTCTTTTCTCTTGGGCGGAGAAGGGGGCTATTAGCCTCTGTATAGGGGCATCACCTGTTTTTCAGCGCATTTCTCGCCTCTCGCCTGACCGTGGAAATTTTTACCAGCCACGTGGCCATGCAGTGAAAGATTCCGGGACGTGTTGAAACCTTCTGACTGTGCGCCGAGTTGACGGTCCGCGTCCACGGTGCCGTTGCTAGCGTCGACGCGATCAGTTCTCCACGCGAACGCGTGTAGACAGGCCGACATGCAGGGGGGAAGTCGCATGGACAATGTGTTTCGCCAGGAGCTGGAGAAGTTCCAGAATGACGCGGCTGAATTACACGGAATGCTGTCCGACCTGGCAGGAAGCCGCCCCGATGGGGCGGAAGCAGCGGACGCACAGGGTGCAGTGCGAGTCAGGGTGGGTGGTGACGGGCTCCCGAAGGACATAACGGCCGCCTCGGACTGGGAGAGGCGTTGCAAGACCGGCGGCCTCGGCACGGCTGTGGTCGAGGCCGCCCGCAATGCAATCCATGACCTCATGAATTCCTGGTCGCAGGATCTCCCCAGTGGACCCTGGGATTCGAGCTCGGGGGTGGGAACCATGGGCGCCGCCCCGGCATCTCGCCCCAATGCGCTGGGCATACCTGTCCCGCCGGAGCGGGACACTCGGTACGTGATTTCCCGCCCACTGGACCAGTTCGTGGAAGATGTCATCTCCTCTCTGAGCGCTGCGGGCAACTTCGAAACCGTTCTCGACCAAGGAGCGCAGGCATCGGGTTCGGATCGGGCCGGCCGCGTGACGGTCACTCTCACCCGTGCATCCCTTGCGTCGTGTGACGTGGAGGAGAGTTGGGCGGCAGGGGCATCGGTGGCCCAGATCAACCGGGCCCTCGGCGAGGCGCTGGCGGATGCACGTTCCGCCCTGGCCCGCAGCAGCGCTTCCGAGCAGGCAGCGGGAGAGGGGCGGCGGCTCGACGGCCTGATCGACGAAGCGATGGCTGCCCTCCGCGACCCCGGCCGCCTCAACAACCTCTGACAGGAGTACCCCGTGACAAATCCCGACATCGAGACGGTCACCGATGTGCTGCGCTCCGAAGCGCGTATGTGGGATGAACAGAGCGACGCTCTGGGAAAGCTTCACCATGCCGTAGAGGGGCTGCACATCAGCGGCCTTGAAGCAGGCATATACCAGTGGGTGCTTCCGGCTTACGAGATTGCGATCCAGGAGATATCTGACCGATGCAAGGAAGGTCAGCAGCGCACGCAAGAAATAGCTGATGCCCTCGTCAAGAATGCGACGGCCTACGACAATCAAGAAGAAGAAACAAAGGCGCACGTCGAGGGTGCATACTAAACAGGGGGCGGCATGACTACCTTCAACCTTTCGCAGTACCAGGCTTTGACGGACGAGCTGCGGTCCGGCGTGAACAAGCTTTCGCTAAAGAAGGAGCAACTCGCTCCGGCGGCACAGAAGTCGGCCGATGCATGGTACATTCCCCAGAAAATAGGTGATGCCATCATGTGGATCGCCGAGAAGATGGAGGAACTCGCGAAATGGGTGCTCGAAAAGATTGACGACGCACTGAAGGCTGCGATGGCTCCCAAAACGCTTTACGATATTTCGACTGACTGGGTCGACAAGATCGAGATCCCCGCATCGGCGGTGCAGGGGCAGACGGACTTCAAGGCCCTGCAGGCTCCCCGTCACTGGAAAGGGGACGCAGGCACCCTCTACCTGGAATCGGTGCGGAGCCAGTCCGCGGCCGCAGGGCGGATCGGGACTATCGCGAGCCAGGTGTCCTTGTCCTGCACGATCTGCGCCGCCACCGGGCTCGTGTTCTACGGCGCGCTGGCAGCGGTCCTAGCGAAGTTCATCATAGGTACGATTGCAGCTATCGGCGCGCTGATGACCGGGGTCGGTGCTGTCGCCGCTGGCGGGATCTTCCTGGAAGAAGCAGCGTTTAACGCCACGGTCATAGGCGCAGCGTTCACGGCGGCGCTCGCAGCCTTGCTGACCCAGAAAGAGGAACTGAACCGCATCAAGGGGGAGGCGCAGAGCGTCAGCGATTTCCCCGGCCCTCCCGTTGGCAAATGGCCCAATGGCACGAAGTGAGCATGCGCGAGCCGAAGCGCGTGCATCCGTTGGCGGCACTGCTGGTGTTTCTGGGGATCGGTTGCCTTTTCGCGGCGTTGTCGATCCGTTCTAGGGTCGGGGACGCCCTATTTCTGCTCTCCTTCGTCCTGTTCATTACGGCCGGGGTCTTCAACCACCGCAAACGACAGCGTGACTGGTTCTACCGAAAGTTCCGCACGTACGAGAACTTCCGTGCCGAGGCGATCGAGGAAGCGCGCCAAGTGCGGGACGAGAAGAGCGAGGCGGCGGTGGTGCAGCATCTGAAGACGCTGTACCCGGAGCTTCCGCCGTCTGAGCTCGTACGGATGCTCAAAGAGCTCAAAGAGCTCTGACAGTGAGGATGTGACGTGGTGACGCCACCGGCGGGTCTGACCCGTGCTCTGACTGACGTCTCGGCTGTCGTGTGTGGGATCTGTCGGCCCGCCGGGCGTCACCACGCACGCGGCCGGACGGGCGCTTGTGACCTCATAGGAGTTTGGTCCAGAAACCCCGTCACTGTCGACGACCTGTCCCGTCCGCTGGCCGCAACCCGTGCCTCGCTGCGGCGGCTCGCCCGCCGTTACCAGGCGCTGGATGCCGAGATCACCGATCGGCGGTTTCCGCGTCGGGCATCACGGTTTAATGATCGCCCACGCTGCGGCGCGTTCCCGGCGCGCCTCAGGAACGGCCGGATTGATGACCATGGTTCCTCGTGTTCCGGGAATGAGAACGCCGTGAGCGGCTACTACCGTGTCGCATTCTGCGGCTCGGTCCAAGTGTTCTTCGGCAAACCCTAGCGCTTCCTCACACCAATCGTCAGGCCCGCAGACTTCGCGAAACAGCTTGACCAGCCGGGCACCGGCGCCGTTTCCCTCGCCCATGTCACCTCCTTTGGGGTGGTGGTGTGCACGCGCACGCATAGTCCTGCGCATGCATAAGGGCGATGGCTATACGGCTCCGGTACCTGAGCACAGGTTGAGGGGGTCACCCCCCCAGGCCCTACGGTGTGAGCGTCACCTTTGCGACTGCCGCCTGATGCGGATAGCCGACAGCGGAACGCCTGCAATCACGCGCCGGGTTGGCGTGGTCGGATCGGAACCGAGTAGCCGCTTTAGCGGGCGCTGCCGATGTTGCGGTCGGCATCGGTGCCCTGGAGCATCAGGGTGGTCTCCTCGATGCGGCTGAATCGGCCGTCGGGCGCGAGGTCGGCGAACACGTAGACCTCCGTGCGCACGGTCGAGTCGTCCGTCTTCGTGATGTGGGCGGTGTGCCGGTCCGCGTACTTGCTGCCGGCGCACAGCTCTTCGTGCACCTGGACATGGCCGCCGGCAACGACGGTGCGCAAGTGGGTGATGTGCTCAACGAACCCGGCGCGGTCGGCCCACTGCCCGTCCGTGCGCTGGCGGTACTCCGGAGTGAAGTGGCGGTCGGCGGCCTCCTGCACCGTGATGTCGCGGTTGAAGAGCAGGTCGTTCAGCGCGGCCTCTATACCGGTACGAGCCATGGGATTCCCCTTCGACAGTGCGTGCGCGCCGCACGCATCTCTCTTACCGTAGCAGCAAACGCGTGCGCAGCGCACGCTATTCTTGAGGCGTGGAGAACGAAGTGGGACATGAGATCGCAGAGGCTCTGGGCATCCTGCTCAGGCGCACGACTCGCACGCGGCTGCACAAGCGGCTCACCGAGGGCATGGGGGAGTCGCTGGACGAACTGACGTACCCGGTGCTCAGCGCCCTGGCACGGACCGGACCCCGCAGCGCGGCCGACCTGGCTCCGGACGTCGGACTCGATCGCTCCGGCGTCACCCGCCGTGCCTCACGGCTGGAGGACGCCGGCCTCCTCCGTCGTGAGGCGGACCCCACCGACCGGCGCGCACATCTGCTCGTTCTCACCGAACAGGGCGAGTCCGCGGTGGAGGAGCTGCGGGCGCGTCTGGCTGCCCACATCATGGCGAGCATGTCCTCGTGGCCGCCGGGTGAGGCCGAGCGGTTCGCCCACCACCTGCGCCGCTTCATCGTCGAGGGCCCGTTCACCTAGCGGAGGCAGGACCAAGCCCAGGGCGCCCTATGACGGTCGGCGGCGCTGCGCCGGCGCTGTGCCGATGCCGGCGCTGTGCCGGTGCGGGCGCTGTGCCGATGCCGGGCGCTCGCCGCCGAACTGGACTGTGGCCGGAAGGCGGCTCCGGCAGCTGCGGTGCTTCCGCCGGTGCGAGCCAGGAACCGCGACGCCCCCGGCTCACCTTCAAGCCGGGGGCGTGGGTCGGCTTCCTCGCGTACGTGCCCGTGCCTTGGCCGGGGTCCGCGATCGTGTCTACCGGTTCGCGAACTTCTGGCTGATGTTGTTGAAGACCCGCTGGGCCTCCGGGCCCAGGTGGGGTCCGGCCAGCCAGGTGTGGGCGTTGGAGCTGATCGAGGTGTTGGACACCAGCGTCAGCTTGCCGCCGTGGTTGACGAACCAGCCGCCACCGGAGGTGCCGCCGGTCATGGTGCAGCCGATGCGGTTCATGGCGGGCGTGCCCTGCTGCATGACGAGGCGGCCGGGGCGGGCGGGGCAGTTCATCATGCGCGCACCGTCGAACGGCGGCGCCGCCGGATAGCCGAAGGCGTCCAGCGAGGCGATGCGGTCGGCGGAGGGGGTGTCGAAAGCGACCCGGGCCGCGTTGCCCACGGTCTCCTGGAGCGACTTGCCGCTGCCGTTCTCCGGCTTCACGTGCAGCACCGCGAAGTCATAAGCGGAGCCGCCGTTTCCGGTGTCCTCGCTGCCCATGTTGATCCACTCACCGGAGGTGGTGATCCAGTCGGCCCAGAACCGGCCGTACGGGGTGACCTGCTGGGAGGGCGTGCCGCTGACCTGGTTCATCGGCACGCCGTTGTCGTTGTAGGACGGCACGAAGACGATGTTGCGCATCCAGCCGCCCCGCTTGCCGGAGTGCACACAGTGGCCCGCGGTCCACACCAGGTTGGACTTGCCCGGGTGCGCGGGGTCCTCGACGATCGTGCCGGAGCAGACCATCGAGCCCTTCGGGCTGTCGAAGAAGATCTTCCCGACCGGCGCCATGTGCTGGTGGTACGGGCGGGCGACCTGCTCGGCGTTGACCGGCCGCGGCTCGGGGTCCGTGGCGTCGAACTCGCTTCCGGCGCCGGTGGCCTTCACCCCGATCTCCGGCGAGGTCTTCGTCTTGGCCAGCCGGTCCGTCTTCCAGTGGTCCTTGATGACCGGATTGGCGAAGTCCGAAGCCTTGCGGGCCCACTTGTCCCAGTTCTGCCAGCCGCCGTCCTTCCACTTCTTCAGGTCGTCCAGGCTGGTCGGCATGCCCTTGGGGATCTGGAGCCCCCCGCCGCCCTGGCCCTTCTGGTCGGCGGCACCCGAAGCGGCGGCCTTGTCGTCACTGGGGCCGCAGGCGGTGACGGTGCCCGCGAGCAGCGCGACCAGTGCCGCGGCAGCGGCGGTGGAGCGGCGGATGGATGGCATGGCGCGGAGTCCCCCTGATACGTGGCGACGCCGGGCGAGCGGCGCGCCGTAATTGTCATGTCCCTCATCGGACTGCGCTCTACTATGCCGTCACGCCAAGACCGCGGGGCAACCAGGGCCCGGCAGCCCGACGGACGGCAGGACGGGGACGTACGCGATGCCACCCTCGTCGATCCTGGTCCGGACGGGACGCGCCGCCGAAGCCGAACTCGGCCACCGGCTGCGCCGGAAGGCCTGGGGATCTTCACATAAGTGAGGGTCCTGTGAATTTCGGTCAATTCTTTTGGGCGGTGGCGGGGTTGCGAGACCGCGAGACCTGAGGGGATCGGCGCTTCCAAGGGCGATGGTCAGGCAGATCTTCCGTGAGGTACCCCGTGTGGCGTGTGGTGAGGGAATGCGGGCGCCGGGCGGGCGTTGTCCGGAAATTTCCTCGGGTTCTGGTCAGGTCTCCCGTCGCCCAGCAGGATCACCGGACCTGCCGGCTCCGGCGGGCCCGACAGTGAAGGAGCTCCTCCATGGCACGCTTCAGACGTATGTCCCGGGCGGCGAAGATCGCGGCGGTGGCCGGTATGACGGCCGCCTGCCTCACCGTCCTGCCCGGCACCTCCGCTGTCGCCAAACCCGCGCACTCGTCCGGTGCGGTCCTGATCGCCAATGGACTGTGGTCCGACCGCATTCTCTGCGCCGGCCCCAACGACGACTCCGTCTGGCTCCAGAAAATCACGTACGGCAACCCGTACTGCCAGTGGATCCAGATCGGGGACAACGGGCACTTCATGCTCTACAACGCCGCGAAGAACAAGGTCATGGCGTATGAGGGAGGCAACGAGGGGCCGGTCGTCATGGAAAACCTGACCTTCCCCACGCCGAACCAGCAGGCATTCTCCTTAGGCGGCCGGGAAGGGTGGGGCGCGAACGCACTCCAGTCGTTCCTGGACAGCGGCCAGAACGTCGACGCCAAGGAGTCGGGCAGCGACGCCCCGAGGACCAACGAGCCCGTTCACACCCGGGGCTGGCGCCACGGTCACCAGATGGAACTGACGTGGAACATGGTGTCCGTCTCCTGAGCGTGCCCACCGGAGGCGGGCAGGGTGGCGGCTACCGCCGCAGGATGCGGCGGCGCCGCTGCCCCTCGCCCGTGTCAGAACTCTTCTCCTGCCGTCTTCCCTCCTCTCAGCTGTGGTGAGATTTCCTCGGTCAACCAGAGGGCATTCGCACCGAGCAGCTGGAGCCAGGGAATGAGATACAGGCAAGCGTTGGGCCGGGAGTTCGGATGGTTGTGGGCGGCCTACGCCGCCAGCGCGGCCGGGACCTGGCTTGCGTTCGATGCGTTCCCGCTCACCGCCGTCATGGTGCTGCACAGCAGCACGGCGCAGGTGTCCGTCCTGTCCGCTGTGAGCCTGGCGGTGGGGGCATTGATTGCGATGCCCCTGGGGCCGTGGGTGGAGTTCCGTCGCAAACGACCGGTCATGGTGGCCATGGACCTGCTCCGGTTACTGGCCTTGCTGACCGTGCCCGCCGCGTACGCGCTCGGAGGGCTGAGCTTCGCGCAGCTTGTCGTCGTATCGGTGGTCGTCGCGGCTGCCAACATCGTGTTCAATGCCGCGAGCGGCGCGTACCTGAAGGCCTTGGTCAGGCCCGACGACCTCTTGGTGGCCAACGGCAGGTTCGAGAGCACGATGTGGACGGCGACCGCCCTCGGTCCGCCCCTGGGCGGTGTCGCCATCGGAGTGTTGGGGCCGTTGACGACGGTGGTGATGAACGCGGTCAGCTTCCTGCTCTCCGCACTCGGCATCCGGGCGATCCGCAGCCATGAACCGCAGCCGCCGGCCCGCCCCGCACAGCGGTTCACCGTGGCCGACGTCGTTGAGGGATGGCACTACATCCTGCGCCACCCCCGTCTGCGTCCGCTGTTCTTCAACACCGGCCTGGTGAACGGGCTGATCATGGCGACCATGCCGCTGCTGGCGGTCCTCCTCCTTCGCGACCTGGGCTTTTCGCCGTGGCAGTACGGTCTCGCCTTCGGCGTGCCGTGCATCGGCGGTCTGGTCGGTTCGCGGCTCGCACGGCCCTTGGTCGCGAGGTTCGGGCAGCACCGGGTGATGCTCACCAGTGGCACCCTCCGGGCGTGCTGGTCCCTGGGGCTGGCATTCATCGGGCCCGGCCCCTTGGGGCTGCTGCTCATCATCGTCATCGAGTTCGGCCTGATCACGTGCATGGGAATCTTCACCCCGGTGTTTGCCACCTACCGGCTCGAACACACCGCCACGGACCGGGTGACCCGGACCCTGTCGGCCTGGTCCATCACAAGCAGTGCCACCACCGCGACCCTGACGGTGTGCTGGGGGCTGCTCGCCGGCCTCACCGGCCCCCGCACCGCCATCGCCCTCGCCGGTGTGCTCATCCTGACCACGCCCGTACTGCTGCCCCGCCGCGCACACGACGACGCTCCGCAGACATCCCCTGAGCCCGTCCGGGACGGCGTACGACCCCCCACCGCCACCTCGTGAGTCGGTCGGGAACGGCGTACGCTCCTTCACCGCCACCTCGTGAGTCCGTCCGGGCCGACGCGCGTCTTCCGGACCGGCCCCGGGGTGCTGCTCCGAAAGACGCCCTAACCCTCCTCGCGGAGCACCAGGTCGAGCAGCCCTGGGAAGCGGTTGTCGAACTCCTCGCGGCGCAGGCGGTTGAGGCGCTTGGGGCCCTGGTCGCGCTGTTCCACCAGGCCCGCGGCGCGCAGCACCGCGAAGTGGTGGCTGAGCGCGGCTTTGCCGACCGGTACCCGGAAGCTGCCGCAGCTGTGTGACCAGTCGGCGGAACCGGCCAACTCGCGTACGAGCTGGAGCCGTACGGGGTCGGCGAGGGCGGCGAGGGCGGTCTCGACGGGGACGTCCCCGGGGTGGGTGTGCGCCGGCACGGCGCGGTGGCTGCTGCGGTCCGGCATTCCACGATCCCCCTTGCAGAGTGTTCGATCCAGATCATACAGTCGGGGTGTTCGCATTCCATTGAACACTCGTGAGGGGCGTGTGCTGTCATGCGTGCGGTTGAGTTCCAGGAGTACGGCGGTCCCGAGGTTTTGAAGGTCGTGGAGACCGACCTTCCCGAGCCGGGGCGCGGGCAGGTGAGCATCGATGTCGCCTACGCCGGTGTGAACTTCGCCGATCTCAAGGCCCGCGCCGAGGCCTACCGCGTCCCGTCCCTGCCCTTCCGGCCGGGCCTGGAAGTCTCCGGGCGTATTCGCGCGGTCGGCGCGGAGGTCGAGGGGCTGCGGCCGGGGCAGGAGGTCGCGGCGCTCACGGACGGCGGCGCGTATGCGGAGACCGTCGTGGCCGCCGCGGCCACCGTGTTCCCGCTTCCGCAGGGGGTGAGCCCGCGCACCGCGGCCACCCTGCCGACGGTACTGCCCACTGCGCATGCCCTGGTGCACGAGGTGGGCCGGCTGCGGGCGGGCGAGAGCGTGCTGGTGCAGGGCGCGGCGGGCGGGATCGGCACGGTCGTGGGCCAGTTGGCGAAGGCGGCGGGGGCGGGTGCCGTCCACGGGGTCGTATCGGACGCGTCGAAGGCGGAGCACGCGCGCACGTACGGCTATGACGAGGTGTTCGTGGGGCCGGACTTCGACGAGGAGGTGCGGCGGGCCACGGGCGGACGGGGAGTCGATCTCGCCCTGGACCCCGTCGGCGGTGACACCTTCCGGCGCAGCTTGGACTCCCTTGCGGTCTTCGGCCGCCTGGTCTCGTTCGGTAACGCGAGTTCCGCCGAGCCGTGGCAGGTGGGCCAGCCCCAGCTGTATCCCTTGGGACGCTCGGTCGCCGGATTCTCCGTCCTGTCCCTGGCTCAGACGGCGCCTGAAGCGCTGCGTGCGCTGGCCGAACGGGCCTTCCGTACGGTGGCCGACGGCACCGTGGAGCTCCCCGTGACGGCGGAGTTCCCGCTCGCCGATGCCGCCGAGGCACACCGGCTCCTCGGCAGTCGCAAGAGCACCGGCAAGCTGCTGCTGCGGGTGGGGTGACACGAAGGGCACCGGTCGACGGTCCTGCCCTTGAGTGTGATCGCCGGGGATGCCGCCTGGGGTCCCCTGGCCACGTCGGCGTCGGCCGCATCTGGCCGGGGAGGGAAGCGAGCTGCAGCAGATCCTGTTGCAGCGAGGGAACGTTCGGACGCTGATGGGTGCCAGGGAGGCCATTTGCCGTGTCCCCCGCTTACCGCCGGGCACCCACCCTGGGATCCCGGTAGACGGGAATGTTCGGGCCTCCCGATGTCCCATGGCGGAACTTCTGGAGCTGTTCCGCCGTGGGATACCACTGCTTGCGGCAACGGCAGCACCACCACCGCCAATTGTCCCAGTCGGTGTTGGTGTTCGTGGTGTCCTTCCACAGCCAGTCGTCGCAGTCTGGCGTGGGGCATTTCGGCGGCAGCGGCATGACGGGCCTTTCGTCGGTGGCGGCTGCCCAGCCTTCTGCGCCTGCCGCCGCGCCGTGCGGCGGTTCGCCGCTCGCCACCCGAACGGGTAGGGGTCCGGCGGTACCCGGCAGGGGGAGCCGGGATCGGGCCGGAACGTGCCCGCGGGCAGCCGCACACACTGTGTGACTGCCCGCGAGATCCCGCGTCAGCCGCTGACCCGGTCGTAGTACTGCTTGGCGGTCGTCCGGCACTGCCGGCGCTCCGCGTCCGTCTTGTGCGGCTGCACGGCGCACTGGTTGTTCATGTCGAACAAGAAGGCCTTGTCTATGCGCCTCTCGTGCTTCGAATGCCGGAACGCCTTCTTTCCCATCATTTTCTTGTAGTTGCGGTAGCCGAAGTCATGGCGCGCGCATGACAACTTGAAATTGAAGCCGCCCGGCTTGTCCGCGAGCTTCGTGCACCAGTCGGTGCTCCAGATGAATCCCCAACGGTCGATCCCCGACTTGGCGAGTTCGCGCGTATGACGCCAGTCCTTGACGCTCGTCGTGGTGGAGCGGGTCAGCTGGTAGAGCCGCTGGTACTTGGCCTGCTTGCTCGGGCCGGCCTTCACCGCGGCGGAGCCGTCGGCGGCGACGGCCGCACCCGACCCCGCAAGAAGAACACCGGCTGCCGCGACCGCGGCGAAGGTACTGCGCTTGATGAGCATGTCGTCCCCGTTTTCTGTTCTCTGTGGCCCTGATAGCGCCGGCGGAAGCAGGCGCTATCAGGGGGTCGAAAACATCATCGGGCGCGGCCTGCGGCACCGCCATCGTCTCTTTGGGAGGTGTCCGTCAGGGCAATGTTGCCGGGCAGTTCACATGCGGGGGCACCACGCACAACGAGGTCCTGTCGTCGAAATGCCGCCGTCACCCGAGGGGGACGGCGGCATTTAGTGGACAGGACCACGGGCGGTCACACGACGAAA
>NZ_JBSHAW010000045.1:0-77030 GCF_053611685.1 Streptomyces sp. NPDC054786 | reverse complement strand
ACGCCCGGTTACATTTCGAACCCGGAAGCTAAGCCTTTCAGCGCCGATGGTACTGCAGGGGGGACCCTGTGGGAGAGTAGGACGCCGCCGAACAAACTTTGAGAAAAGCCCCGTGGGAGCCACTGTTCCCGCGGGGCTTTTCTGCGTTTCGTGATCTTGGGACCCGCGGCACGGCCCGGCCGGCGGGCCAGGTAAGGTCAGGGGGCATCGTTGGCACATTTCCCCCACAGGAGGCCCCCGCGTGGAGGTCCAGGAGACGCGGGTCCAGACGGATCGCGTCCTCACCATCCCGAATATCCTGAGCATGACGCGCCTCCTCGGCGTGCCGGTGTTCCTGTGGCTGATCCTGTGGCCGGAATTCGGTGGCCCGAACGCTGATGCCTGGGCGCTCCTGATCCTCGCGCTGAGTGGCGTCAGTGACTATCTGGACGGCAAGCTCGCCCGGCGTTGGAACCAGGTCAGCAGTCTGGGGCGAATCCTCGACCCGGCTGCCGACCGCCTCTACATCCTGTCCACCCTCGTCGGTCTGACATGGCGCGAGATCCTGCCGCTCTGGCTCACCGCGGCCCTGCTGGCACGGGAGCTGATGCTGCTCATCGCGGTCGGATTCCTCGGACGCCACGGTTACGGGCCTCCCCAGGTGAACTTCCTGGGCAAAGCGGCTACGTTCAACTTGATGTATGCCTTCCCGTTGCTCCTCCTGAGCGACAGGAGGGGCTGGCTTCACGAACTCGCCACTGTTTTCGGATGGGCGTTCGCAGGATGGGGTACGGCGCTCTACTGGTGGGCAGGGATCCTCTACGTGGTCCAGGTCCGCCGAATCATCAGGGCGGACGCCACGGCCGACTGAGCTATCCGAACCGGCAGGTTGTGCCAGGGCCCCGGCGCCCGTACGTGAAAACAGGAACAGCGGGCGATTTGGACAAGTGAAGTCGGCAAGACCGTCGTCTCTTAGAGGAGGACGCTTCCGACATGAAGGCCGTCGTGATGGCCGGCGGCGAAGGAACACGCCTTCGCCCCATGACGTCCAGCATGCCCAAGCCCCTGCTTCCTGTCGCCAATAGGCCGATCATGGAGCATGTGCTCAGGCTGCTGAAACGGCATGGTCTCAATGAGACCGTCGTAACCGTGCAATTCCTTGCCTCGCTCGTCAAGAACTACTTCGGCGACGGTGAAGAGCTCGGGATGGAGCTCACCTACGCCAATGAGGAAAAGCCACTCGGCACCGCAGGCAGCGTGAAGAACGCCGAGGAAGCCCTCAAGGACGACGCCTTCCTCGTCATTTCTGGTGACGCCCTCACCGATTTCGATCTCACCGATCTGATCAGGTTCCACAAGGAAAAAGGTGCCCTGGTCACCGTTTGTCTCACCCGGGTTCCCAACCCGCTCGAGTTCGGCATCACCATCGTCGACGAGGCCGGCAAGGTCGAACGTTTCCTGGAAAAGCCGACCTGGGGCCAGGTCTTTTCGGACACCGTCAACACCGGTATCTACGTCATGGAGCCGGAGGTCTTCGACTACTTCGAGCCCGATGTTTCGGTCGACTGGTCCGGTGATGTCTTTCCGCAGCTCATGAAGGAAGGCAAGCCGATCTACGGCTATGTCGCCGAGGGCTATTGGGAGGATGTCGGCACACACGAAAGCTATGTGAAGGCACAGGCCGATGTGCTCGAAGGCAAGGTCGATGTCGAAATCGACGGCTTCGAGATCTCGCCGGGCGTATGGGTGGCGGAGGGGGCCGAGGTCCACCCCGACGCGGTGCTCCGCGGTCCGTTGTACATCGGTGACTACGCCAAGATCGAAGCGGATGTGGAGCTTCGCGAGCACACCGTTGTCGGCTCGAATGTCGTCGTCAAGAGCGGTGCGTTCCTGCACCGTGCCGTAGTGCACGACAACGTCTACATCGGGCAGCAGAGCAATCTGCGTGGCTGTGTGATCGGCAAGAACACGGACATCATGCGGGCCGCCCGGATCGAGGACGGCGCCGTCATCGGCGACGAATGCCTCATCGGTGAAGAATCGATCGTGCAGGGCAATGTGCGGGTCTACCCGTTCAAGACCATCGAGGCCGGCGCATTCGTCAATACGTCGGTGATCTGGGAGTCCCGCGGCCAGGCGCATCTGTTCGGCGCCCGAGGTGTGTCCGGGATCCTCAATGTCGAGATCACGCCGGAACTCGCCGTACGGCTGGCGGGCGCCTATGCCACCACGCTCAAGAAGGGCTCCACGGTCACCACCGCGCGAGACCACTCCCGAGGCGCCCGGGCACTCAAGCGTGCGGTGATCTCCGCACTTCAGGCCAGCGCCATCGACGTACGCGATCTGGAGAACGTCCCGCTGCCCGTCGCCCGTCAGCAGACCGCCCGCGGCAGCGCCGGCGGCATCATGGTCCGGACGACGCCGAGCGTGCCGGACTCCGTCGACATCATGTTCTTCGACGAGCGGGGCGCCGACCTGTCGCAGGCCGGGCAGCGCAAGCTCGACCGCGTCTTCGCCCGCCAGGAGTACCGTCGCGCCTTCCCCGGTGAGATCGGCGATCTGATCTTCCCGGCCAGCGTCTTCGACTCCTATACCGGGTCCCTGCTGCGGGCCGTGGACATCACGGGCATCAGCGAGTCCGGGCTGAAGGTCGTCGTGGACGCCTCGAACGGCAGCGCGGGCCTGGTCCTGCCCAGCCTGATGGGACGGCTCGGCGTCGACTCCCTGACGATCAACCCCGGGCTCGACGAGTCCCGGCCGACCGAGACGGCCGACGCGCGGCGCTCCGGACTCGTGAGGCTCGGCGAGATCGTGGCCTCGGCCCGGGCCGCCTTCGGCGTGCGCTTCGACCCCGTGGGCGAGCGGCTGTCCCTCGTGGATGAGCGCGGCCGGATCATCGAGGACGACCGCGCGCTCCTGGTCATGCTCGATCTGGTGGCGGCCGAGCGGCGCACCGGGCGGGTGGCGCTGCCGGTCACCACGACCCGGATCGCCGAGCAGGTGGCGGCTTATCACGGGACGCAGGTGGAGTGGACGACGACCTCGCCCGACGATCTGACCCGGGTGGGCCGCGAAGACGGCACCATCTTCGGCGGGGACGGCAGGGGCGGCTTCATCATCCCCGAGTTCAGCAGCGTCTTCGACGGTGCGGCCGCATTCGTCCGGCTGATCGGCCTGGTGGCTCGTACCCAGCTCACGCTCAGCCAGATCGACGCACGGATCCCGAGGGCGCATGTCCAGCGCCGTGATCTGGCCACCCCCTGGGCGGTCAAGGGACTCGTCATGCGGCATGTCGTCGAGGCGGCCGGTGACCGGGACGTGGACACCACCGACGGCGTACGGGTCGTGGAGCCCGACGGCCGCTGGGTCCTGGTGCTGCCCGACCCCGCCGAGGCGGTCACCCATCTGTGGGCGGAAGGGCCGGACGACGCCTCCGCTCAGCAGCTGCTGGACGAGTGGTCCGCAGTGGTGGACAGCGCAGGACGCTGACCCGGACCCCACCGGCGGGCCGCGGACGGGCACGCCGGTGGGGCCATTGGGAGACTGTGCGGACGACGTGCGACGATGTGCGGCATGTCGCAGCAGCGCCCCGATCGGAGCAACACGAAGACCTCGGCCGCGCGCCCCGATGCGTCCATGTCGCTGCTGACCAATGTGATGGATCACAGCCTCGACGACGGATACGCCGAGGCCGCCGCCCGGAATTCCGAAGCCGGGGTCCGCGGTCTGCCGCGTACCTTGCGGGCGAAGTTGGGCCTCGCGGCCGGTCTGGTGCTCGCCGCGCTCGTGGTGACGGTGGGGGCGGCGCAGGCGCGGATATCCGCACCGACGCTCGCCAAGGAGCGCGAAGAGCTGATCAACCGCATCCAGAAGGGCACCGGCGAGGCGGACCGGCAGCAGCATCGGGTCGACGCACTCCGGGACGACGTCAGCAGAATGCAGCGCGAGGCGCTGAAGCAGCACGGCGGCGACAAGGCCGAACTGCTGGCTCTGCTGTCCGGTTCGACCCAGGTCTCCGGGCCCGGGGTGAAGCTCGTCGTGGACGATGCCAAGGACGCGGAGTCCAGTGGCGGCGGGCCGCGCGAGAGCAGTGGATTTTCGGACACGGGGCGGGTACGCGACAGAGACATGCAGCGCGTCGTCAACGGCCTGTGGGCGTCCGGTGCGGAGGCCATCTCCGTCAATGGGCAGCGGCTTACGTCACTCTCGGCGATCAGAGCCGCAGGAGACGCCATACTGGTCGACAACAAGCCACTGGCGCCGCCTTATACGGTGCTGGCGGTGGGGGACGGGCAGAGGCTGAGCACCGCTTTCCAGGACAGCGCCGACGGTCAGTACCTTCATGTGCTGCAGGAGAACTACGGCGTGCGCACCAGGATTTCCGCGGAGAACAAGGTCACGCTGACACCCGCGCCCAGTTTGATCGTACGTACCGCAAAGCCGCAGGCCGGTGCCGCCAAGGCGGACGGCGCCGACACAGGGAAGGGCACATCGTGATCGCCGTATTGGGCCTCATCGTGGGAGTCGTGGTCGGGCTTGTCGTCCGACCCGTGGTGCCGACGGTGGTCGAGCCCTACTTGCCGATCGCTGTCGTCGCGGCGCTGGATGCCGTGTTCGGTGGTCTGCGCGCGATGCTGGACGGCATTTTCGACGACAAGGTCTTCGTGGTCTCCTTCCTGTCGAACGTCGTCGTGGCCGCGCTGATCGTCTTCCTCGGCGACAAGTTGGGCGTCGGCGCCCAACTCTCCACCGGCGTCGTCGTGGTGCTGGGTATCCGGATCTTCTCCAACGCCGCCGCGATCCGCCGGCACGTCTTCCGGGCGTGAGGCAGATGTCGATGGAAGAGACCCCGGAGCCGGGGAAGAAGCCGGAGCAGTCGGAGCAGCCGGATGGGCCGGAACAGCCGGAGCAGCCGGAACAGCCGGAGTGGGAGAAGGGGCCGGAGCGCCCCGAGCGGGAGAAGAAGGCAGAGCAGCCGGAGCCGGAGAAGTGGCATGAACCGGAGCCGGAGAAGAAGCCGGAGCCGGACCAGGACAGCAGTACGGCCGGCCGGTGGCCGATGCCGCCCGAGAGCCGGAGCACCTCTGAGCGGGCGGAGGCCGAGGAAGAGACCGAAGCCCCGGAACCGGACAGTGCTGGACAGAGCGCCGATAAAGGGGCAGACTCCTCGACTCCGGAGGCGGTTGCCGATAACGGGACTGCGGAGCGCCCGCAAAGTGGTCGGGAGCGGCTGGTGGCGAGCCTGTGGCCGCCGCGGCTGACCCGCGCTCAACTGATCGTTGCGTTGCTCCTGTTCATTCTCGGCCTCGGCCTGGCGATTCAGGTACGTTCCACAAGTGACAGCAGTGCGCTGCGGGGTGCGCGTCAGGAGGACTTGGTGCGCATTCTGGACGAGCTGGACAATCGCTCCCAGCGGTTGACCGACGAACAGCGGCGCCTGGAAGGGCAGAAGACCGAGCTGGCGAACAGCTCGGACCAGGCCGAGGAGGCCCGTAAGCAGACCGTGGAGAAGGAACAGCAGCTGGGTGTGCTGGCCGGGACCGTCGCGGCGCAAGGGCCCGGCATCAACCTGACCATCGACGACCCGAAGCACTCCGTCGAGGCGGACAAGCTGCTGGACACCATCCAGGAGCTGCGGGCGGCCGGCGCGGAGGCCATCCAGGTCAATGACGTCCGGGTCGTCGCGAACACCTCTCTCTCGGATCTCCGGGGTGGCGTGGAGATCGACGGCAAGCGCGTCACGCAGCCGTACCGCTTCAAGGTCATCGGTAAGCCGCAGGACCTGGAACCGGCGCTGAACATCCCCGGTGGAGTGGTCCAGACTCTGGAAAAGGAGCAGGCCAAGGTGTCCGTGACCCGTGAGGAGAAGATCATTGTGAGCGCCTTGCGACAGGCGAAGCGGCCTGACTACGCTCGGTCGTCATCGCAGTGAGGCGTACACCTATGTCGAGTGCCCGGGGAGGGCACGAGGTAGCGGGGGGTCGACGCACCGTGCATGTGGTGTGTGGTGGAAACTGTCTGAAGGCCACGGACGTTCACAGGATGTCCGGATGGGCCGGTGTGTGCATCGAGGGTTCGTCCTGCCCCACGGGCGGGTCTATGTCGTTCAAGGGGAATCGCCCGTGAAGTTGTTTGGAAAGCTGTTCGGCAAGAGCGCCCGCCAGGATGGCGGCAGCGGCTCCGCGCGGCACCGCGCGTCGGGCCGGTCCGACGAGAGCGGCGCTGCTGAGGACCGTCCGCTCTTCCGTGACGAGGTCAGCGGGCCGTCCGGGGGGCACGGCGCGGGTTCTGTTGACCCCTCCGGGGCCGCCCGCATAGGTTCCCAGGAACCATCAGCCGCACGCACGGGTGGAGGGTCGGCCTTGCCGATTTGTACGAGGTGTGGGAACAGGAACGCCGAGGCGAGCCGGTTCTGTTCCAACTGTGGTGCGCCGCTGCGTGCGGGCGCTCAGCCCGAGAGGGCGTCCGAGACGACCTCCACCATCTCCATTTCGGGGCTGGAGGCCTACGACTCGGAGGCGACGGGCCAGAATCTGTCGCCGTCGCTGTCCCCCGAGGCCCAGGCGGCTGTCGACGCCCTTCCGTTGGGTTCGGCGCTGCTGGTCGTCCGGCGGGGTCCGAATTCGGGCAGCCGCTTCCTTCTGGACAGTGAGCTGACGACGGCGGGCCGGCATCCGCAGGGCGATATCTTCCTCGACGATGTGACGGTTTCGCGCCGTCATGTGGAATTCCGCCGCGGCCCTGACGGTCTCTTCACGGTCGCCGATGTCGGCAGCCTGAACGGTACCTACGTCAATCGCGAGCGGATCGACTCCGTCACCCTTGCCAACGGCGACGAGGTCCAGATCGGCAAGTTCCGCCTGGTCTTCTACGCGAGCCAGCGAGGCGCCGGTATCTGACCGGCCGGGGAAGGCATATGCGCCATACACCGAAAGGCGGTGCCGGCTTTGCCGGCGCCGCCTCCTCGGACGGTAAGCCGGTGAGCATCGGCACGGTGCTCACCCTGCTGCGCGAGGAGTTTCCCGAGGTCACCATCTCCAAGATTCGCTTCCTGGAGGCCGAGGGACTGGTCGAGCCGAAGCGCACGCCTTCCGGATACCGCAAATTCACGTCGGCGGACGTCGAGCGGCTGGCCGCCGTCCTGCGGATGCAGCGGGACCACTATCTGCCGCTGAAGGTCATCCGGGAACACCTGGACGCCTTGGAGCGCGGTGAGCGGGTCCAGCTTCCGGCCCCGGCCACACCCTCACGGGATCTGGTCGAAGGCGTGCACGGCCCGGGCGAGGAGCGCCCGACGGCTGCCCGGATCGGTCGGGCCGAGCTGCTGGCCGCCGCGGAGGTGGACGAGGCGGCGCTCGCCGACTGGGAGTCCTACGGACTCATCGTCCCTCATGCGGAGGGCGGATACGACATCGAGGCCGTCACGGTGGCCAAGCTCGTTGCGGACCTGGGCCGTTTCGGTCTCGAACCGCGGCATCTGCGTGCCGTGAAGGCGGCCGCCGAGCGCGAGGCCGGCCTGGTCGAGCAGGTCGTTGCACCCCTTCGGCGGCACCGTAATCCGCAGACCAGGGCCCATGCCGAAGCCACTGCCAGGGAGCTGGCGACGCTGTCCGTACGGCTGCATGCGGCACTGGTGCAGACCGCTTTGCGGGTCCGGCTGTAGTGAGCAAACGAGTGCCCGACTACCCAAACCGGCCGGGCACGTCCTAGGGTTGCTGTGTGAACGAGCTCGACGTCGTGGGTGTCCGGGTGGAAATGCCTTCCAGCCAACCGATCGTGCTCCTGCGGGAGGTGGGAGGCGACCGATACTTGCCCATTTGGATCGGGCCAGGGGAGGCCACCGCCATTGCCTTCGCCCAGCAGGGCATGGTCCCTGCCAGGCCGCTGACGCACGACCTTTTCAAGGATGTGCTCGAAGCGGTGGGCCAGGAGCTGACGCAGGTCCGCATCACGGATCTGCGCGAGGGGGTTTTCTATGCCGAACTTGTCTTCGCGAGCGGGGTCGAGGTCAGTGCGCGTCCGTCCGACGCGATAGCGCTGGCTTTGCGCACCGGAACGCCGATCTTCGGTACCGACGGTGTGCTGGACGACGCGGGGATCGCCATCCCGGACGAGCAGGAGGACGAGGTGGAGAAGTTCCGCGAGTTCCTCGACCAGATCTCGCCCGAGGACTTCGGGACCAACAGTCAGTAATACCGGCCAGGCGAACCGCCTGTTTCCGGCCAAACAATGAGGCCTTCCCCGTGCGAGGTCACGAGAAACCACTCGTAGGGTGATTATCACTCGGCGTGGCGAGCGCGGCGATCGTTGACGCACCCCGAGTGACTGCATACCGTCGATGTGGCAGGTCCCGTCCGGGACGTGGAGGACGGAGGGCGGCGTGGCAATCACCGGCGACGGTATGGCGGCGGAAGGGGCGTTGCCGCTCCACTCGGGCGCGGCAGCAGACCCTGCCCCGGCATCGGCCGCGGCGGTGTCGGGGGACTGCGAGGCGCAGAACATCGGCTATCGCGGCCCGACCGCCTGTGCGGCAGCGGGCATCACCTATCGGCAGCTCGACTACTGGGCGCGCACGGGCCTGGTGGAGCCGAGCATCCGGCCGGCGTACGGCTCCGGCACCCAGCGGCTCTACAGCTTCCGGGACGTCGTGGTCCTGAAGATCGTCAAGCGGCTGCTGGACACCGGGGTGTCGCTGCAGAACATCCGCACCGCCGTCCAGCATCTGCGTTCGCGCGGGCTGGCGGATCTGACGCGGATGACGCTGATGAGCGACGGCGCGACGGTCTACGAGTGCACCTCGCCCGACCAGGTCGTGGATCTGCTCCAGGGCGGCCAGGGCGTCTTCGGGATCGCTGTGGGTGTGGTGTGGCGCGACGTGGAGAGCGTGCTGTCACAGCTCCACGGGGAGCGTGTGGACACCGGCGAGACCCTGGTCGGGAAGAACCCGCACGACGAGTTGGCGCGGCGGCGCAACCGGGCGGGCTGAGTCCCTGAGGGCATCACCGGCCCGGCATCGGGCCGATTGTCAGTGGCATGGGGCAGCATCGGACATGTGAGACCCGCGCCGACGATTCTGCATCTCGACATGGATGCGTTCTTCGCGGCCGCCGAGCAGGCGGCCAAGCCGAGCCTCCGCGGCAAGCCCGTGGTGGTCGGCGGGATCGGCGTGCGCGGGGTGGTCTCCACGGCGTCGTACGAAGCCCGGGTGTTCGGTATCCGCTCAGCGATGCCCACGGCCCAGGCGCGCCGGCTGTGCCCCAACGCCGCTTATCTCACCCCGCGCTTCACGTTGTACCGCCAGGTGAGTGAGACGGTGATGGAGCTGCTGCACGCGCTGTCGCCGCTGGTGGAGCCGCTGAGCCTGGATGAGGCGTTCGTCGACCTGGAAGCGGGCGGGGTGCCGCCCGAGACGGCCGCCACGCGGGTCGTGGGGGAGCAGCTGCGCCGAGACATCCACTCCGCCACGGGTCTGACCGGCTCGGTGGGGCTGGCCGGCGCCAAGATGCTGGCGAAGATCGCTTCGGAGGCGGCCAAGCCGGACGGTCTGGTGGTCATCGAGCCCGGTACCGAGCGGGAGATGCTGGGCCCGATGACGGTGCGGACGCTGCCCGGGGTGGGGCCCGCGACGGCCGAGACGCTGCGCCGGGCCGGGATCCACACCATCGCGGAGACCGCGGAGGCCGGCGAGGCCGAGCTGGTGCGGCTGCTGGGCAAGGCGCACGGAGCCGGGCTGTATGCCATGGCGCTGGGCCAGGACGACCGGCCGGTGGTGGCCGAGCGGGATGCGAAGTCCATCTCGGTCGAGGACACCTTCGAGGTCGATCTGACCGACCGGACGCGGGTGCGGAGCGAGGTGCTGCGGCTGGCCGACCGCTGCGTACAGCGGCTGCGGGCCGCCGGGCGCTCCGGGCGGACGGTGGTCATCAAGGTGCGCAACTACGACTTCTCGACGCTGACCCGCTCCGAGACGCTCCGTGGGCCCACCGACGATCCGGCGGTGATACGGGAGGCCGCTGCGCGGCTGCTGGAGACGGTGGACACCACCGGCGGGGTCCGGCTGCTGGGTGTGGGGGTCAGCGGACTGGCCGACTTCACACAGGAGGATCTGTTCGCCCAGCTGGCGACGGAGCGGGAGGCGGAGGAGACTGCGAGAGCAGCGGCGGAGCCGTCCGGTGGCGAGACGGCGCCGCACGAGCCCGAGGAGGAGCGGCCGCGGCGCTGGCATCCGGGACTGGACGTGGTGCACGACGCATACGGCGCCGGCTGGGTGCAGGGCAGTGGGGTGGGGAGAGTGACCGTACGCTTCGAAACGCCATGGTCCGCACCGGGAAGGGTGCGGACCTTTGCTGTCGAGGATCCGGCACTGCGGCCCGGGGAGCCCCTCCCGTTGGTGGGCGGGGGGCCGGCGGACGGTCAGTCGTCCGAGCCGGCGATCTTGCCGAAGTCCTGGTCACCGGAGCCGGGGGAGGACACCGGATCGGAGGTCGGGGAGGAGATATCCAGTCGGTAGTGGTGATAGAGCTGAAGTTCCTGCTCAGGGGAGAGATGACGGCCGACGCCGAAGTCCGGCGCGTCCTTGATCAACTTGCGGTCGTAGGGAATGTGCAGTCCCTCACCGACCATCTTGCTGGGTTCGAGGGGGACGAACGCGTCCCGGCTGAAGAGTCCGGTGCGCACGGCCGCCCACTCCGGTTCCCCCGTCGCGTCGTCGAGATAGACCTCGTCGATCGTGCCTATTTTGGCGCCGTTGCGGTCGAACGCTTTGCGGCCGATCAGGCTCCGGGGATCGATATCGGTTTGCACGGTCCCTCCAATTGGTCGCAACTGCCCTCTGACAACTACCAAACGGCACATTTCATGCCCTGGCCACTCGAAGGATCCTTCGAGTGCCGCGCTGGTAGGCTGGCCCATGGCCGCAAACCCCGTGCGGGAGAGTCCTTTGTCGTTCGCGACCAGGGCGCCGAAGGAGCAAATCCTCCCCGGAATCTCTCAGGCACACGTACCGCATGGGCGAGGTCACTCTGGAAAGCAGGGCGGGCCACGGAAGGTACAGTCCGGGACCCCTCCTCACCGACGGTGAAAGCCGGGCCGCCTCGGGCGGGCCGGTGAAGCTCTCAGGTTAGATGACAGAGGGGGAGGCCGTCCGGGCACCCGCGCCGTGGTGCCCCTCGTAGGTCGCACCGACCAGGAGGCCCCCGCAGATGACCACCAATCGCATCTCCTTGACCGAGCTGGAACGCGGCACCCCCTTCGAGCACCGGCACATCGGTCCCGACCACGAGGCGCAGGCGAAGATGCTCGCGCACGTCGGATTCGGATCGCTGGACGAGCTCACCGCCACCGCCGTCCCCGATGTGATCAAGAGTGCGGAAGCGCTCGGCCTGCCGCAGGCCCGTACCGAGGCCGAGGTGCTCCAGGAGCTGCACGGCCTCGCGGACCGTAACCAGGTGCTGGCGTCCATGATCGGACTCGGCTACTACGGCACGTTCACCCCCCCGGTGATCCTGCGCAACGTCATGGAGAACCCGGCCTGGTACACGGCGTACACCCCCTACCAGCCGGAGATCTCGCAGGGCCGCCTCGAGGCGCTGCTCAACTTCCAGACGATGGTCGCCGACCTGACCGGACTGCCCACTTCCGGTGCCTCCCTGCTGGACGAGGGCACCGCAGCCGCCGAGGCGATGGCGCTCTCCCGCCGGGTCGGCAAGGTCAAGCAGGGCGTCTTCCTGATCGATGCCGACTGTCTGCCGCAGACCATCGCCGTGATCCAGACCCGTGCGGAGCCGACCGGCGTCGAGGTCGTGGTCGCCGACCTGTCCGACGGCATTCCGGCCGAGATCGCCGAGCGCGGTGTGTTCGGTGTGCTGCTGCAGTACCCGGGCGCCTCCGGTGCGGTCAGCGACCCGCGCGCCGTCATCGAGCAGGCCCACGAGCTGGGCGCGATCGTCACCGTCGCCGCCGACCTGCTCGCCCTGACGCTGCTGACCTCGCCCGGTGAGCTCGGCGCGGACATCGCCGTCGGCACCACCCAGCGCTTCGGCGTCCCGATGGGCTTCGGCGGACCGCACGCCGGGTTCATGGCCGTACGCGACCAGTTCGCCCGCAGCCTGCCCGGGCGTCTGGTGGGCGTCTCGGTCGACGCCGACGGCAACAAGGCCTACCGCCTCGCGCTGCAGACCCGCGAGCAGCACATCCGCCGGGAGAAGGCCACCAGCAACATCTGCACCGCGCAGGTGCTGCTCGCCGTCATGGCCGGTATGTACGCGGTGTACCACGGTCCCGAGGGCCTGCGGACCATTGCCCGGCGCACCCACCGCTACGCCGCGGTCCTCGCCGAGGGCCTGCGGGCCGGCGGCGTGGAGATCGTGCACGGCGCGTACTTCGACACGCTGACCGCGCGGGTGCCCGGCCGAGCCGCCGAGGTCGTCGCCGCCGCCCGCGAGGCCGGTGTCAACCTCCGGCAGGTCGACGCCGATCTGGTCGGCATCGCCTGCGACGAGACCACCGGACGCGCGCAGCTGGCCGGCGTCTGGGGCGCCTTCGGTGTGCACGGCGACGTCGAGCAGCTGGACGCGGCCGCCGACGAAACGCTGCCGCAGGCTCTGCTGCGCGGCGACGACTACCTCGCCCACCCGGTCTTCCACCAGTACCGCTCCGAGACCGCGATGCTGCGCTACCTGCGCACCCTCGCGGACAAGGACTACGCGCTGGACCGCGGCATGATCCCGCTCGGCTCCTGCACGATGAAGCTGAACGCGACCACCGAGATGGAGCCGGTCACCTGGCCCGCGTTCGGCCAGCTGCACCCGTTCGCGCCGGCCGCCCAGGCCCAGGGCTACCTCACGCTGATCCAGGAGCTGGAGGAGCGACTGGCCACGGTCACCGGCTATGACAAGGTCTCCATCCAGCCCAACGCCGGATCGCAGGGCGAGCTGGCCGGTCTGCTGGCGGTGCGTGCCTACCACCGCGCCAACGGCGACGAGCAGCGCACCGTCTGTCTGATCCCGTCCTCCGCGCACGGCACCAACGCCGCCAGCGCGGTGATGGCCGGAATGAAGGTCGTCGTCGTCAAGACCGGTGAGGACGGCGAGGTCGACGCCGACGATCTGCACGCCAAGATCGAGAAGCACCGTGACGAGCTCGCGGTCCTGATGGTCACCTACCCCTCCACACACGGCGTGTTCGAGGAGCACATCACCCAGATCTGCGCGGCGGTGCACGACGCCGGCGGCCAGGTCTACGTCGACGGCGCGAACCTCAATGCGCTGGTCGGCATCGCCGAGCCCGGCAAGTTCGGCGGCGATGTCTCGCACCTCAACCTGCACAAGACGTTCTGCATCCCGCACGGCGGCGGTGGCCCGGGCGTCGGTCCGGTCGGCGTACGCGCCCACCTGGCGCCGTACCTGCCCAACCACCCGCTGCAGCCCGCTGCGGGCCCCGAGACGGGCGTGGGACCGATCTCCGCGGCGCCCTGGGGCTCGGCCGGCATCCTGCCGATCTCCTGGGCGTACGTCCGCCTGATGGGCGGCGAGGGCCTCAAGCGCGCCACCCAGGTAGCGGTGCTGAGCGCCAACTACATCGCCAAGCGCCTGGAGCCGCACTACCCGGTGCTCTACACGGGCCCCGGCGGCCTGGTCGCCCACGAGTGCATCATCGACGTCCGGCCGCTGACCAAGGCGACCGGTGTGAGCATCGACGACGTCGCCAAGCGGCTCATCGACTACGGCTTCCACGCGCCGACGATGTCCTTCCCCGTGGCCGGCACGCTGATGATCGAGCCGACCGAGAGCGAGGACCTCGGCGAGCTGGACCGGTTCTGCGACGCGATGATCGCCATCCGCGCGGAGATCGAGAAGGTCGGCTCGGGGGAGTGGGACAAGGACGACAACCCGCTGCGCAACGCCCCGCACACGGCGGCCGCGCTCGGTGGCGACTGGTCGCACCCGTACACCCGTGAGGAAGCCGTCTTCCCGGCCGGTGTCGAGGCCTCGGAGAAGTACTGGCCGCCGGTGCGCCGCATCGACGGTGCCTTCGGCGACCGTAACCTCGTCTGCTCCTGCCCGCCTCTGGACGAGTACGACAACTGAGGTACGGCAACGGCGTCACCGCAACATTCAAGGGCCCTCGGCAGATCTGCCGGGGGCCCTGTGGTTCGTGCCGCTCTCGCGGGTCAGGCGGCGGCGATGGCGCGAGCGCGGTGCGGGGCGATGACCTGCCCGTCCGGCAGCAGCTCACCGGTGTCCTCGAAGAGCAGGACGCCGTTGCAGAGCAGGCTCCAGCCCTGCTCCGGGTGGTGCGCCACAGGGTGTGCGGCCTCCCGGTCGGTGGAGTTCGCAGACGGGCAGGGCGGTTGGTGCTGGCACATGGAAGTTGTCTTTCGCTGCGGTGTGGTGAACGTCGTTGTGCGGCTCGATGAGGTGTTCATGGCCGCTCCCCCGTTTCCTTCGGTCGGTCCCAGTGTTGCCCCACGGGCAGGATTCCGCAGGGATTTCGCAGCAGCGGTACTCACTCGGTATGGACGCGTCACCCATGCGGGCGGTTGCTCCCAATTGCACTCCTCCCCAAGAGGATTGGGAGAGGTATCCGCGGGCTAGCCCGCGTGGGTGAGTACGACAGAGCGCCCCGCGGCCGGAAGGGCCGCGGGGCATGCTCGTGCGGGGGCGGAGGCCGGTGTCCGCGGGCAGCGGGGCCGGCGCGCCGGTTCAGGCGGGTTCGGCGAGCAGCGGGGTGGCGGGCGTGAGGCGCCGGGTGAGCCGGGGGAGCAGGTCGGCGATGGGCTGCGGACGGTGCGCGGCGATCCCCGGCGGGGCGGGCGCCAGCGGAACCAGCAGGTCACCGGGCGCGGGCAGCCCTTCGGCGCCGTCGGAGGCGATGTCGTGATGCAGCCACAGGGTGAGCATGTACAGCTCGGGAACGGACAGCAGTCGTGGCTGGTAGGGCGTGGCGAGCGACTCGGCCTGCGCCAGAGCCTGCTCGGTCGCGGCGACATAGGGGCCGCCGCAGAACCGCGCGAAGGTCCAGCCGTCCGCGGTGAGCATCGCCTCGGCGGTCGCCACGGCACGCTCCCCGCCGCGGACCAGGAAGCGCCAGCCCGCCAGTCGGGTCTGCGGCATACCGCCGGCCCGGCTGACGTCGTCCCAGACGTGGACGGGCAGCGGGTGGTCGGGGCTGAGCGGACCCTGATGGGCGCGCAGCGCGGAGACCGGGGCCTCGCGGACCGCGGTGGGCGAGCCGAGGGCGGCGAGAACGCTGCGCAGGGCAGGCGCGGGGGCAGGGGGGAGGTGCAGCGGCATGGTGGGTCGCCTCTCACTTCGGAGACACGGTGGAGCGTGGCAGGTGCAAACGACGCTGTCTGCGTGCGGGGTCAGAGCGTGGCCGGCCGGGGCTGCGGCCCGGCGAGGTCAGTCGCTGTGCCCCGTGCCGATGAGAACACCGAGACGCTGGGCGCCAAGTCTCTGCCTCGTAAGCGGAGTTTATACGACGTATGTTCTGAAAGTGTTTCGTCTACCGGCCTTGTGGATTTCCGGCAAGATGAAATCCAGACCCTTGAGTGAGGTGCTTTCCGCCGCTTTGTGCAACGTTTTACGGCGTCACCTCACATTTCCTCGGCGGCGCGGTAGGCCGGATCTCGTCGGTGTTTCTCACGAAGGAAATGCGGAAGGCGATCGCCGCCGAGATATGCCTATGGGAGGTGCCGGAGGCTGGGCCACTTCGAGCCTATCGGTACCGGCGTGCCGCTGCGGCGTTATCGATCAGATTGCCGGGGCATCATCGACCGTAGCGTGAGCCCCGGTGGAGTCGGGGAAGGCCCCAAGCGGCCCGTGGTCACGGGTCGTTCACTCGAGGAGGGACCCTTCGATGGGGGAGAAGGTCGCCGCGGACGGGATCGACCTGGCGGACCGGGAGCGTTATCGAAGAAAGCTTCACGAGTGTCTTGAGGGATTGCGGAGGCTCCTGGAGGAGGAGAGGTTCGACCGGCCCAAGAATCTCATGGGGCTGGAGATCGAACTCAATCTGGCCGGCGCCGACGGGCTGCCCCGCATGATGAACTCGCAGGTGCTCGAGCGCATCGCCAGCTGCGATTTCCAGACCGAACTCGCCCAGTGCAATCTTGAGGTCAACATCCTGCCGCACCGATTGAGCGGCCGGGTCCTGGACCAGCTCGCCGAGGAACTCCGTACGGGACTCGCCTACGCCGAAAGGAAGGCGCGCGAGGTCGCCGCCCGGATCGTGATGATCGGCATCCTGCCCACCCTGCACGCCACCGACCTCACGGCCGCCAGCCTCTCCGAGAACGACCGCTATGTACTGCTCAACGACCAGATGCGGGCGGCCCGCGGCGAGGACTTCGCACTCGATATCCGGGGCGTCGAGCATCTGGTCTCCCGCTCGCCCTCGATCGCACCGGAAGCCGCGTGTACCTCGGTCCAGCTGCACCTCCAGGTGACACCGGGCCGCTTCGCCGCTGTCTGGAACGCCGCCCAGGCCGTCGCCGCGGTGCAGGTGGCGGTCGGCGCCAACTCGCCGTTCCTCTTCGGCCGTGAGTTGTGGCGCGAGTCCCGGCCGCCGGTCTTCCAGCAGGCCACCGATACCCGTGTGCCCGAGCTGCAGGCCCAGGGGGTACGCCCCCGCACCTGGTTCGGCGAGCGGTGGATCGACTCCGCATACGACCTGTTCGAGGAGAATCTGCGCTACTTCCCGCCGCTGCTGCCGGTGTGTGGACCGCAGGAGCCGCTGCGGGTCCTCGCCGAGGGCGGGGCGCCCGACCTGGCCGAACTGGTGCTGCACAACGGCACGATCTACCGCTGGAACCGCCCCGTCTACGCGGTCGCCGACGGGGTCGCGCATCTCAGGGTCGAGAACCGGGTGCTGCCGGCCGGCCCCACCGTCGCCGACGTCATCGCCAACACCGCCTTCTACTACGGACTGGTGCGGGCGCTGGCCGAGGAGCCGCGCCCCATCTGGTCGCGCCTCCCGTTCGCCGCCGCGGCCCGCAACTTCGACGCCGCCTGCCGGTACGGCATCGACGCCGCCCTGGACTGGCCCCGTCCCGGACGGGCCGGCGGCATCGCCGAAATCCCGGCCGTACGGCTGGTGCGCAGGGAACTGCTGCCGCTGGCGGCCCGCGGGCTGGACGCCTGGGGGGTGGAACCGGCCGATCGTGACCACTACCTCGGCATCATCGAGGAGCGCTGCCGGCGCCGGGTCAACGGCGCGTCCTGGCAGGCCGCGGCCTGCCACCACGCCCGGCGCCAAGGCCTGGACCGGGATGCGGCGCTGGCCGCGATGACCCGGCGCTACAGCGAGCTGATGCACACCGGGGAGCCGGTGCACACCTGGCCGGTCGCCTGGCCGGTGCGTGGGCGGCCCGCCGTACGGGAGCCACAGGAGGCGGCGGCCGAGGGGGCGTAGCGAGGCGGGGCGGCGGACAGCGCCCGGTGGCTGCCGGTGCGGCCGACCGGGTTCCGGGGCCGCCGCCCGGGGGGCTCAGCGAGGGCCCTTGCCGCCCGCCGCCAGGAGGGCCTTGAGGATCACCTGGTGGATCTGCGACGGGTCGCTGACCTGGTGCGCCGATCCGCCGGTCGGCGCCACGACGCGGTCCAGGGCCGAGGTGTCGGCCGCCGGGCCGATCGCGAGGGCGATCAGCGGCACCGGCTGTTTGGGGTCGGACAGCTCCTTCAGCTTGTCGACCAGGGCGTCGAGGCCGAGGCTGCCGGCGTCGTCGTTGGCGCCGTCGGTGACGATGACCAGGGAGTTGAGCTTCCCGCTCGCATACGAGGCGCAGGCCTCCCGGTACGCGGCGAGCGTGGTGTCGTACAGGCCGGTGGCGCCACGGGGCACCGGGGCCAGCGAGCTGAAGGCGGCGGTGAGCGCGTCACGGTGGGTGCCGCCGGCCGTCTCCCGGTCGCCGAGCCGGCCGGTGGGGGACAGCTCCACATAGTCCTTGTCGCCGTCCAGGAAGGTGGCGAACTTCCACAGCCCGATCTCGTCCTCGGGTGTGAAGGTGGCCAGCGCCTGGAGCAGGGACTTCTTGGCGAGATCCATCCGGGACCGGCCGCCGCCGCCCGGGACCGGGCTGCCCATCGACGGCGAGGCGTCCACGACCGTGGTGAGCCGGATGTTCTGCACCGTGACCGTCCACATGCCCATCAGCGCCTGGAGTTCCTTGACCGTCGGCGGATCGGCGGGGTCGGCGGAGTACGGCTGCGGAGCGCGCCCGCCGGCCGCGGCGGTCACCTTCGGGTCCGCCTTGCCGTTGCCGGCCCGGAAGCCGTGCTCGCGCAGCGTGCGCTGTCCGTCGGTCTCGCCGAGCAGCGTCATGAAACGGTTGGCGGCGCGGGTCTGCTCGGGGCTCATCTCCGCGTCGTCGACCAGCGTGTACGGGTAGTCGAGCCGGGCCGCGCCGTCCTGGGGGTAGAACAGGTCCAGGTCGGGGCCGCCGCCCGTCCCGGTGTTGTGGGCGTACGCGGCCTGCTCCGACAGCAGCAGCGCCTGGTTGCGGCGCGGATTGTCCTGCTCCGCTCCGGAGCGGTCGCGCGGCAGGGTGGCCAGCGCCTCTCCGTCACCGTCCGCGATCCGCTGGTGGAGAAGCTTGGCCGTCGCCGCGGTGCGGGTGTCGGCCTCGTCGCTGTCCTCGGCGTCCTTGGCATTGGCGGCGCTGACCCGGGCCAGTGCGAGCAGCCCGGTGGCGCTGCGGGACGGGTCGGCGACGCCCAGGCGCAGTGCGTCGCCTGATGTCACGGTCCGGGTCAGCTTCGTCCAGCTGTAGGTCTTCTCGGGCCAGCCCAGCGACGTGGCGGTCCCGGGGACGGCGCCGAGCGCGATCGGGGACGAGGCGATGGTGCCGGCGGCGGTCAGGGGGGTGCCGCGCTCCGCGTCGACCCGGTCCACCCACAGGCTGGAATCCGGTATCCATACCTGGAATTCGGGGTCGACGGGCCGCTGCCCGAACGCGTCGGCGAGGTCGTTCGAGGCGCGCGCGGTGACCCTGACGTCCAGACATCTGCCGTCGGTGCGCGTCGCGTCCTCGCGGGCGGTCTTGGCCACCGCTTTGAGCGCCGGGGCGATATCGGGCGAGGCGGCCACGTCGAGCCGCGCCGACCGGCCGTCGCACGGGCCCCCGAACGGGAGCAGACCGCTGCGCAGCGCCACGACCGAGCCCGCGGCGACGGCCAGCACGAGCCCGGTGGAGATGACGATGGTGCGCCGACGTACACCGGAGCGGGCCCCCGTGTGCTCCGGTGCGGAGCCGTCGGGCAAGCTGTGTCGTCCCATTGCGGTAGCGCCTCGCCTTCTCGGAGCTCGATCGGGATTCGATGGGGCGAGGGAGCGCGCCACGTGGATGGCGCCCGTCCCCGGCCTGTCGCGCGCGATCTTCGTACCTGCTGTCGAGACCCTAGCGGGGTGGTGGTGGCGAAGAGGCGGTAATGCGGAAGTGGAGGAAGCGTGCAGTCGGATACAAGTCCCGTGGCCGATGCGGACGTTCCAGGTAATGGGCCCGGTACGGGAGCAGGGGCGGGGCCGGCCGAGGGCCCGTCCCGGAACATCCTGCGCAGCGAGACGCTGATCGTCCTCGCCCTCTCGCTGGGTGCCAGCGCGGTGTCGGCACTGATCAGCTTCATCGGATCGCTGACCAAGCCCGGCGGCCTCAAGCATCAGGCGGCGACGCTCAACGGGTCCCATGCGCCCGGCCGGCCCTGGCTGGATCTCGCCTGGCAGCTGTTCGGTATCGCGACGGCCCTCGTCCCCGTGGTGCTGGTGGCACATCTGCTGCTGCGCGAACGGGCCGGCGGGCTGCGGGCGATCGGCTTCGACCGGCGGCGGCCCGGCTTCGACCTGGGGCGCGGTGTCGCGCTGGCGGCCGTCATCGGCGGCAGCGGGCTGCTGCTGTATCTGGGTGCGCGGGCGGCCGGATTCAATCTGACGGTGGTCCCCGAGGCGCTGCCGGCGGTGTGGTGGAAGATCCCGGTGCTGATCGCCTCCGCGGTGCAGAACGCCGTACTGGAGGAGGTCATCGTCGTCGGGTATCTGCTGCGCAGACTGGGGCAGTTGGGCTGGTCCCCGGTGGCGGCACTGGTGGCCAGTTCGGTGCTGCGCGGCTCCTACCACCTCTACCAGGGCATCGGCGGCTTCGTCGGCAACATGGTGATGGGCGTGATCTTCGTCCTGCTCTACCGGCGATGGGGGCGGGTCGGGCCGCTGGTCGCCGCCCATGCCCTGATCGACATCGTGGCGTTCGTCGGCTATGCGGTGCTGGCGGGGCACGTGGGGTGGCTGCCGACGGCGTGAGACGGGCGAGGCGCGGGGCACCGCCGATGCCTGCCGCGCCTCCTGGAGACCGCTCCCGCCGGGGCCGGCTCAGCCGGTGACCAGCAGCTCGCCGTCGATGACCGTGACCGCCGAGCCGGTCAGCAGCGTACGGTCGCCGCGCAGCTCGGTCCGTACGAAGCCGGTGCGGGCGGCACCCTGCAGGCCGACGAGTGCGTCCCGGCCCAGGCGCGCCGACCAGAACGGGGCGAGCGCGGTGTGCGCGCTGCCCGTCACCGGGTCCTCGTCGATGCCCACCCCGGGGAAGAAGCAGCGCGAGACGAAGTCATAGCCGCCGTCGGGGTTTTCGGCGCGCGCGGTGGTGATCACCCCCCGGCCTCCGTGCCCCGCCAGCGCCGTCAGGTCCGGGCGCAGCGCCCGTACGGACCTCTCGTCGGCCAGCTCGACCAGGAGATCCCCGACATCGGGACCGGTGTCGTGCGCGGAGCGGATCTCGGTGCCCAGCGCGCCCGCGACGGCCGGCGGCACCTCGACGGGCGTGAGCGGGGCGGTCGGGAAGTCCATGGTGATCGCGCCGCCGGAGCCGGTCGCCGTGGTCAGCACTCCGCTGCGGGTGCGGAAGCGGACCGTACCGGTGGCCGTCCCGGTGGTGTGCAGGACATGTGCCGTGGCCAAAGTGGCATGCCCGCACATGTTCACCTCGGCGGCCGGGGTGAGCCAGCGCAGCGCCCAGTCGGCGTCACCGCCCTCGGGCAGCGGATGCGCAAAGGCGGTCTCGGAGAGATTGACCTCGGTGGCGACCTGCTGCAGCCAGGCCGTATCGGGAAAGGCGCCGGAGTCGAGAAGCACGACTCCCGCGGGGTTGCCGGTGAACGGACGCTCGCTGAAGGCGTCGACGATACGAATCCTCATGGCCGCGAGCGTAGAGGTGCCGCAAAGCCGCAGGCCAAGGCCAATTCGAGGGAATTGGCCACAGTTGGCCGGCATGGCGGCGGCCGTCGGTGGCTCGCCGGTTGTGTGCGCGATGTTCCCGGGGAGGCGTTCAGGGGCTTGCTTCGACGAACAGTCCCGATATATCGTTGAGGCATCGCAATAGATCAACGATAGAAAGCGAGGACGCCATCATGCGTTCCCAAGGACACGATCACGGACATGAGCACCGGCATGAGCACTGCGGCCCCGGGCGCCATGGCGGCCGCGGCGACTTCCCGGGCGGCTGGGAGCGGCGGCGCGCCGCCTTCGGCCCGTTCGGCCCGCCTTTCGGGGGCCCGCCGTTCGGCGGCGGCCGGGGGCGCGGCGGACCGCGCGGCCGGGCGCGGCGGGGCGATGTGCGCGCCTCGATTCTGGCGCTGCTGAAGGACCGCCCGATGCACGGCTACGAAATGATCCAGGAGATCGCCGAGCGCAGCGGCGGGGCGTGGAAGCCCAGTCCCGGCTCGGTCTATCCGACGCTGCAGCTCCTGGAGGACGAGGGGCTGATCGCCAGCGCCAGTGAGGGCGGCAAGAAGCTGTTCTCGCTGACGGACGCCGGGCGCACCGAGGCCGACAGTGGCTCGGACGCCCCCTGGGAGGACGCCGGCCGTGGCGTTGACTGGGAGGCGATGAACGAGATCCGCAAGGCGGGCGGCGGCCTGGTCGAGGCGTTCCGTCAGGTGTGGGCCACCGGCAGTCCCGAACAGCGGGAGAAGGCCATGGCGGTGGTCAACAAGGCGCGCAAGGAGCTGTATCTGATCCTTGCCGAGGAGGACTGAGCGAGGGGTGACGGGGGTGCGGGGCCTTCGGGGGCCGGTGCGTGTGGGGGCTCCCGAGGGCTCAGGTGACCAGGGCGGCGAGCTTGCGAAGTGACTCGTTCAGCGCGGCACCCGCCGAGTCCCTGAGCTTGCCGGCCATCAGGGAGACCGCGGCGCCGGTGAACGTCCCGTCGATCCGGACGGCCGTCGCTGCGCCGTCCGGTGTGAGCTCATAGCGCATCCCCAGGTTGACGCCCATCGGGCCCTTGCCCTGGATGTCGAGCAGCCGGCCCGGCTCCAGCTCCCGCACGGTCCAGACGACCTCCGCGGGAAAGCCCATCAGCTTCATGTTCTCCTCGTACCCCGCGCCGACCTCGAGCGATTCCGGGCCGCCTTTGGGGAAGGCGGTGTGGGTGGCGTTCCACTCCCCGTACGAGTCGAAGTCGGTGAGCCGGTCCCAGAGCTTCTCGGCCGGCGCTTCGATACGGGCCTGCGCGGTGACTTCGGCCATGCGAGCACCCCTTCGGTGACGGTCCTGGCTGGTGCCGCGGAACGTAGCCCTATGGGGGTGAAGGTTCAATACCGATGACCGAGCTTTGCTGATGAGGCGTCAGTTTTGAGGTGCCCCCCGTGGTGGGCCGCGACGGATGCGTGGTCGCCCCGGGCCCGCATGTCCGGCCTCCACGTTTCCCTCGCATCTCCTCCGTAAGGATGAGATGGTGTGCGGCCGTGCCCAACCACCGTGGGATACGCAAATGCTCCCCGCCGGGGATGATCCGGCGCCCAGAGGCTGGTGGGGTGGGTGCTGTGCAAAACCGTACTGCGTACAGTGGTGGCGACGGGCCCGCCCAGGAGGAGCTCGACACCCGGCTCACCGTCGAGCTTGCGACGGTCGTATCCGCTGCCCGCAGGCGGGCCACCCGCGACGGCGACCGGCAGGTCGACACCGCGCATCTGCTGCACGGCCTCCTGGAATCGGACCCCGCCGTACGCGACTCCTTCGACGGCGCACCGCAGGTCGCACGGCTGCTGGGCTACCTCGTCCAGCGCAGCATCGGCTACGGGCTCCAATGGCACGGCACGATCGAGGACTCCGGAGCGGTCCCCATGGTCGCCGAGGGCGGGGCCCCGGGGTGGTCACCGGCCGCGGCCGCCGCCATGGACGGCGCCCTGGACCGCGCCCATTCCCGCTACGACACCTGTGCGGGCTGCCTCGACCTGCTCGCCGCTTTGGTGGACGACCCCGAGTCCCGGGCCGTCGAAGTACTGCGCCGGGCCTCCGTCGACACCGCCCGGCTCGCCGCCCGTCTGGACGGGGAACGCCCCGGTCGTGTCTGACGGGAACGCCCCGGCCAGGAAGGACAGGGGTATCGGGGGGTGGCACTGCTGACGACGGCTGCCATGATGACCGGATGCACGCGACTTCGGGGAGCCCGGCAGGTCCATCGACCGGGCCGGGCCAGGGAACTCCAGGGTCCTGGGGGACCCAGCCGTCACCACCCGCCCTCCGGGCGAGCCATGGCGAGGCGTCCCGGGGACGCGGCGCCGGCCTCGGCATCGCCCTGCTGTCCGCCCTCGCCTTCGGCGGTTCGGGCGTCGCCGCCAAGCCCCTGATATCCGCCGGTCTCGAACCGCTGCATGTCACCTGGCTGCGGGTCGTCGGGGCCGCGCTGGTCATGCTGCCGGTCGCCTGGCGCCACCGGGATCTGCCGCGCCGCCGGCCCGCGCTGCTCGTGGGCTTCGGGCTGCTCGCCGTCGCGGGGGTGCAGGCCTGCTACTTCGCCGCGCTCTCCCGTATCCCCGTCGGTGTCGCGCTGCTCATCGAATACCTGGCTCCTGCCCTCGTGCTGGGCTGGGTCCGCTTCGTTCAGAAACGGCCGGTCACCCGTGCCGCCGCGGTCGGGGTGGTGCTGGCCGTCGGCGGACTGGCCTGCGTCGTGGAGGTCTGGTCCGGGCTGAGCTTCGATGCCGTCGGACTCGGCCTCGCGCTCGGCGCGGCCTGCTGCCAGGTCGGCTACTTCGTGCTCTCCGATCACGGCAGCGACGGCGACGACTCGGTGGACCCGCTCGGCGTGATCGCCTACGGCCTGCTGATCGGCGCCGTCGTCCTCACCGCCATCGCCCGCCCCTGGGGCATGCGCTGGCCGGTGCTCGGGGGCAGCGCGCAGATGAACGGTGTCCAGGTGCCCGCTGTCCTGCTGCTCGCGTGGATCGTGCTGATCGCGACGGTGGCCGCCTACCTCACCGGAGTGGTCTCGATCCGCCGGCTCTCACCACAGGTGGCCGGGGTGGTCGCCTGCCTGGAGGCGGTCATCGCGACCGTCCTTGCCTGGGTCCTGCTCGGTGAGCACCTCTCCGCGCCGCAGATCGTCGGTGGGGTGGTGGTGCTGACCGGCGCCTTCATCGCGCAGTCGGCCAAGCCGAAGGCGACGGAGACGGTGCGGGTGGCGGGTGCCGGTGCCGGGACGGGGACGGCGGCGGGCGACGGGACGGGTGAGGGGGCTCCGGGTGACGGGGTGTCCCCGGCATCGTCGGCCTCCTCGGCGCCCTAGTAGCGGACACGCCCTGGGCCCCGTCGCTCCGGGAGCGCTCCGGGAGCGACTTGTCGGCCGGTCCGAGCGTGACGTAGGGTCACGATCATGCATTCGACTGTGCTGCCCCCTCCCGCCGCGTAACGCGGGCGGCGGCCTCCGAGGAAACCCCCGGCTCGGGACGGTTCCCGAGCTGTTTCGTCGCTGCCTGCACACGGGACCACGCGACCACTCCACGGCGCACCGCGCCGTCCTGGATTTCCCGGAGCACCTCTGTCATGCATGCCACTCCTTCCTCCGCCCTGCCCGTGGGCCGGGGGCTGCTGTACGTGACGTTCGCCGCGACCGCCTGGGGCACGGCGGGCGCGGCCGCCGCGCTCCTCTACCGCGGTAGCGGACTGGGCCCGCTCGCCCTCACCTTCTGGCGCACCTTCGGCGGCCTGGTCCTGCTGCTCGCCGTACGGGCGCTGCTGCGCCGCCGGTCCGGTACCGCCGCCGTCCGGGCCCCGTACGAGCCGCTGCGCCGGCGGATGACCCGGGTCGTGGTGACCGGCGTCGCCCTCGCGGTCTTCCAGGCCGCCTACTTCGCGGCCGTCGAAGCCACCGGCCTGGCCGTGGGCACCGTCGTCACCATGGGGGCGGGGCCCGTCCTCATCGCCATCGGGGCGCGCGTGACGATGGGCGAACGGCTCGGCGGGGGCGGGGTGCTGGCCGTCGCCGGGGCGCTTGCCGGGCTGACGGTTCTGGTCCTCGGGGGCGACGGGGGCGCCACCGTCCGTCCCGCCGGCCTCGGTTATGCCCTGCTGTCCGCGGCCGGCTGTGCCGCGATGACGCTGGCCACCCGACGGCTGGGCAAGGGCGGCGGCAGCGATCCGTATGCTGCGACGATCGGCGCGTTCGCCGTCGGTGCGCTGTGTCTGCTGCCGCTCGCGGCGGCGGAGGGGCTGTGGCCCCAGGCCCACGATCTGGGCCGCAGCCTCGTGCTGTTGGGCTATATCGCCGCCGTGCCGACGGCGCTGGCCTACGGGCTGTACTTCGCGGGGCTGGCCGCCGTCCGGGCCGCGACCGCGTCCGTGATCTCGCTGATCGAGCCGGTGTCGGCCGCGGTGATCGCGGTGCTGTTCCTCGGGGAGCGGCTCACGACGGGGACGGTGGTCGGCACCGGCGTGCTGCTGACGGCCGTGGCTGCGCTGGCGGTGACGGAGGCGCGCGGAGCGGTGACGGCGGCGCGGTCCGCGGCGCCGGTGGCCGGCTGAGACCCGGGCCCGGCCGGTTGTGCCGACCGGGCCCCGCCGGTTCGACGGCCGGGCGCCTGCCGACGAACCGGCGGGGCAAGTAACGGGGCGGGGGCGCCGTTCAGGGGCGAGGCGTGCCGGTGGCCGTGAGCCGGCGCTGCTGGTGGGTGCGGGCCGCCGCGTCCCCGGGGCCGTCCCGTTCGGCGAGGTGCTCCGAGACACGCTGTTGGACGGCCTCGCTCCGCTTGCCTCCGTACTTGAACTTGGCGCGGACCTCGAGCACTTCGAGGCGCAGGCCGCGGATACCGGACAGCAGCCGCCCGTACGGAGCCGCACCGGCGGTGACCGGGGCCGAGCCGCCGTCCGGCTGGAAGTGGCCCAGCTGTCGCTGCAGCAGCGCCGCCTTCGCCTCCGGGTCGTCCACCACATGCGCGGTGCAGATCAGCTGGACCGCGGCGTAGAAGCTGGTGGGGACGCCGTGCTCGGGCGGCTGGTCCTCGGCCGCCTGCCAGGGGCCGGGGATGAAGGTGTAGTCGTCCACCACGCTCAGCAGCACCGTCGGCCGGTCCTCCAGCGCGCCCCAGAGGGGGTTGGGGCGGGCCAGGTGGGTGACGGCCTCGCGCCGGGACGGGTCGTAGGCGAAGTGCAGTGGTTGCAGCATCGGCGGCTCGCCGGGCGGTCCGTTGACGGCCAGCTGGCCGAAGTCGTGTGCCGCGAGCCACTGTTGCCACTCGGTGTCTTCGGTGGGGGCGTCCCAGGGATGGATCAGCACGGTCGCTCCTCAGCGGGCGGAGAGGTATGCCGGCTCGGGCGTGCCCGGCGCGAGATCGTCGGACGCTATGGGGGCGCCGTAGACCGGTGACACCGGGAGGACGCCGCTCCAGTACGGCAGCGCCAGGTCCTCCGGCTCGTCGTTGGGGCCACCGCTGCGGATCTTGGCGGAGACCTGGCGCAGATCGAGCCGGATCACGGCGGTCGCGGCCAGTTCCTTGGCGTTGCCCGGCCGGGAGTCGGCGGCGCGGCCGGGCAGCACATGGTCGACGAGCGCGTCGAGAGCGGCCTTCTTCTCCTCGGGGTCGGTCACCTCGTGCGCGGTGCCGTGCACCACGACGCAGCGGTAGTTGATGGAGTGGTGGAACGCGGACCTGGCCAGCACCAGACCGTCGACGTGGGTGACCGTGACACACACCTCCAGGCCGGGATCCGGTGCCTCGCCGGCCATCCGCAGCGGGCGGGACCCGGTCGATCCGTGCAGATAGAGGCGGTCCCCGACGCGGCCGTAGAGCGTCGGCAGGACGACGGGGGAGCCGTCGCGGACGAAGCCCAGATGGCAGACGTATCCCGTGTCGAGAATGGCGTGCACCGTCTCGTGGTCGTAGGCCGCACGGTCACGGGCGCGGGTGGGGGTCGTGCGCGCGGTCGGTTCGTAGGCCTCGGTTCGGGACATTGCCAACTCCATTGAACTAGTGCATAATAAAGTTTGTGCTAGGAGAGTATCGGATTGAAGGGCGGCGCGCATCGGAGATTGCCGCCAGCGTCGAGCGAGCCGTCGGTGCGGGCGAGCTCCAACCGGGCGAAGTCCTGCCCCCGCTGCGGGAGTTGGCCGTCTATCTGGAGGTCAATCCGAATACGGTCGCGTCCGCATACCGCACGCTCCGTGACCGCGGGGTGATCGAGACGGCGGGCCGGCGCGGCAGCCGGGTGCGCCCTCGCCCCGCGAGTACGCCACGTGAGGCGCTGCGGGCGGAGGTCCCGCCCGGCGTCCGCGACGCCTCCGGCGGGAATCCCGACCCGTCCCTGTTGCCCCCGCTCGAACGGGCGCTTGCGGAGGCCGCGGCGCGCAGCGCCCGGCGCCCCGTGCTCTATGGCACACCTGCCGTGGACGACGATCTCGCGGCCCTCGCGCGGGCGGCGTTCGCCGACGACGGGGTGCCGGCCGGTCCCGTCGCCGTCACCAGCGGTGCCCTGGATGCCATTGAGCGGGTGCTGGCCGCTCATCTGCGGCCCGGCGACACCGTGGCGGTGGAAGACCCGGGGTGGGGCAGCCTGCTGGATCTCATCCCGGCGCTCGGACTGCGCCCCGCCCCGGTCGGGGTGGACGACGAAGGCCCGTTGCCGGAGCCGCTGGCGCGTGCGCTCCGGGACGGTGCCCGTGCCGTCGTCATCACCGACCGGGCGCAGAACCCCACCGGAGCCGCCGTCAGCCGCGCCCGCGCCACCGAACTCCGCACGCTCCTGTCCGCACACCCCGGCGCCCTCCTCATCGAGGACGACCACGGCCACGGCATCGTCGACCTTCCGCTTCATCCGCTCTCCGGCGTCACCGACCACTGGGTCCTGGTCCGCTCGACGGCCAAGGCGTACGGACCTGATCTGCGGCTGGCGGTGCTCACCGGCGATGCGCTGACCATCGACCGGGTGCGGGGCCGTCAGGGCCTCGGCCCGGGCTGGATCAGCCATCTGCTCCAGGACACCGTCGTCCATCTCTGGCGGACGTCCGCGGTCGACCCGGAAGCGGTGGCCGGAGCGTACGGGCGACGGCGTGACGGGCTGATACGGGCGTTGGCGGAGCGCGGGGTCCGTGCCCGGGGCCGCAGTGGCATGAACGTGTGGGTACCGGTGCCGGACGAGACCGGTGCGGTGGCCCGGCTCCTGCACTCCGGCTGGGCGGTGGCCCCCGGCGCCCGCTTCCGTCTGCAGTCCCCGCCCGGCATCCGTATCACCGTCTCCGCCCTCTCCGATGACGACATCGACCCCGTGGCGGACGCCGTTGCCGCGGCAACGGGGGTGGGGGAGGCGCGGCGGTACGAGTGAGGGGAGACGGTAGGGGCTGACGGAACCGTGTAGAACTACCGGGGATGCTGCGGCGGTTGGCCCGGGAGTGCGGGGGAGCATGTGCGGGAGCCCCCGCGCCGGGGCGCGGGGGCTGGGAGGCGCGGCCTCGGCGCCCTGGCGCGCCGTCAGTCGCTGGTGGAGCCGGGCCGGGGGAGTGACGGGCTGTTCGGGCGGGGCTTGCTCTGTGTGAGGGCGGCGCCGGCCAGAACGATGAGGGCGCCGACCGGGGTGTTCCAGCTCAGCTGTTCGTGCAGAAGGGCCACTCCGGCCGCGGTGGCGATCACGGGGATGAAATACGTGACCATCTGGGCGGTGGTGGGACCGATCTCGGCGACCAGCCCGTACTGGATGAGGAAGGCGAAGCCGGTGCCCAGGGCGCCGAGGGCGAAGACGGCGAGCAGCGGGATGATCGGGTAGTCGGCCGGTGCGGTGGTGAACAGGGGTGTCACCACGGCCAGTTGGGCGGTTGCCAGCAGCAGCTGGGCGCTGGACATGGACAGGTGGGAGTGCTGGACGCCCGCCAGGGTGCGGCGGACGTAGATCCAGCCGATGGCGTAGCTGAGCGAGGCGCCCAGCGCCATCGCGGTGCCCGTCAGATCCGTGCCCGCGAAGCCCTGCCAGGCGCCGAGCACGGTCAGCACGCCCAGGAACCCGAGGCCGAGCCCGGCGACCCGGCGCCGGCTGGGGCGGTCCTCGGAGAGCGCGACGACCGACAGCGCCATGCCCCACAGCGGGGAGGTGGCATTGCAGATGCCGGCCAGTGTGGAGGGGATGGTCAGCTCGGAGTAGGCGAAGAGGGAGAACGGCAGCGCATTGAGGAAGAAGGCGGCGACGGTGAGATGGGCCCAGGTGCGGGGGGAGCGGGGAAGCCGCTCACGCTTGATCACGACCATGGCCAGCAGCACCAGCGCACCGAACGCCACCCGGCCCAGCGTGACCTGCAGTGGGGCGAAGCCCTGGGTGCCCACCTTGATGAAGAGAAAGCTGAAGCCCCAGATCAGCGAGAGGACGGCGAAGCGGAGCTGCCAGCCGCGGGCCCGACCGGTGGTCTTTGGGGTCGGGGTGCCCGTGCGGGGCGAGGCCGCCGCGGTTGCCGCGGCGTGCTCGTCGCCGGCGTGGCACGCGGTCGTGGCCGGAGAGTTCGTGGTGTCGGCGGAGGCGGTGGGTGCGCCGGTGGCGGTGCTCATGACGACCACGATGCGGCGTACAACTTCGTAGCACAAGCGAGATTTCGTGGCGGGTATCGCTTAGCATTGCTTATATGTTGAACCTTGATCGCCTACGGACGCTGAGCGCGATCGCCCGGCACGGGTCGGTGAGCGCGGCCGCCGACGGACTGCATGTGACGACCTCGGCCGTCTCGCAGCAGATCGCCAAGCTCGAGCGGGAGACCGGACAGCAGCTGCTGGCGAAGAACGGGCGCGGGGTCCGGCTGACCGACGCCGGACGGCTGCTCGCCGACCATGCGACGCGCATCCTCTCCCAGGTCGAGCTGGCACAGGCCGAGCTGGAAGCGCATCGGGGCCAGGCGGTGGGCGAGCTGCGGCTGGGCGCGTTTCCTACCGCGGCGCGAGGACTCTTCCCGGCCGCGCTGGTCGCCCTCCGGGCCGAGCACCCACAACTGCGGGCGCGGCTGACGGAGATGGAGCCGGATGAATCGGTACGCGGCGTGGTGCGCGGCGATATCGATCTGGCGGTCGTCCTGGACTGGTACAACCGGCCGCTGTCACTGCCGGAAGGCCTGGCGAAGGCCCCGCTCCTGGACGATCCGGCCGATGTGGCCATGCCGTCCACGCATCCGCTCGCCGGGCGGGGGTCCGTGGAGCTGGAGGAATTCGCGGAGGACGAGTGGATCTCCTGGCCGCAAGGGGAGTTCTGCCACGACTGGCTGATGTTCACCCTGCGCAGCAAGGGCGTGGAGCCGCGCATCGCGCACATGGCCGAGGAGCACCACACCCAGCTGGCCCTCATCGCGTCCGGGCTGGGCGTCGCGGTGGCGCCGCGGCTCGGCCGCGGGCCGGTGCCGGAGGGGGTGAGTGTGGTGCCCGTCCGTCATACGATGCGCCGCCATGTCTATGCCATCTGGCGCGCGGACGCCGACCGCAGGCCGTCGATCCGTGCCGCGGTGGGGGCGCTCCGCGCGGCCGGGAAGCGTGTGGAGGGCCGCTGAGGACGGAGCTGCCGGCAGTCTCCCGGCTCCGTTCAGGGCGGTGGGACGATCCCGCGGATCACGCCCAGTTCCAGCAAGTCCTGCGGGCGGATGCGGAGTTGGTCGGCAGTGTCGTGGATCTGCGCTTCGTCGCGCTTGAGGATGGCCGCGGCCAGCTCCGGGGCGATCACGGAGAAATAGCTGTCCGGTGTCGCCCACAGCCGGTCCGGCGCGGCAAGGGCCAGTGCGCCGCCCGAACCGCCCTCCCCGATGAGCAGGGAGGTGACGGGCACCTCGACGGTGGCGAGCGCCGCGAAGGCATCGGCGATGGCCGCGCCGGCCCCGGCCCGTTCGGCCGCGGCGTCGTTGGCGGCGCCCGGGGTGTCCACGAGCGTGAGGACCGGTAGGCCCAGCCGGCCGGCGAGCCGGACCAGACGCGCGGCGGTACGGAAGCCGGCCGGACGGGTGGCCGTGCCGCACTGGGCGGCGAACGCGATGGTACGGCCCTCGTGATGGCCGAAACCGCACCGTATCCCGGGGTCGACGCCGCCACAGCGGTCGCCACTGATCTCCTCCCGGTCGTCGAAGTACGCGTGCAGATACGCCTCGGCCCGCGGCCGCCGGGGCTCGCGGGCGCGGACCACCGCACCCCAGCCGGTCTCCGGCAGCCCCGGCGCTCCGAGCGCATACGGCGGGGGCGCCGGCTCCACGGTGCTAGTGCGGGACTCAGCGGGCGGGCACAGCAGTTGCAGCCACCGCTGGAGCGTGCCCCGCAGCCGGTCGGGCGGGACGACGGCGTCGATCTGGCCGGAGGCGAGCTGCCCCTCGGCGCAGTAGGCGGAGGGATCGGCGGCTGGGGGGCGCACCCGCGAGCCCGCGAAGCCGACCTGTGCCCCGGGAAGCGCGAGGATCACATCGGCGGCCGCGCCGAGGGTGGCCCAGCCGCCGCCGGTCGTCGGATCGCGCAGTACGGCGATCTGCGGCAGCCCCGCGGCGCGGTTCAGCGCCGACTGCCGTGCCACCCGCTGGAGTTGGGTCAGCGCGCGCATCCCTTCCTGCATCCGGCTGCCGCCCGTCGCGATCAGCGAAACGACCGGCAGGCCGCGCTCGCGGGCGTGGGTGTAGGCGGCCTCCAGACGGTCGCCGGTGCGCTCGCCGAGGGAGCCGCCCAGATAGCGGAACTCGAAGGAGATCACGACCGTTTCCCTGCCGCCCATCGTGGCCAGGGCCGTGACCACCGACTCGTCCTCGCCGGTCCGTGCGTGGGCGCGGGCCCGTGCGTCGTCGTAGCCGCGCCAGCCGAGCGGGCCGTCCGGTGCGGACGGAGCCGCGGCCGGAGTTTCGCGGCCGGCGGGAACGGCCGTTTCGGTGTACGTGTCCGCCACTGCCGCGATGGCTTGACGAGCTGTCAGCCGGGCGCACGGTATCGCGGTGGCAGCGGTGGCAGCGGTGGCAGCAGTGGCCGAAGCCCGGCCGTCGGCCGCGGCGTCGTTGGCGGCGTCGGCGCCCTGGCCGCCGTCCACACCGTGGCGCCCTTTCCCGTCCCCGGCCCGGTCCCCGTCCCCGGCCGCGCCGCGGCCGTCGTTACGCACGGAGCTCACGCTTCAGGATCTTGCCCATGTCGTTGCGCGGCAGGGTGTCCAGGAAGTGCACGGTGCGTGGCCGCTTGTGCGGCGCGAGCTGGCGGGCGACATGATCGGCGAGCTCCGGGCCGGAGGGTGCCGGGCCTGCGTCCGGACCCGTCTCCGCCACGACCCAGGCGACGATCCGCTCGCCGAGGTCTTCGTCCGGCGCGCCGGTGACGGCGGCCTCGGCGACCCCGGGGTGGGCCAGCAGCGCATTCTCGATCTCGCCCGCACCGATTTTGTATCCGCCGCTTTTGATCAGGTCGGTGGCCTTGCGGCCCACGATGCGGTAGTTCCCGCCGGCGTCCCGGATCGCCATGTCGCCGGTGCGGAACCAGCCCCCGTCGAAGGCTGCGGCGGTGGCATCGGGGCGGTTGAGGTACTCGACGAAGAGGTTCGGGCCGCGGACCTGGATCTCGCCGACCGTCTCGGCATCGTTCGCCTCGATGACCTGCCCCGCCTCGTCGACGAGACGGACGTACACCCCCGGCAGCGGCACTCCGACCGTGCCCGTGGCATCGGGGCCGTCCGCCCGCACGCTGGTGTTCATGAGCGTTTCCGTCATGCCGTAGCGCTCGATCACCCGCCGGCCGGAGGCCGCCGTGATCCGCTCATGATCGGTCAGCGGCAGCGCGGCCGAGCCGGAGACCAGCAGCCGGGCGCGGGAGAGCGCCTTGGCGAGCGCGGGGTCACCGCCGGCCTCGACGGCCAGGCGGTGGTACATCGTCGGTACGCCGAACAGCATCGTGCCGTCCGCGGACAGCTCACGGACCACCGCGTCGGTGCTGAAGCGTCCCAGGTGGTGAACGCTGCCACCGCGGCGCAGCGGTCCGAGGATGCCGAGAATCAGGCCGTGGACATGAAAGAGCGGCAGGGCGTGGACGAGGACGTCGTCGGCGGTCCACTGCCAGGCGTCCTCCAGGGCATCGAGGGTGTGCGCAATGGCGCGCCGGGGGAGGACGACGCCCTTGGGCGGCCCGGTCGTACCGGAGGTGTAGACGATCAGGGCCGGTGCCTCGTCGCCCGGTTCGTACGGCAACGGGGCCGGCTCGGCGTCCTCGGGCGGCTCCGCGGCCTCGATGTCGACGCGGTGCAGTGCGGCGAGCGGGCCCGGCAGGTCGGTGCCCGGCTCGGCCAGGACGAGCGATGGCGCGCTGTCCGTCACGATGTGCGCCAGCTCGCTTTCACCGATCTTCGGATTCACCGGCACCACGGACACTCCGGCGAGCAGGGCGGCCACCACACCGACCGAGGTCTCCAGCGTCGGCGTCGCCCAGACGGCGATACGGGTCTCACCGGCAATCCGCTCGGCGAGCGCCCCCGCCACCGACGCCAATTGGCGATAGCTGAGGGTGCGGTCACCGAAGCGCAGCGCGGGCGCGGGCGAAGCGTCACGCAGCGCGGGGAAGAGCACGTTCACCGGATCTCCTTCGTACTCGTCGGCGCCCGGTCCGTCGCGGCCGGGCCGTCCCGCTCCGGCGCCCCTGCCGGTACCGAACGGGCTGACCCACACCACTCTCGCAGAGACCACCGACAACGCGATCACATCCGGATGATCGATCCCCGCCGTCCGCGGTGACCGTCCCCACACCACCCCTCGCCCGCGCCCCGACACTCACCCCGGGATCTTGCGGAAGTCCCACGACGCGACCGACTCCGGCGTCAGGCGCAGCCAGGCATGGCGGCCGTCGTGCGGCATGTCGGACATCCCGAAGTACTTGTCCGCGAAGAGCCGCTCCGGGGCGTCGAGCGCGGGGCAGGGCTCGCCGGTGCGCGGCGCCTCGCCGACGAAGTCCGCGCGGCCCGCCAGCTCGGCCCCGCGCAGCTCGCCGTACTCGTGCCCGTCGTCGACGACCACCGCGATCCGCGGGTCCGTGCGCAGCTGGGCCCACCGCTTGCTGCGGGTGATCGAATACAGCCACAGCGCCGTGCCGTCCCAGACGAACCAGAGCGCCCCGACGTGCGGCGCTCCGTCGCCGCCCACCGTCGCGACCCGGCAGGTGCGCTGCGCCGCGAGAAACGCGTCGAGCTCGCCCTGCGTCATCATGATCCGGCGCCCGCGCCGCTGTGTGTCGGCCATCGTTCCTCGCCCTCCGCCGTGTGCCCCCGCTCGTGGGGCACTGACCCGCTTGCCTGACACCGACCCCGATACCTGACTGGGTGTCAGAAATCATGAGGGCTCTTCCTGACGTGCGCAATGCCCGGTACCCTCGCCCGGCTCGGACAGGCCGGGAACAGGTCCGCCAGGGGCCGCCTCCGAGGAGTCACGTCCGGCAGCAATCACGTCCGCCAGAGGGGAATGCGATGTCTTCGGGCGCAGCACGGCTCATCGAGCAACTGGATCCGGCCTCCACGGTGCTGCTCACCGTCGAGTGCCAGCGCGGCGTGGTCGGCCCGGACAGCGCGCTGCCCGAACTGGCGGACGCGGCCCGCAAGTCAGGGGCGCTGGCGAATGTCGCGCGGCTGGTGACGGCCGCCCACGACACCGGCGTCCAGGTGCTGCACGCCGTGGCCGAACGCCGTCCCGACGGCCGCGGCGCCAGCCACAACGCCCGCCTCTTCAAGGCGGCCGAGCGGCTGCCCGTCCAGCAGCTCACCGGGTCCACCGCGGTACGCATCGCCGATCCGGTCCCGGTCTCGGCGGACGACCTGGTGGTACGCAGACTGCACGGCCTCTCGCCCATCGCCGGCACCGAGGTGGACGCGCTGCTGCGCAACTTCGGATGCCGGACACTCATCGTCACCGGGGTGTCGGCGAATGTGGCGATCCCCAATGCCGTGTTCGACGCGGTCAATCTCGGATACACGGCCGTGGTGCCCGCGGACGCCATCGCGGGGGTGCCTGCCGACTACACACCCGCGATGGTCCGCAACACCCTCGCTCTGGTCGCCACCGTCACCACCACCGATGACATTCTGACCAGCTGGAGACGACCGCGCCGTGGCCGCTGAGCCGTGCCCGCCGCCCTGAGCGGCGGGCGGCCTGCGGCCCGTTCCGTCAGTCCAGGGCCACCGAACCGCCCTTCACGTTCACCTTGGCGGGCGCCAGCCCCTTGGTGGCGGGGCCCTTCTTCACGCTGCCGTCGGTGATGTCGAACTTGCTGCCGTGGCACATGCAGTTGATGGTGCCGCCGGAGACCTCGCCGACGACGCAGCCCGCGTGGGTGCAGATCGCGGAGAACGCCTTGATCTCGCCGTCCTTCGGCTGCGTGACGACGACCTTGTCGGCCTTGAAGATCTTGCCGCCGCCCGAGGGGATCTCCGAGGTCTTGGCGAGGATGGTGCCGCCACCGCTCCCGCCGGCGGCGCCGTCGCCCCCACCGCTCCCGCCCGAGCTGCCGGCCTGATCGCCGCCCTCGGCCTTGGAATCGCCGCTCCCCGCGTCCGCCGTGCTGCCTCCGCAGGCCGCGAGCGCCGCCGTCAGTCCGGCCGCGCCGACCGCCGCGACGACGGTCCGCCGGGCCGCCCCGCGCCCGGCCGGCGCCTGGTCGGTCCCCTCCGTCGCCGTCATCGCTTCGGTCTCCGTCCGCTCCGACGCTGCCTGTCGAGCCATGGTGTGCCTCCGGTTCTTGGTGGTGCCTTCGGTGCGCGTTGTGCTCCATGGACGTTGCACAAGGTCCATACGGAGGGACGGCCCGGCGTGTTCAATGCGGATGCGTTCTCTCGGCAAAAGCGACGAGCCGGCGGTGAACCACCAGGCCGAACGGGCGGACCGAAGAGCCGAGAGGGAACCGCCGAGCCGGACCGCGGGGCGAACCGCCGGGGGCCCTCACTCCACGTCGTCGCGCCCCGCCAGCGCATCCAGCAGGAAATCCCGCTGGAAGTGCAGCAGCTGCTCATTGACCGCGTCGTCGGCCGGCAGATGCGTGGCGCCCGGGAGCGGGAGCACGCTGTGCGGTTTGCCCGCCGCGAGCAGCTCCGCCGAGAAGCGCAGGGTGTGCGCGGCGGCCACATTGTCGTCCGCCAGGCCGTGGACCAGCAGCAGCGGGCGGCGCAGCAGATGGCCGTGGCCGATCAGGGAGCAGCGCACATAGTTCTCCGGCTGCTCGTCCGGGTGGCCCAGGAACCGCTCCTTCCAGTGGGTGTCGTACAGCCGCATGTCGGTGGGCGGGGCGCCGGCGACCGCCGCGTGGAAGACATCGGGGTGGTGCAGCACCGCGGCCGCGGCGAGGAACCCGCCGAACGACCAGCCGCGGATCGCCACCCGCGTCAGGTCCAGATCGCCGAAGCGCGCCCCGGCCGCCCGCAGCGCGTCCACCTGGTCCTCCAGCGCGGGCGTGAGCTGGTCGCCGTGGATGGTCTTCTCCCAGGCCGGGCCGCGGTTCGGTGTCCCGCGCCCGTCGACCACCAGCACCGCGAACCCCTGCTCGGCGAACCACTGCGACACACAGCCGGGCCAGCCACGGGCCTGCCCCACGAGCTGCATGGCCGGGCCCCCGTACGGGTCGAGGAGTACCGGCAGCTTCGCGGCGCCTTCCTCGTGCCACGACGGCAGGAAGAGAGCGCCGCGCAGCCGCCGGGAGCCGAGGGTGAGATGGAGCGGTTGCGGGGTGACCGACGGCTCCTCGGCGAGCGAGGCGATGGTCTGGTACGACGCTTCCTCGTCCGCACCCGCACCCGCACCCGCACCCGGCCCCGTTCCCCGCAGCACACCGGCTTCCTCGCCCCGCGGTGTCACTCCCGCCACGACGACCGCGCCGCCCCGCCCCACGCCGATGTACCTGCCGGGGTCCCGGCTCAGTCGGCGGCAGCCGTGGCCGGGCTCATGGCACCACACATGGGTCTCCAACGGGTCCTCGCTCGCGGTGAACAGCACCCGCTCGCCCTCGACCCCGAGGACCGCGCACAGCTGCAGCCCGTCCGGGGTGACCCGTCGGCCGCCGACGGTCAGATACCGGGTGTCGCCGTCGTCCTCGGGGAGCACCAGGGCACCCGACGCCGTACGGGCCGGGGTGCCGCCGACGAGCTCCACCCATGCGGGATCGGTGCGCTCATGCAGCACTTCGGTGGCACCGGTCGCCGCATCGACCGACAGCGTGCGCACTATCCGCTGGTCGCGGCTCTGTACGGCGAGGTACGGGCCGTGCGCGTCCCAGCCGGCGTCCACGAGGTACTCGTACGCCTTGCGGTCCCATTCCACGTCGACCCGCTCCCCCTCCAGGGAGAGGATCTGCAGGGTGACCTCCGCATTGGGCGTCCCGGCCGCCGGGTACCTGATCGTCTGCGGTGGCCTCGTCGGGTCGGCCGGATCGCCGACGTATCGCCGCTCCACGGGGCCGGTGTCGACCCTGGCCACCAGGATGTGGCGGCTGTCCGGAGCCCACCAGTAGCCGCGCATCCGGTTCATGGATTCGGCGGCCACGTATTCGGCGAGCCCGTAGGTGATCTCCGGGCCCTGCGCGCGGGCCAGTTGGCGGTCGGCACCGGTCAGATCGACGACGTGGAAGCAGCGGCGGCTCACATAGGCGATGTGCCGGCCGTCGGGGGAGGGGCGGGGGTCGACCACCGGACCTGCCGCGGGGACGGAGAACGGCGCGCCGTCATCGGTGCGCACCGCCCAGAGGGCTCCGGACAGCGCGAACGCCACGAGACGGGCGGCGTCGTCGGTCGCGTAGGACACCACTCCCACGGACCGCTCACGGGCGCGTTCCCGGCGCAGCCGCTCCTCCTCGGGGACGGCCCCGGAACCGGCCCCCACCAGGAGCGCCGGATCGGCCAACAGCCGTTCCACGCCGTCCTCGTGCTGCCACAGCCGGCCGACGGGATCGGTGCCCGAACCCGTACGGACGAACAGCACCCGGCTGCCGTCGGGGGAGAGGGTGAAATGCCGGGGCACCCCGAGGGAGAAGCGGCGAGTGCGGGCGAATTGGCGCGGAAAATCGGCGGAGTTTTCGGAGCTCACGGCGGGCGTCGAGCTCACGGTGTGTGCGGAGTTAGCGGTGTCCGTGGAGTTCACGGTGCTGCTGGGCAAGGTGCTGTCCTCCAGGATGCTGAGGGGTCCGGTCTGCGATGGTCCGGGTACGGCGATCCCTGGGGGCAACATAGGCAGGTCCGGGATTCACGGAAAAGGCTTGGCCGCGACGAGTTTTTTCGCAGCACTGAGCGCCCGGTACCCGACCGGGTGCTCAAGAGAATTCGGAAGCCTCCCCCTGCGCCCTGCCGCCCGGCGCATGCAGGTGATGATCACGATGCGGGGCATCGGCGCGTCAGGGTCAGGAAAGCCGTAGCTCGATCCAAGGGATGATATTCCCCCGGCAGCAGACCGCGCTCGGATTTTCACCGACCCGGTGCTGCTGCACGAACCGGAGCCCGCCCGCGCGGGAGGACAGGACGACGGTCTCGATCGTCTGCGTCACCGAGGTACGCGACCTCCAGATGCCGGTGCCGGGTACGTTCCCGTATCAGCCCCGGAGGGCCTTCGTACCTGCTCGGCTAGGGTCGTTCCCATGAGTGAGGACATCGCCGCGCTGGTAGGGCGACTGGCAGCCGTGGACCGGGTCGAGCGCAGGGCGGCGGCGGACCGGCTGGTCGCGCTCGGAGCCCCGGTCGTGGAGTACCTTCTGCCGCTGCTCAGCGACGAGGAAGGGCCCGGCCGGTCGGCCGCGGAGTCGTGCGTGCAGCGCCTCGGCGCCGCGGCGATCGAGCCGCTGAGAAGGGTGCGCGGCGAAGGCCCCGGCCGCCTGCGGCCCGCTGCACTCCGCATGCTCGCGAGCGTCGGCGGCGGCGACGCCCTGGCCCCCGCCGACCGGGCAGCCATCGAGCGACTCGTACGGATCAAGCTGCTGGACGAAACGCCCGGCGACCTGCCGGCCGAGACCTGGGCAGCGGTGCCACGGGCGGAAGTGAAGGACATCGTCCGGGCGTTGGGACTGCACGACGCACGCCCCGTCACCACGGCCCTGGGGGTGTCCGCCGCCGTCCACCAGGAGAATGCGCTCGACCATCGCTCCGCCGACGGCACCACCACCACCGAATACCGCGTGTTCATCACGCCCGAATTCGACGGCTGGCGGCTCGTCTACGGCGCCGGCTATCTCAACGACAACTGGGCACAAGCCGTCGAAAAGCTCAGCGCCCATTGCCGGGAAGCCCATTTCTACGCGGTGGACGAGTACAACGGCGCGCGGGTGTGGTGGGTCGCGGAGAACGGGCAGGACAAGCGCGGCTACCGCACCTACGGCGATCCCGAATGGGTCGGCGAACCCATGGAATTCGAGCGGGACCTGATGCAGGACGAGGACGACGAACTCTACGACCCGGAAGAGGCCGAGGAGTACGCCGAAGGCGTCCGCGACCCGGAGGAGGCGGCGTCCTGGATCTCCGTCCAGCCGACGACCGTCGAGGTGCTCGACCGGGTGGGCCACGGCTGGCTCGCGGTGACCAGCCCGGACGTCGGACACGGCCGGTTCAGGGGCGCACTGGACATCTGAGGGCCGGGACGGGACCGGTGCGGCCGCCCCGGCACGGGCGGCCGCACCGGGGACCGGGCCGACCGGTCACATCAGGCTCGGCTGGATCTTCCGCCAGGTCGTGTCCAGGTGATCGATGTGCCGGTCCATCTCCCGGACCATGGCCTGCTTCTCCTCCGTCGTCGAGCTGTCCTTCCGCTTGCCGTACTCGCGCTCGATGATCTTCTTGAGTTCCTTGCGCGCGTCCGCCTCGCCGAGCTTCTGTGCTGCCGCGATTTCCTTGGCGGCCCGCTCGGCGGACTTGTCCGAGCGCGCGTTGATGCGGTCGGCGATGTTCTGCTGCACGTCGGCCGCGGTCATCTTGTCGACCTTCTTCTTCTCCGCGGTCTTCTCCGTGTCGAGCTTCTTCTTCGCCGCGACATCGGCCGGGTCGGTGCGATAGGTCGTGCTGTAGTAGACCTTTGTGTCGTCGAGTGCCTTGTCCCGCAGCACCGTGGAACACTTCGCATGGCCCTGGCCCATACCGCAGGGCTCACGCTCCGTGTAGACGGCCTTGGGCGTGTAGGTCTGGTCGCCCTGATTGACCCGCTTCAGCCAGTCGGCGAGATGCTTTTCCGAGTGCCGGCCCGACACATACTTCTCGCCCACCGGCACCGAGGAGTCGGTGACATAGTGCGTCTCGCGTCCGGGCGGCGGGCCCTCGACCTCCAGCACCGCGTAATTGCGGTCCGTGAGGTCCGGGCTGTTGTGCTGCAGGCCGGGCGGAACGGTGCCGAGCTTGAGAGTGTTGAGGAGTTTGTCGCTGCTCTTACGGTGGCCCCGCACACCGAGCGATTCATCCGAGTTCTTGGCCGCACTGTCCCGGCTTTCCGGCTTGGGCGCATCCTCGCCCTTCTTGCGGTACGGCTTGTCGACGTTCTCCGGATTCTTGCCCACGCCGTGCTGCTCGTGGAATCCGACGCTGAGCCGGGCCAGGGACGAAACGACCGCGAGCCGTTCACCGCGCTCCAGGTTCTTGAATCCGGGCAGCCGCTGTTCCAGATCGCTCTGGGTGAAGGCGCGCGGACCCTTTCCGGCATCGGGTGACGAGGGAGTGGCATCACCGGTCGAGGCACGCAGAACCTGCGCCAGACTCCCGTCCTTCGCCCAACTGTCCAGATGGTCATGGACGTTGTCGAGCGGGATGCGGTGTACGTCGCGGTCCCGCCGGAGATCGTTCTGCAGCGTGTCCGGCGGAATCCCGTACTCCTTGGCCCCTTCCGCCTCCGCGGCGAGGGTGCGATCCCCCTTCCGCTCCTGCTCGGAGGTGTCGCTGTCACCGCGGTCGTGCGGGTCGGAGTAGGGCTTCTTCTCGTCGACGTCCATCCCGTCGTCGTCCTTCGGCGGCGACGGTGAATCGTCCAGTTTCAGAGCGGCGAGCCCCTCGTGATCCGGATCCGTTCGCGGCCTCTTGTTGCCACGTCCGTCCCCCGACGAGGACCCGGCGCCCGAGCCGGACGGCTCGTTGTCCGTGGGCGGTGGATCGCTGGCCTTCCGCTTTCCGCCCGGAGCGTCAGGAGCCGACGGCTTGGGACGGCCGTCGGGAGGCGACTGCTTCGGGCGGCCGTCGGCAGGGGGCTGGTCCGGTCGGCCACCGGGCGTGCCGGGGACGGTGGGGTCGGGCCGCGCCGCGGTGGGCCGGTTCTGGTCGTTGCTCTGGGGATCGCCCTCACGTGGCGGGGTGTCTCCGGGATTCCGGGATGCGCCGTCCGCATCGGGCCGGGCGTCGCGGCCATCCGGCCGCGGCTGTCCACCGGGTGAGCCGTCCGCAGGCGGGCCCGAGGAGAGCGAGGTGGACTGTTCGTGCCCGCGCTCGGGCTCGTGCCCGTCCTGCTTCCGGTGGTCCGGGGCGTCGTGGCCGTTGTCCGAAGCGGGCGGGGTGCTGGCGGAGTCGGGTGGTGCGGTGTCCGGGCCGGAGGACCTGTCGGGGCCGGCGTCCGGCGTGCTGTCCGCAGGTGCGTGGGGCGCGGTGTCAGTCGCGTTGACGTGGTTCCCGGGCGACTCTTGAGGGGCGTCACCTGTCGGGGGCTTGGCGGGGTCGCTCGCGTCGGAGGGGTCCGAGGCCTCCGAGGCATCCGAGGTGCCGTGGTTGCTCTGTGACGGGTCGGACGGCGGTGAGTCTGACTGGGATGGGTCGGACTGGGACGGGTCCGACTGTGGTGAGTCGGGGTGCTGCGCGTCCGGGTCCTGCGCGTCGGCGTGCTGTGCGTCGGACTGTGGTGAGGGATCGGACGGGGCGCTTTCCGTCTGTTCGGACGGGGAGTTGTGTGGCTGATCGGCCGGGGAGCCGTCGCTCTGCGGGCCGTCGTGCGCATCGTCCGAGGGTGGGGAATCAGCCGACTGGACGTCGTCGGACTGGTCCGAGGCGGAGTGGTCCGAGGCGGAGTGGTCCCCGTCGGACTGGTCCGAGGTGGAAGGGGCATCATCCGACGTGTCGGAGCCGGCTGCCGGGTCCTGAGCCGGATGGAGCGGGTTCCGGTCGGCGTCCATCGGGATGTAGAAGACATCCGTGGCGCCGTCGGTGTTGATGGGCTGCTCGCTCACCTCGCCGCTCTGGGTGTCCACCCACACGATGCGGCCGTCGTGGTTGACGGCGTTGAACGCGTGGCCTCCGCCTCCGTCCCAGTTGACCTGGACGATCGCGGACGAGCCCGGACCGGCGTTCAGAAGGTCTTGGGCGATCGCGGCGTGGCCGTCGGGGCTGGTGCCGGCGTACGAGTGCGGTGCACCCGTCCAGTCGATGATGTTCTCGTTGGCGTCCGTCTCCGGCGACCAGTGGTCCGGGGTCCCGTCCGCATTGAGGTCCGGCGTACGAGGTGCCGAGACCTGTGGGTTTCCGTACCAGGACTCAAGGAATGAACGGCTGCAGTCGGCACAGTTGTTGGACCGGCCGGGCACGTTCGTACCGCCGTCGTTCTGCAACTGGGCCCAGTTCCCGAACGGGTCGGGAAAGCGTTGCGGGGTGCCATCGTCGTTCCGGGGGATGGCGTCCACGAGTGCCTGCTGATCCGCGGTGTCGGGCGGCAACAGGCCGCCGGGGGCCTCGTGGATACCGGCACGGATGTCATCGAGGCTGGGCCGGTCGTCCTGCGCGTCGGGCTCGGAGTCCGAGTCGGACTCCGGGTCCGAGTCCGGCTCCGAGTCGGCATCCGCGTTCGGGTCCGAGTCGGACGTGGAGTCCGTGCTCGGGTCCGAATCAGGTGAGTCCTTGTCATCGGGGCCGGAACCGTCGGCCTGGGTGTCGTCGCTCTTGCTGTTGTCGCTCTCGCTGTCGTCGTTTGTGACGTCGTCGTTCTTGACGTCGTCCGGCTGGGGGTCCTCCGGCGTGTTGCCGTCGCCCTGGTGCTCGGAGTCGGCATCGGGCTTGTCGGCGTCAGGCTTGTCGGGACCCGGCTTGTCGGCATCGGGCTGGCCGGTCTCAGGGTCCTTGGCCGAGTCCGGCTCGGTGTCGGGCTTTTGCTCGGAGTCCGGCGTCCGGTCGTCGTCCGTGCGGGGGTCCGGCCGGTCCGTGGTGCCGGACTCCGGTGTCTGCGTGCTGTGGTCAGCCGTGGGTGGAGTGTCGTCGCCCCGCGGGGACTGTGGATCGGGAGTGCCCTGTTCCGGAGCGTTCTGGTCGGGGCCGTGGTTGTCCGGTTCCTTGCTCGGCGGCGGAGTCTGCGGCTGGTGCGGGGACGACTCGTTGCCGCGCGGCTGCTCGCTACGCGGTGGGTCCGCGCGCGGAGGTGTGGGCCGGGGACGTGAGGCCTGGTCGGGAGCGCCGGGCCGCTGACGTGGGGGAGCGCTGCGCGGATCGCCGTAGGGCGCGGTGCGGGGGTCCCGGGCGGGGGTGCTGCGCGGTGGAGTGCCGTTGCCGGCCGGCGTGCTGCGCGGCGGCGCGGAGGCGGGTGGAGCGCCCGCCGAAGCGTGGGCTCCGGCGGGGGCACCCGGGGTGGGGACCGGGCCGCCGCCCATGGCCGTGCCGGGCGGCGCGGTGGCAGCTGCGGGAGGAGGCGAGGACGGGGAGTGGGACGGATCGCCCCCGGCCTGCGACGCGTTCGGCACACCGGTGGGCGGCGGCGCGAGGGTGGTCGCGCTGTCCGTGTGCATGATGACGTCGCCGTCGTCGTTCGCCTGGTGGGGGTTGTGCTGCTGGGGTGAGCCGTACGAGGACGCGGGCGAGGAGTGCGACGAAGCCGCATGAGGCATGGCGCCCGAAGGCATACCGACCCGGCCGCCGCTCCCGTTGCCGCTGTCGCTCTGTGACGACGAGTGGGAGGAGTCCGACCCGTTGGGCGCGTTGTCCGGTGCGGGCGAGGGGGAGGGGACGTGCGCCTCCGGCCGGCTCCCCGAATCCGGTGCGGGCGAGGGGGACGGGTCCGGGGACTGGGACGAAGCGGGCGTCGGGGAGTGCTGCGGCGACGGGCCGGCTTCGGGGCCCGCGTTACCGGGGCCGGGGGTGTCGTGATGGGCCGGCCCGGAGGGCGTGCTGTCGGAGTGGGCGGGCGTGCCGTCGGTATGGGCGGGCGTCGGCGAAGGCCCGCTGTCCTGTCGGGTGCTCGCGTCGGGCGTGGGCGAGCTGTCCGTGTGTACGGGTTCGGGAGACGACCCGTGATCCGGTCGCGGTCCCGCGTCCGGGGAGGGGGAACCGTCGCCACGGGACGAGTCCGACGAGGGCGTGCCGGCCGGGCCGTCGGAGTCCGGGCCGGGGGATCGGTCGGGTGCCGGTGCCGGTGCCGGTGCCGGTGCCGCGTCCGGTCTCGTGTCCTGTGGCGTGCCGGGCGTGGTGTCAGGCCCGTGGCCGGAGTGGGTGTCGGCGTGCGCAGACTCCGGTGCGGCCGGGGCGCTGTCCTGAGAGGAGCCGGTGTCCGGCGTGCCGCCCACGTCGGGACGGGCACCCGAATCCGGGGACGGCCCCGCGCCGGCGTCGGCGGACGCCGAGGACGAGGACGTCGGCGTGGCGGCCGAGTGCGAGGAGTCGGAAGGCGAGTGCGAGGAGTCGGAAGGCGAGTGTGACGAGTCGGAAGGCGAGCTCGCTGGCGCGTCGCCGCCGCTCTGCGATGCGCGGTAACCCTCGTCGAACGGGGTCAGTTGGTGCGCAGCAGGGGAGTCCGACCCCGAAGGTCCGGACTGACTGCCGCCATCGGGGGAGTGGCCGCCACCGGAAGCGGGCGTGCTGGGGGCGTCGGCCGGCGAACCCGCGTTGTCGGACGCCGAGTTCGTCGAGACCCCGGCGCCGCTGTCGGAACTGCTGCCGCCTGAACCGCCGCGGTGTGACGCGCCACCACTGGACGAGCCGTCACCCCCCGATGCACCGGAAGTACCGGATGCCCCCGAGGACGTCGAGCCGCCGGAGGAAGACGAGTCACCCGAGGACGACGCCGAGTCCCCCGAGCCGGACCCCGTCCCCGTCCCCGTCCCCGAGCCGGAGCCCCCGGACGGTCCCCCGGAAGCCGAGTCCGCTCCCGAACCACCGCTGCCGGAGCCGCTGCTGGTCTCACTTCCGCCACCGGAGCCCCTGTCGGAGTCTCCGGCGGATTCGTGCCCGGAATCTGCGCCGGAACCGTGCCCGGCCGCCGATTCCATCCCGTTGCGGACGTGGTGTCCGGCCTTGGCGCCCGCACCGTCACGCAGCGACTCGGCGAACGTCTGGCCGGAGTTCTTGAGCGCGTTGACGCCTTCCTCGGCGCCCTTCTTGACCGTACGTCCGGCGTCGAAGCCGTTCTGCGCGTCGAAGCTCATGTTCACGGACTGCGCGATGACGTCCGAGATCATGGCCTGCAGCGCCGAGACGGCGGGTTCCTTCGCCGTCTCCATGGCCGCGTCGAGGAGTTGCTTCGCCACCTCCTTGATGATCTTCCGGACGATCGCACGGGTCGCGGTGGTCGCTGCCACCGCCGCTGCCTCGGACAACCCGAAGGTGAACGGTGCCGCTGCTTGAGCCGCGATGATTTCCGCGGCAAGAATCGCTAACTGCGTGATCACCGCGACTTTCATCCCGATGACGAGTCCGGCCGCGGCGTCCAGAGCGATGGCGATGGCGTTCGCGGCACTACGGGCGTCGGCGAAGTAGCCCGAGCCGCCCGCGAACTTCTCCCAGGTGGTGTGGAAACCGTCGACGGAGTCGCCGGAGTTCTGCGACAGCACGTTGCCGGCCGCCGTGACACCCTGGTACTGGAGATCCTCCACCCCGGCCGCGAAGTCCCGCCACTTCTGGGCGGAGTCCATCAACTTGTCCTCGTCCGCCGTGGGCCAGTTGAACCCCAGCATTTCGAGGACCCACTCAAGTGCGTCCGGCAGCATCAACGACACGGTGGCGTTTCCCCCGGCTGACTGTGGTTCGGGTATGTACGGATCAAGGACTGCTCATCCAGCGGGACGGCGTCATCGCGCTCTGTCGAGAGGGAACCGAGCCCGGCAAGGGGTCTTGGGCCCGTCGGTGGACCGGGGTCGGACAGGCCTCAGACGCTGGGCCGTTTGACCTGGGCGATCAGCTGGCTCTCCGCTTCTTCGTTCGCCACATGCTGCTTCATCATGGACTCGTTGAAGTTTTCGTCGGCGTCGTGGTTCTTGGCCATGTTGTTCAACCCGCCGCCGATTTCCTGGAGCTTGGCCGCAAGGTGGCCCATCGACTCGTACATGCCGTCGCGCAGACCTTCGTACACGACGCCGAACTTCTCGCCCAGGTCGTCGTCCCCCCAAGGAGGCGTGTCCTGGCCTTCGAGGGAGGTCAGCCCGCTCTGCAACGTGTCGACGAGAGACTGGTAATCCTTGCCGATCCGGTCGAAGTCGGTGCCGCCCGTCCGCAACGACCCGATGTCGGCCTTGAGCCCGTCTCCCATCGAGTTCCCCTCACCTTGGACGTCGCGGCCGCTCCGTCGGTACGGAAAGTTTAACCGTCAAAGTTGACGCCGTCTCAAGCGGCCTCCTTTTACGGGCGGTGGCCCTTGCGGGCGCCACCGGTCTGCGTCGGACAGCTCCGTCGCGGTTGCGGCATCCATCGGATCAACGGTCCCGCATTGAGGACGAGTACGACGCGGGCCCGGTTGCCCGGAGTTCCGTGCATGATCCCGGTCACGGCACCAGGTATGGCGGGCCGGGGTCCTTGAGGGGCTCGGGCAGTCGGATCACGGGGACGGGTTTGTTGTGCGGCCAGCCGTTGGAGGCGTCGTCGAAGCTGAGCTCTCCGCCGGCCGCGGGAACGGTGCTCGCGTCGTGGAGATTGGTGATCTCGTTGTACACGTCCTGGACGTCGGGCGCGTCCTTGCCGGTCTGGCCGGTGACATTGCGCGTCGCCCAGATCGCGGTCAGCACGGCGTCGTGGTGCATGATCGCGTATCCGTCGTCCATCACCGAGTCGCGGAACCGCAGGTCCCGCAGGGCTTGGTGGAAGGGTTTGAAGCCGGACGGGGCATGGATGCCACGGACCCACTGGGCGGGACTCGTCGCCGAGACATCCAGAATGGATATTTTGTTGTCCTTGAGCAGCCCCCGTACCTGCTGTCCCTGTGCGAAAGCCCCGGTCGCCCCGGTCATCACCGTGATCGGCGCGTCATGACCGCACTGGCTGCGGGTGGACAGGGCACGGACGAGATCGGCGAGATCGCGGTCGCGCCCGGCGTAGAAGATGACTTGCGCCTTGGTGAGGCAGATGTTGTTGACGGCGTTGTAGAAGAGCCTGGGGATGCCCGCGGGGTTGTGGCCGGTCGTGCCGACGAACGAGGCCCGCCGCCGGCCGATGTAGTCGGCGAATTCCTCGTCGAACGCCTTGCGCATGGTCTTGACGTAGTTGTCTTCCCGGCTGTCGAAGACCAGGTAGCCGCGATGCTTGGCCAGCGGAGAGTGGTCCAGGTACCGGCGGAGCGCCTTGGCGTAATCGACGTTGGACGGCGACACCTTGAACAGCCGTGGCGAATTGAGGTCCGTGGCGGTCAGGACCGCACCGATCGCGGGGATCTTCAGCCGGCCGAGTTCGGCGGCCGCTGCGTGGGTCTCCGGAATGCTGACTCCCATGCCGGCGACCGCGACCAGGGGATGCGGGTCGTCGACCAGGCCGGCCAGTTGCCGCACCACCGGCTGCCAATGCGTCTCATTGCGGCCCTCGTTGGCCAGGACGAGCTGGATCAGCGGTGTCTTGCCCTGGATGCCGGTGGAGCTGGTCGTGGACAGCTCGGGGCAGGCATTCGCGCGGCACTGCGCGATGAAGGCGCCCTCCAGGCTGGTGCGGATCTCATCGAGGGGCAGCGCGCTGGTGTCACTCTCCGTCATGGGCATCAGTACGCCGACCTTGACGTAGGGCAGTCGGCTCTTTCCGGAAGCGGGCTTCTCCCACTGGGCGCGGACCCGTCTGTTCTCCTGCGCGATCCGGTCGGTGATCCCCTTGAGCCGGGGGTCGAAGGCGAACGCCTTCTCTTCCGTGATGCCGACGCACTCCCGCCGCGGGCCGGTGCCGTCCCAGTGCAGCCCCGGCTGGCCCGCCGCGCAGCTGGTGTCCTCCTCGACCGGCCAGAAGAACCAGAGCCCGCCGGCTGTCAGCGCCAGCGCGAGTACGAGGGAGGCGATTCCTCGCCACCCCTTCCACCACGGGGGGAGTTCGTCGGCGGGTTGCGGGGGCAGATGCATGGTGCCAGCTCCTAGGGGACGGGGTGCTGCAGTGCGCTCACACGTACTTCGCGGCCTCGTGCATGAGCCCGATCCGGCGGGGGACGGAGCGCATGGCAAGGTCCTGGAGCATCGCGTTGATGGTCCGGTTGAGCTCGGGATTCGCGCCGGGCAGCCGATTGCGCGGATCGGACGCCAGCCACAGCCCGATCACCAGCAGCGTCAGGGGTGTGTGCTCCGCGAACGAGCGGGGCGCGAGGTCGGCGGCCAGCTGCTCCAGCCGCAGCGTGGCGGACTGCTCCGGCACCACCGGTTCACGAAGTGGCGCGGCGGTGATCGTGTAGAGCTCGTACAGCCAGATGTCCGTGTCGGAGAGCTCGACCAGACGCCGGGCGAGATGCTCGATGACCTCGTCCACCCGGTGCAGCGCAAGCGAGTGGTACAGCACCTCCAGCGGGTGGCCGTGGTGGGCGTGCCAGGTCCGCAACTGTCCGTGGACGGCGTTCCAACGGTCCGGGCGGGCGGCCAACTCCTGCAACAGCAGCAGGCGCAGCCACGGGTGAAGGGCGGGGCTGCCGCGCAACGGGTGCGGATGGACGCCTTCCAGATAGCCGGAGCCCCGGCCGCCGCGGGCCTCGGCATCCTGGGGGACCGGATCGGTCAGCCATAAGCGGGTCGCGACCACCCGGGCCAGCGAATCACGGGTGTGCAGCTGAAAGCGGTCGAGGAGCCCCGCGTCGCATGCGGCGTCGAACTCGCGGGCGGCACAGCACTCGACGAGCGCACGGTGCTGGTCATCGGTCAGGTCGCGCAGCAGATACTGCCGGGCCTCTTCCTCCAGCAGCGGCCCTTCGTCGGCACCTTCCGCGGACGGCGCGGTACCGGCGAGCACCGCGCGCAGCAGCGTCTCCGGGTCCTCACGGCCCACGAGGCGCGCCGAGGCGGCCAGCAGCTGTCGGATGCTCCACGGATGGCCGCTGGTCAACCGGTGTGCGAGCAGCGGTGCTTCCGGCAGCCGCGCGGCGATGTTCGTGCCGAGCTGGGCGGTCTCGCCGGCGGTCAGACCGCGCAGCTGGACGCAGTACCAGCGCCAGGACCGGTTCGGCGGCGGGTCCGGGATGGCCTGCTCCCAGTCGGCGTAGCCGGCCTGCTCGGGGGCCAGCACCCGCACGCCGGCCGGTCCGGTCGCGAACATCGCCGGCACCCGGCCGACGTTCGACGCCGCGGCCACGGCCAGCAGCGGATCCGGCTCCCCACTGGCGTCGCGGAGTTCCATCATCAGGTCCAGGAACTCGCGCCCGCCGGGAGCGTCGATGTTGTCCAGCAGCACGACGCAGTTGCGGTCGCGCTGGCGGCGCGCGTACTCACCGCGCAGATCGGCCAGGAACGCCTCGCACAGCCGCCGGTCCACCGTGGTCCGGTCCGCCGGCTCCTCGCTCTTGCTGAGCTGGTTGAGTTCGACCAGCGCGTCCAGGGCGGCCAACGGACCGGCGTACCAGGCGAATCCGGTGTGCCGGGTCACCCGCAGCGGCATGCTGGGCGGCTGCCGGATGAGGCTGGCCAGCAGGCTGACGCCGGGGATCCGGACCAGGTTGAGGTCCTGCAGCAGCCCGGCGACCGCGGCCACCCGGTCGCCGGCGGCGTTGGGCTCCTGGGGCCCGCGCAGCGCCTGGCGCAACTGCTTCTTGGCCCGCTCGGGATCCGTCGCGTCCAGCGACAGTTCGGGAGCCACCACGAACAGCCCCAGCGTCAGCCGCGGGAAGACCAGCGGGGTCTGCCGGGGGAAGCGGTGCGAGAGCCCGTACGCCAGACGTCCGGCGACCTCGTGGGGCCTGCGGAGCGCGGCGGACCCGAAGTCGAAGTACGCGTGCGGACGCCGCGATCCGAGGTAGCCGAGCCATTTCAGCGTGGTGGTCTTGCCGCTGCCCCGCGGTCCGACGAGGACGACCGCGGGAAGTCCGCGTCCGGTACCGGCGGTTCTGCCGTCCTGTACACGAGTGCGGCACTCCTCGTACAGGGCCTCGATCCCCTGTATCCCCAACGGACGCTCCGCCACGCTGCTTGGCCCCCTGTGAAGACAGCGACTGTGATGACAGCAACTGTGATGTCAGCGACGGCAGCCGCCGGCTGATTACAGAAGGTTGGCACGCGTACGCACAACGTGCCACCGGTTCGCGCAAGGTTCCGAAATGCGGGGCGCCGCGGGGGATTGCGGCGGAGAGGGAGCCCTGTGCGGCGTGCGCTATGCGGTGACCCCCGCAGCGGCCGACGTCGCCGTCGCCGGGTCCCAGCCCCGGCGCGGCACGGCGGCCAGCAGCGCCCGGGTGTACGGAGCCGCCGGCTCGGCGAGCACCTGCTCCGTGGGCCCCTGCTCCACGACCCGGCCGCGCTGCATGACCAGCGTTTCGTCGGTGAGGTGCCGGACCACGGCCAGATCGTGGCGGAGCGGATCGGGCACGCCCGGCGGCTGACCGACACCGCGTCCTTCCAGCGCGCGGTGGCCGCGCTCGCCGCGGCCGGGGAGGTGTTCTGCTACGGCGTCGCGGCCTCCGAGCTCGCCGCCCGGCACCTCGCCCTGACGCTCGCCAGGACCGGCCGCCGGGCCCGCTTCCTGGGCGCGACCGGCTTCGCGTTCGCCGATGCGCTGCTGCCGCTGGGCCGCGGCGACGCGGTGGTGGTCTTCCAGCCGGGACGCCCGCTGACGGAGTTCACCGTGCTGGTGGAGCGGGCCCGCGCGGTCGGCGCCAAGGTCGTCTTCGTCACCGATGAACTCGGCGACGCCTTCGAGAGCCGTGTCGAGGCCGTACTGACCGCGCCGCACACCCCCACCGGCATCACCGCCGAGGCACTGACCGGCCTGGTCATCGCCGACGCCCTGCTGCTCGCCCTGACCACGCTGGACGAGACCCGCGCGGTGGAAACCTCACACCAACTGACCGCCCTGCGCGAACAGTTGCTGCCACCCACGGTGCGGGCCCGCGCCCGGCGGGACCCGTCTTAGAGATGCCGCGGGTAGGGGCGCCGTCGCGAGCGCCGCGATACCGCCGCCCGGACCAGCGGACTCTCCTAGTGATCGGGCGATGATCGGTCGTGGCGACGGACCCGCGAGGGCGGTTTGCCGTCGGGGGGGCTGAGTAGTGCCCCACGCGCTCGGCCGAGAATTGACAGTTCGTTACTCGGTACTACTGAGTTCTCTGGTGCGTCTGGCCGAAACGGTCGAAACCTGACAGGGCGCGCATGCCCCACGCCTCCGAAGTTGTGTTAGAGCGCACTCCAATTCCTAGGTTCGGAAGCATGCGATACATCAAACTCGGAACGACCGGACTGGAAGTCTCTGCCATCACCCTCGGCTGCATGAGCTTCGGCGAGCCGGACCGGGGCGGCGAGCCCTGGTCGCTGGGCGCGGACGCCAGCCGGGACATCATCAAGCAGGCCCTCGAGGGCGGCGTCAACTTCCTCGACACGGCCAATGGGTACAGCGCCGGAAGCAGCGAGGAGATCGTCGGCCAGGCGGTCAAGGACTTCACCCGGCGCGAGGAGGTCGTTCTCTCCACCAAGGTCTGGATGCGGATGCGCCCCGGCCCGAACGGCGCCGGGCTGTCCCGCAAGGCGATCTTCGCCGAGCTCGACGCCTCCCTGAAGCGACTGGGGACCGACTACATCGACCTGTACCAGATCCACCGCTGGGACTACGACACCCCGATCGAGGAAACCCTCGAGGCGCTGCACGACGCGGTCAAGTCCGGGAAGGTCCGCTACATCGGAGCCTCTTCCATGCACGCCTGGCAGTTCGCCAAGGCCCTCTACCTGGCTGACCTGAACGGCTGGACCCGGTTCGTGTCGATGCAGGACCACTACAACCTCATCCACCGAGAAGCAGAGCGGGAGATGCTCCCGCTCTGCGCCGACCAGGGCATCGGCGTGATCCCGTGGAGCCCGCTGGCGCGGGGCAGGCTGACGCGGGCCCTGGACACCGCCACGGCGCGTGCCGAGACCGACGAGGGCGGCAAGATCCTCTACCGCGACGAGGACCAGGCAGTGGCCGAGCGCGTCCACGAGATCGCGGGCAAGCGGGGTCTGTCCCCGGCCCAGGTCGCCCTGGCCTGGGTCATGCGCAACCCGGCGGTGACCTCGCCCATCGTCGGGGTCACCAAGCCGGCCCAGCTGGCCGACGCGGTCGCCGCGGTGGACGTCGAACTCGACGAAGACGAGGCTGCCTACTTGGAGGAGCCCTACCAGCCGCACGAGGCCGCCTACCTGGAGGAGTCCTTCTACAAGCCGCACCCTGTGGCGGGCTCCCGGTAGTCCGGGCTACCACCGGGCCTTCGACGAGTCCTTGGCCTCGGCCTTCAGTAGGAGCGTCAGGCTGATGTGACGCGGGCACCGGGACCGTTTTGACGTGGGACTCCTACATCTCTACATCTGAAAACGGAGCACCGGTGCCCGCCTTCGAAGCATGGGCGATCGAGCCCTTGTGGGTCCAGTTCGAGGCCCTCCTGCCACCGCAACTCGAGACACATCCGTGGGGCTGTCACAACCCACGGATCCCGGACCGGATCGTGTTCGACAAGCTCGTCGCGAAACTCGTCTTCGGCGGCTCGTACCAGAAGCACTCCGATCAATCGTGCTCGGCAACCACGATGAGAACCCGACGCAACGAGTGGATCGCGGCCGGTGTCTTCGCAGGGCTGGAGCAGATCGTGTTGGAGACCTACGACCGTGTCGTGGGCCTGGACCTGGCCGACATCACCGTCGACGGGCAGATCACCAAAGCGCCCTGCGGTGGCGAGGTCGCCGGGAAATCACCGATTGACCGGGGAAAACTCGGGATCAAGTGGTCGCGGATGACCGACGGACGCGGGATCCCGCTGGGCTGTGTCGTGACCGGCGCGAACCGGCACGACTCCCCGTTCCTGCGCCCGACGCCAGAGAAGCTCGGGCGTTTCGAGCTCGCGTTGCCTGAGCAGATCGCGGTACACCTTGACGCGGGCTACGACTCCACGGTCACCCGCAAACTGCTGACCGATCTCGGCTGCGAGTGGCGGATCCAGCCCAAGGGCGTCGTGATCCCGATCAACCGACACTCGCCGCTGGGTCGTCGAGCGCACCAACTCCTGGTACAGCCGCGGCTTCAACTTCAGCCTGTCCTGCACGGAACGTCGAGCGGTCGTCATCAACGCACTGCTCGCGTTGATGACCGCGATCATCGTGATCCGACGCCTCATCCGCGAAGCCTGGACCAGCCAACGCTGGGACACACGGCCAGCCCGTCGACCATGACGCCTTGCCCTCTACCCGCGGAATCTCTTAGGTGTGCTGTCCGGAGAGTCCCGTCTGCCTCGCCGTGCCCGTGGGCCCGCCCCGCCCGCTGACCGCCGCTGTGAAGGAGCGGGAAACTCGCCGGCCAAGAGCCGACTCGCGCCGCCGCCCGCACGGGGCGAGTACCTCACCGCGGCCGGGGGACGGCTGCCCGACCTCCTCGCCTCCGTCCGGCCGGGACGAACGCCGTAGCGTCCCCTCCCTCGCCGCCTGGATCCGTCTGCATCGTCCGGGCCCCCGGTCCGGCCTCCTCGCCGGATGCCACTCCAGCGGCTCCCGCGAGGTGCCCTTCCCGGCCCGTCACTGCGGTGTGGCGACAGGCGAGGCGGGCCCGGACCGGTGCAGGAACGGCCGGGGAATCCTGGGTCCGCCTGCTCGGTGGCCGCCTCGGTGGTGCCTCATCGTCGCGACGGCGGGACGATGGACAGGGGGCCGCGCGGCTCAGAGCAAGGAGGCGGGCCGGTGACCGAGGGCTGGTGGGCTGCGGGCTCCGCCCAAGTGCGGGCCGGGCCGTCGCCGCCGGGTGCCCTGCTGGACGTGCTCGGGGTCGCCGCGGTGGTGCTCGACGCGGAGGGGCGGATCGTCCTGTGGAGCCCGCAGGCCGAGGCGCTGTTCGGCTACACCGCAGGCGAGGCACTGGGTGCCTTTGCCGGCCGTCTCCTGGTCAGTGAGGAGAACCTGGAGCTGGTGATCGACCTGTTCTCCCAGGTGATGGAGGGGGGCGGCCCCTGGGCGGGAGTCTTCCCCGTACGGTGCAAGGACGGCAGCACCCGGTCGGCGGAATTCCGCAACATGCGGCTGGAGGACCGGAACGGACACTTCTTCGCCCTGGGCCTGGCGACCGACCAGCCCACCCTGCGCCAGGTGGAGCGGGACCTGGCTGTCTCCCTACGGCTGGTGGCCCAGACTCCGATCGGGATCGGCGTCCTCGATACACAGCTGCGGTTCATCACGGTCAATCCCGCGCTGGAGCGACTCAACGGCCTGCCGGCGGCCGAGCACGTAGGCCGCCATGTCCGAGATGCCGTGCCCTTCTTGGACACCGAGGACATCGAGAACACGATGGGCGAGGTGCTGGCGACCGGGAAACCCGTACTCGATCGTTTCACGGTCGGTCGCACCCCCGCCGATCCCGCCACCGAGCATGCCTGGCGGGTCTCGTATCACTGCCTGGAAGACTCTGCGGGGAACGTGCTGGGGCTGGCCACCTCGGTCGTCGACTGCACCGAGGAGTACCGCACCCGCAATCACATGGCGCTGCTGGCGGACGCCTCCAAACGCATCGGCACCACCCTCGATACCGACACCACAGCACGGGAACTGGCCGAGGTGTGCGTGCCCGACCTGGCCGACTCTGCCACCGTCGACCTCCTCGCCTTGGTCACCGACGACAACCAGACCGAGTCCAGACCGGAGAATCCCCACGACTTCCACCCCGCCGCCACGGCCTCCACGACGGGTTCCCCCTCGTCGGCACCTGCCCGGATCGTGGCCGGGTGCATCGACACCGGCTGTCCGCTGCAACTCTACGAGGGCGCGGCCGGCACCTCAGGCCACGCGGCGGCTCCCGGAACGGGCGCACGGAGCGGGCGGAAGTGCTGCCGCCTGGTCGTGCCGCTGATTGCCCACGGTGAGGTCATCGGGGCCCTGGACCTTGCTCGTTCCCGTGATTCCGCCGGCTTCGACCAGGACGCCCTGGCGCTCGCCCAGGAAATCGCCTCCCGCGCGGCCGTCTGCCTCGACAATGCCCACGGCTATCAGCAACAGCGCCAAGCGGCCCTCGCCCTCCAGCGCCACCTGCTTCCCCATCGCCCGCCCCAGCACTCGGGCCTGTCGGTCGCCTACCGCTACCGGCCGGCCCGAGCCGCCAGCGCCGTCGGAGGGGACTGGTTCGACGTCATCGCCACCCCGCACCAGACCACGACCCTGGTCATCGGAGACGTCATGGGCAGCGGCCTGTCCGCCGCGGGCACCATGGGCCAACTGCGTACCGCCATCCGCATCCTGGCCACGCTCGGCCTGGATCCGGCCCGCATCCTGCAGCACGTCGATATCAACGCCACCGGCCTCGAACACGGCATCGCCACCTGCACCCTGGCCGTCTACGACTCACGCCAGGCGACGTGCTGCATCGCAACCGCCGGACATCTGCCGCCGGTTCACCTCCACGGGCAGCAGCCGACACTGCTCGATCTGCCCACCGGCGCTCCCCTCGGCGTCGGAGGCGTGTCCTTCCACACCACACACCTGCGCCTGGCCCCCGGCGACCGTCTCGTCCTCTACACCGACGGGCTCATCGAAACGCGCGACGAGCCGATCGACTGCCGCCTCGACATGCTCCTGCGAACCCTGCAAGGCGCACCCACCGGTGTGGAAGCCGTGTGCAACCTGCTCATGGACACCCTGCACATCGACGACCTCGACGACGCCACCCTGCTCGTCGCGCAGGTGCCTCTCAACAGTCCGCCGGCCGAGGATCGGCCGTAACGCCGGCACCCATGGACCGCACGTACTGACGTGAACCGTCCGCGATGCCGACTCCCACCTGACGCGGACCACTGGATCCGCCGGCACCCGCGGCCGGGCTGTCAGCGCACCCGGTATGAGCGGCTGTGGTGCGGGGTGTGGGTGACGATCCCGTGGCGTTCCAGGGCCTGCAGGTGGTAGGCGACCGTCGAGGCGGACAGGGCGACCGCGTCGGCGATTTCCCGTATAGACGGCGGGTAGCCGACATCGTCCGTCAGCTCCCGCAGGGCCCGTGCGATCCGGCGCTGGGTGTCGGTGAGGTAGGCGGTCATCGCCGGGTCTCTTCGGTGTCTGGTGCCCAGGTCTGCTGCTTGAGCGCCATCCGGGCGGCCGGGGCCCGGCCGGGGATGGTCGCCCAGTAGGGGTGCGTGGCAATCCGTACGGACAGTCGCTGCAGCGTACGGCGCAGAACAGTGGTCTGGGCAGGGTTCTGCTCCTGGGCGAGCTGACGGTAGGCGGCGTACCAGGAGTGCTGGGCCTGCACGAGGTCATCGGGGAAGTCGTAGGAGGACATCACCCTCGGATTGCATCACATGTTCGAATTGCGGTGCAGCACACGCAAGGGTGAATCTCGCACCCGGCTGTGGCCGGACGCGTCACCTGGCAGGTGGGCTCCTGAGCTGGCGGTCCGAGTGTTTCGGTCGGCGGGCCCGGCGGCGGCCGGGGTGAAGGCTCCCCGGTTCACGGTGTGGCCACCCGCGTTCGTCACGTACAGCGGAGCCGGCACCGCTGCCGACTCCGGCACTCGGGTCCACCCACTCAAGCGCTCACCCGCTGTGGGGTTCAGATCCAGTACGGCGCCGTGCGGACCGGACCGGGCCGGGAGGCCTCGGGCCACGCCGGTCTCACAGCTCCCACGACCTGGGCCGCTCCAGCCCCTCCCACTCGCCGCGGAGCAGGGACAGCAGCGCGAGGTCGTAGCGGCGCCCGCGGTGCAGGCACACCGAGCGGCGGACGCCCTCCCGGACGAAGCCCGACCTGGCCAGGACCGCCAGCGCGGCGTGGTTGTCGGTGTGGGTGTCCGCCGCGAGGCGGTGCAGGGGCAGTTCGCCGAAGGCGAGGTCGACGAGGGCGTCGAGGGCGTCCGTGCCGAGGCCGCGGTGCCGGTGCTCAGGGGCCAGCATCAGTGCGATCTCCGCCGTGCCGTCGACGAAATCCTGGTCGGTGAGTGCGATATGGCCCACCGGCGTGCCGTCCGGGAGCAGGACGAGGAAGTCGTCGCGGTCGTACGTGGCGATATAGCTCTCGATGCGCTCGCGGAGCGAGGACAGGGGGCGTGGCCAGAAGCCGATCTCATGGATCGCCTTGGGGTCGCACCGCCATGCGTGCAGCAACTCGGCATCGTCGACATCGAGTGGGGCGAGGCGGATCTGCTGCCCCCGCCAGCAGGTCTCCCGGCCCGCATCCGCCGCCGGCCGTGCTGTCCCGCCCGTCTCTTCCCCCGTGTTCTCTGTCACGGGAGGATGCTACGGGCCGGGCGGGGGCCGGGCCACGGGATTTCGCCGACGGGCGGAACAATCCGCGTGTCGAGCAGGCGACTTCGGTGTAGGAGCGCTACAACTCACCCCCAGGGCACGGGACTTCGACCGGATGTCCGTCGGATCCCGCCCCACGTGCTCCGTGCACGCTGCGAGCCCCGGGCACGCACGCAGCGAACCCCCGGGCATTGCGGCGGCGGAGTGGGCCGGGTCGGCGACTGCCTTCGGGCCTGCCTCATCGGGTGGGGCAGAGCCGGTACATGCGGCGCCCGGCCTGCGCCCAAGACCGGCCGGCTGCTCGCCGGCCGCGGCGAGGTGCCTGTCGAGGGTCCTCACTCCTGTTCGTCCAGCATGAAGGATCCGTACTCGGGCTTCCCCGCTCGTTCGTAGGCGCAGTACTGCACGCCCACACTGGTGGTGTGGGATTCCGTGAGTGTCCAGGCGGCAGGGGCGGCACCCTCGGTGAAGAGCCGCTTGCCGATGCCGATGATCACGGGGTTGACGAGCAGCCGGTACTCGTCGACGAGGTCGTGCCGCTGCAGGGTGTGGATGAGGTCGCTGCTGCCCTGCGTCATGATCACGCCGTCGAGCCGCTCCTTGAGCTGTGCGACGGACTCCGCGGCCTCGCCCTTGAGCAGATGGGAGTTGTGCCACTCCAGGCTGTTGCGGGTGCGCGAGGTGACGTACTTGGGCATGGCATTGAGCTTCACGGCGATCGGGTCGTTCTCGTCCGTGACGCGGGGCCAGTGGGCGGCGAAGATGTCGTACGTCTTCCGGCCGAGCAGCAGATGGTCGGCGGTCCGCTCGAAGATCCCCGTCATGAGGTCCATGAAGTCGTCGTCGACGTACGGGACCTGCCAGCCGCCGTGCTCGAAGCCTTCGTCGACGTCCTCGCCCCGGCCGCCCGGGGCCTGCATGACGCCGTCCAGGGTGACGAACGCGGTGACGATCAGTTTGCTCATGGTGCTGCCTTTCGGGTGCGGAATCTGCCTGCAGGTGAATTGACTCCCGGGCCGGCGAGAAGTCATCGCCCGCCGCGCGACGGTCTTCGGCACATTCCGTGATCAGCGGCCCGCCACGCGCAACCTTGCGTGGGGAGGGCGTCGGCTCCGTCGAAAGGACTCACCCCGGCCCGGGGCCGACGAGGGGGCGGAAACCAGTGCGCGAAGCCTCTCACCAGCACGTGCTCTGGTAAGGGCGTGCGGCGGTGACAGCGTGGCGGCGCGGCCGGGCGGACAGCCCCACGTCGGCAGGAGGATCCGCCCGCACCTGCGGCACAGGAAGCCCGCCCGTTCTCGTCCTTACACACCCCGGTGTGCGCGGGTGTCGCGGAGCCGATCCAGGTACTGCCGGTGCCTGGACCGGCTCTCTGAACGCACACAGGCTTGCTGCCATGCGCGACACATCCACCACTGACACATCCACCACAGACACACCCACCACAGACACACCCACCACCCCTGCCTCCCTGGGCTTGCTGGCCGGCAAGGTCGCCTTCATCACCGGTGCCGGGCGCGGTATCGGCGCCGCGGCGGCTCGGCTGTTCGCCCGGGAGGGCGCCCGGGTGCTGCTCGCGGCCCGGACGGAGGCACAGCTGAAGGCGGTGGCCGAGGAGATCCGGGCGGCGGGCGGCATCGCGGACCACGTGGTGTGCGACCTGGCCGACCCGGCAGGCGTCCGCGCCGCCGTCGACCGGGCCGTGGACCTGTACGGCCGACTCGACGTCGCCTTCAACAACGGCGCCACGTTCGTGCCGCCCGGCCCGATGGACCAGGTGACGGAGGCCGACTTCGACCACGTCTACGCCGTGAATCTCAGGGGCCCCTGGCTGGCCATGGTCGCCGAGGTCGCCGCCATCCGGGCCACGGCCGGCACGGGCGCCCTCGTCAACAACTCCAGCGTCGGCAGCCTGCGGGGCAACCCCGAGCTGCCCGCGTACGGCGCGATGAAGCGGGCGGTCAACAGCCTCACCGAGTCCGCTGCCCTGACGTACGGCCCGGAAGGCATCCGCGTCAACGCGATCGCCCCCGGCAACACGCTGACCGAGATGATCCGTACCTGGGAAGCGGATTCACCCGGTCTCGTCGAGCGACTCAAGGCGCGTACCCCACTCGGCCGCGCGGCCGACCCTGAGGAAATCGCCCAGGCCGCCGCCTGGCTCCTCAGCGACCGCTCCTCCTACGTGACCGGCACGGTCCTGCGGGTCGACGGCGGCGCGCGGGCCTGAGCCGGGACCGGGGGCCCGCCCCGAGACGACCACCCCACCCCGGTCAAGGCCGGGCGGAGCCCTGAACGGAGGTGGTGGCGTCGGCGATCTCCGCGCGGCCCAGAGCCGGCCGCAGCGTCAGGGCAGCCGCGGATCCTGCCACCAGGCCGCAGAGCAGGGCGGCAGGGACACCGTTACCGATGCCGGCGGACAGGCGCAGCAGGTCCCAGCGCAGGTCCGAGATCGCCCCGTCCACCGCCATCCTCAGCAGCTGGCTCGCCAGCAGCCCGAGGACGGTCGCGCAGACTGCGCCGGCCGCCATCGCGGGGACAGTGGCTCGGGTGAGCAGGCCGGGCAGCCGCCGCAGTGCCCACCACACCACGGCGAGCAGCAGCACGTCGGTGGCGCGATACAGGAGCCAGTCACCGAGCGGCGCCCCTCCCGGGCCCGTCCAGGCGCCGAGCAGCAGCCACTGCCGCAGGAGGTCGCCCGGCTCGGCGAACAGCCCGATGCCCGGGGAGACTCCCTGGAGAAAGGCGGCGACCGGCTGGTACGAAAGGACCACCAGGGACAGCGCGATCACCGCGGTCCCGGCGGTGGCGGCAAGGCGGGCGGCGCGCGCCGGGACGACCTCCCGCGGCAGCGGACCGGTCCCCTTGACGGTGACCCGCGCGAGGAACACGATCACCGCCGCCGCGACCAGTGCGGTCACCACCAAGACCTGCCGCCCGGAGGAGATCACGCTCGCCAGCTGGGGCAGGAAGCGGTAACTGCCGTGCCCTCCCGAGGCGATCAGCCACGGCGCGGAGACGGTCACCGCCAGGGTCCCGGCCACCAGCCCCCAGGCCCACACGGCGAGCAGCGTGGCCGGCATCCGGCCGTGCACCGGCGGCAGCCTGCGGATCAGGAGCAGCGCCCCGGGTACGAAGAAGGCGAAGACCGCGCCGAACCGGATCTGCAGCGCGGTGGTGTACAGCGCAAGGTAGTTGGTGCCGGCGGCCCTGGCCGCGTCCCCGAACCCGCCGGGCCCCTCGCTGCCGAACTGAACCGAGGCCGGAGGGTCGTACGACCAAGGGGTGAGCCAGCGCTCCAGCTCGGCGGCGGCCTGGCCGTCGAGCATGCCGGTGGCGCCCGGCAGGTGCAGTGCGTGCGCGCTTGCCCCCGCCCACCACAGAAGGGCCGTGAGCAGCAGCCCTCCAGCCAGTGCCGGTATCACCGCGCGCCGGTATGTCATGACTTTCCCCCGCCTTGGTCGCGCATCCCCTGAATCCCCTGCCCGGGGGAGATTACGGGGCGTTGATCACATACGGATCACGGTCGTACGCCGGGTTGCCCGAGCGACGGAGACGACGGCCTCAGCTGGACCCCGGGGACGACCGGGCAGTTGGCGCTCCTGCGTGGCTCCGGCCGGACCGAGTCCAGTGCCGTCCGCCTCCGTCACCTCACGCTGTACTCGCGCTCAGGCTCCCGCATCGCCTGCCGACTCGATGGTCACGCCGAATCGCCGCGTACAGCTCGGCCTTCGACGTCTGCAGCATGACCTTGCGCAGCAAGCTGCAGCTCAGCATCCGGGGCTGCCGTCTTGCCCACCGTCTTGTCCTCATGGAGCAGATGATCCAGTGGTTCCAGCGCCCAAGCGGCGTCACCCGCGGCTGCCTGGCTTGCTGTGCCACAAGAGGAAAGCCCGCGCTTGACCGGCCACCTGTTCAGGCCGACGCGTTCGGTTCGCCCCCGGGGCGGCGGCCCCATGCGGAAATGGTGACTTGGGGGATGTCGATGAACGCTGGGTCCTTGAGCAGGGTGGCGAACTCCGCCAAGTCGGCTTCGGTGAGGAGACCGTCGGCGAGAAGCGCGGGGGCCGCCTGGGTAACGAGGGGGAGCCAGCGGTCCTTGTCCAGCCCGCCCATGCAGCCGAGGTTTCCGACGAAGGCCACCTCGGTCAGCGCGTTGCGGGCGAGGAGAGAGGGCAGGGCGCGGGCCCAGGTCATGTCGGCGCCGTGTTTGCGGTAGGTGCGCTGATAGGCGTCGAGGATGCGCTGGATCAGGGGGAAAGGTGAGGTGTCGGCCGGCAGGTGGTAGGGCTCTTCGATGAAGAGCCGGCCGCCGGGGGAGAGCCAGCGGGCGGCCCGCGCGATCATGTCGTCGCGGTCCTGGAGATGGCAGAACAGGTAGCGCGCGTGGATGAGGTCGAAGCTGCCGGGCGCGTAGTCTCCGCGCGTGATGTCGGCTTCCTGGATCTCCAGGTTCGCGGCCCGGCCCGCATCCAGATGGCGGGTGTCGAGATCGACGGCGACCACCCGCCCGTCCGGACAGCGTCCGGCGAGCCAATAGGCGATGGAGCCGGTGCCCGCGCCCAGTTCCAGGCAGTTCCATGAGGCTTCGATGGGAAAGCCATCCAGGATTCCGGTGGTGAACGCGTCGACATTGCGTTGGATGGCCTCTAAGCGGTCACGTTCACGCTGGGCGTCATTGCTCAACAAGCCGGAGTTGTACGGGGTGGTGGCAGGCTGCTGTGTCATGGGCTGCGCCTCTCTCGTGCGAGTAGCCGGGGCATGGCGGTCGCGCCGGCCCGGCCCGGCGTGGCGGGGTCGGATGCTGTGGCGGGATAGCGCACGAGTGTACGGCGCGTAGCGTGCGGGTCTGGAGGACGGCAGGCAGCCAACTCGCCCGGCCTCTTATGACCCACTACGGCGGCCGTGGCACTCCGCGGGCTACAGGGCCGGCGAGCGCCAGGCGTCGAGTTCCAAGCTGATGAGCCGCAGCCGACCGCCCCTGCGGTCAGGGCTGGTCGTACCAGGCCAACGCTGCGATCCGCCAGCCCTCTGAGGTGCGGACGAACTGGATGGTCTTGGTCCCGCCTCCCTCGAACGGCTCACCATCCAAGGTCCCGGACTTGCGGTACTCGCTGAACCGCGACGCGATATCGCCCGCGATCTCTGTCCGTTCGGAGGTCTCCCACTCGGAGAACTCGACGAGCCGACCGTCGGTCAGCAGCCGCTGGCGAGGCTCGATGAACTCGTCCACGGTGTAGACCGTGAACTCCGGGCCGGCCTTGACCATCACACCACCCGGAAGAACCAACCGGCGGATCCGGGCCACGTCGGCCGCCTTGCCGCCCCGGTTGTCAAAGGCCTCGAAGAACTCGGCGGTCACCACGTCTATCTCGGTCTTGGGCACGGCGCGACAGTAACAGTGAAGGGGCCCGGACATCGTCGGTCTCGACAAGCTGCGGCACTGGTCAGGAGCGGGACAGCGGTGGGAGAAACCGGGAGGCGCAACGTGCACCGGCCCTCGCTCCTGACGGGCCGAGCAAAAGGCGCCTGACGGGCAAAAGCCCAGGTCAGTGAAGGCTATGTCTGCCGCCCGGGCGGCGGGCCGGCGACCGCCGGGTCCAGATACGCGGGACCGGGCAGACCTTTGCGACGCATGGCGATCCCGGTCAGCGCCTCGAAGATGGCTCGGCGGGCGTTCATGGTGGTGGTGTAGCCGGGATCGAGATGGGGTGCGACCTCGACGATGTCCATGCCCACGACGGGCGTCTCGTGACAGATCCGGCGGATGGCCGGCAGCAGTTCGCGGTTGGTGAGGCCGGGTGGCTCCGGTGTGCCGGTGCCGGGCGCGAAGGCCGGGTCCAGCACGTCGATGTCCAGCGACACGAACAGATATTCCGGCCCGTCCAGCGCCTCATCGATGGCCTGTTGGAGGACCACGTCGAATCCGCGTCGGTCGATCTCAGCCATGAAGTGCGCGCGCAGTCCGTGCTCGCGCATCCAGTCGAACAGTTCGTCGTCGGGCGCGATCGCGCTGCGCAGGCCGATCTGGATGAAGTTGCGTCCGGGGACATGCTCGTCCTCGATCAATCGGCGGATCGGGGTTGCGTGCGAGGTGGGATGGCCGAACAGGTCGTGGGAGCAGTCCGGGTGGGCGTCGAAATGGATCACGCCGACCTTGCCCGCCCCGTACACGTCGGCCATAGCCGCAGCGTCCGGCCACAGGATCGAGTGGTCCCCGCCGAGCACGATCGGGATCGCGCCCGTTCCGGCGATCTCGCGGACCAGAGCACGGATCGGTTCCATGGAGTTGTCGATGCTGAAAGGGTCCACGGCGGCATCGCCGTAGTCGACTACCGTCAACTCCTCGAACGGTTTGATGCGGGTGCTGGGATTGACCAGCATCTGCGGAGTGTTGGGCAGAATCCGCTCATCGGCCCTGATCGCACGTGGCCCGTAGGCCGCCCCCCGGTGTCCGGTGGACATGTCCACCGGTGCCCCGACAACTGCCACATCGACGTGACCGGCACGCAAGTCGTCCGGATTCAGGCACAGCGGCAGCCCGAAGAACGTGGCGACCCCGGCGTAAGCCGGTACGAACGCATACCGCTGCAGGTTGATCGGCCCGGGCTCGCGCCTCGGGTCGGACGTACGGTCGAGTTCCCATTTCCAGGCATCCGGCGGTACACCTTCCATGAGCAGCTCCTTTCGATCCCGTCCGGACAGCCCCTTGGTACGGATGGGGCCGGGCCGGCCACACAGCCGTCACTCAACCCGACCTGCGGTGATTCGCCGCGCACCTTGGCGAGACAGACCGCAACAGTCAGTCGTTCGGACCGGTGAGCAGGATGTCGGCAGGTCACGACAGGGCATCTGGGGTGGCGCCTGGGCTCCTGGCGGATACCCTCCACGCCTTCACCCCGGCGTGCAGGAATCAGGCGGACAGCGGCCGATGGCCGGCGACACGCGAGGAGGTGGGAAAGGGGTGCGCCGTATGGGCTGGTTCTCCCTGTTCACCGCCCTACGCGCCCAAAGCCCATGCCTGTGTGGCCGCATGCCAGGAGGGTGCCTCCGGCGTGAGGGCCGCGATGCCCGGTGCCGCAAGGGCCCGGGCGAAGACCAAGGGCAGCCCCCTTCATCGCGAGGAGAGGGCTCCTCATGAGCACGACCACAAAGAACTCAAGCCAGACGGGACTGCTCCGGCACTGAAAGCACCCGTCCCCGTCGGCTGAGGCCTCCATCGTGGTGACATCTCCGGCATCGATCCACGGGTCGGAACATCATCACCAACCTATGGCCTCCGCCGGAGTGTTGACAGTGGTGGCGAAGCAAGTGGCACGGATCGCGGACATCAAATGTTCCCACGACATTGCCTGACCATTACTCACTGATGCGATGGGAATGAGGTGTTGGTCTGGATAGCTGCACTTCGGGTGCGGTGCGGGATACCGAAGTGCAGATGGTGCGATGACACCGCGACGCATGAATCCAGTTGGTCGGGCGGGAAAAGTTGGAATCCAGAGAGCAACCAGTGGCCACGTTGAGTACATGGGAACGGCAAATTTGGCTACCTTTCAGTCTTTCCCGTTTGATTTCGGCTCGTACCGCGGCGTAGCGTAGGAAGTGGTCCAGCTGGACAGTTGGACCATCATCAGAGATTCAAGGAGGCACGATGAGCTTCCGAAGCGTATTCCCCCGCAGGCATGGCGACGATTGGGACGACTACGGCCGACGTGGATACGGTCGTGGACGGCGCGGGCGTGGCCGTGGACGCGGTCGTGGCCGCGGACGCGGCTTTGGCCGAGGTCGTGGATTCGGCCGCGGAGGCCGTTTCTAGGACCTCACAGGTCAACTTCGAGGCTGGTCCCCAATTGTGAGGGCTGGCCTCGAAGGTGCTGCGAGACAGGGGCTGCCGGTCGTGCCAATTCCCGTTCGCAGTATCCGTATCGGGGATCTGATGCCGACTCCTGAGTCGCCGACCTCGATGAGGAAAGCGTCATCGGCGAAGGCGGCTCATCAGCTTGCAATGCTCGCGCATCCTGAACCCGTACTTGTCAACAGCTCATTGATTCTACGGAGTCCCGCGACGTTCCGAGTGCCTGAGCAAGGGAAACGCTGCGTGGGGCGCATTTGCTCACACGCAGCGCGCTTCCGGGCCTTCCCTGCCCACGGTATTCAGTATTCCCGTCGACGACTTGCATCGCAATCCCAGATGCGCAACGCGCCCTTTGCGCACTCCTTCCGACTGCATAACGATGCGCTGCGCTCAGACGAACGGTCCGGCCGTTGGCTGTCATAGGTACGACGATTTTGGACTGTCGTTGGTTATGGAAATACCGCCGCAGGACAATCGATAGGCGGCGTGACCGGGCGTGGCACCGGACGCTGTTCAGCGCAGAGTCGCCGTGAGTCGCGTTGCGTAGGGGGTGCTGGAGGCCCGGTGCAACGCCGATAGATGGTCGGCGTTCGTGCCGTACATCGTGCCTACGAGGGCACCTCGTGGCTCGCAGTATCAGTTGTGGTCGCCGTGGTGCGGGTGTAGCGCGCCCGCATGGCGTGGTTGGCAACGGGGCCGGCGGCGAACACATAGGCATGACTGTCGTCGAGGCGGCTGCCGGTCTTGGCGTCGACTACCGCGGGTTCGACTTCTTCGCCGCTGTTGGTGTCGATCAGAATCATGCTGCGCTGCTCAGGGGTGAGGCGGGAGTTGCCCCATGCCGCAAGCGTGACGATCACCGGGCGCAGGGAGCGCCCCAGGCCGGTGAGGACGTACTCGTGGCGCACGGGGTTGGTCTGGTACGGGCGGCGCTCCAGCAGCCCATCGGCGACGAGGGTTTTCAGGCGTGCGGTGAGCATGCTTGCTAAAGTCGAAGTTACTGGCTTCTATTTTAGCAGTAACTGCAGGAGGTGATGTTGCTCCTGCCTGCACCCGGGAACGGAACTCGTCATGACCACCCCCACCAGCGAATATCTCAAGGCCCGCCGCGCCACGTCTCCTCGATCCAGCGCCGCATGCCGCTGTGGAACGGCACTCTCGCGTACGCCGCTGCCAAGGCCGCGCTGACCACCTACAGCAAGGGCCTGGCCAACGAGGTCGCCCCACACGGCATCCGCATCAACACCGTCTCTCCCGGCTTCGTCCAGACCACTGCCGCCGACAACCTCGTCGCACGGATCGCCGAGAACGCCGGCACCACCCACGAAGCGGCGCTCAAGCAACTGATGGCATCCCTGGGCGGCATCCCCCTGGGGCGTCCCAACCGCCCGGAAGAAGTGGCTGAACTGGTTGCCTTCCTCGCCTCTGACCGAGCATCGGCGATCGTCGGCGCCGAGCACGTCATCGACAGAGCACTACATCGCCACACAGCACCTGGAAGGCAACTTCCCGGGTGGGGTCGTCGACCTGCGCTACCGGTTCACCCTCAACTGTGGCCTCATCGAGGGCCTTCTCATCGAACCCTGACTCGCGCACCCAGAGATGCTCCGCCCGACACCACAGCCAACGGCACTCAGCCTGTTAGCAGTTCTCACCGTGCAGTGGTAAGAGATCGCTGTCGGTCGTGCTGTGGCTCGGTGAGCACCAGCTTTGGCAGCCGGGATTGCCACCGGGCCGTGATGAGTGCCGAGAGGAAGCAAGAACATGACCGCCTCGTACGAAACCATCAGCACCAGGCTGGACGGCAACGTCCTGTCCGCCACCTTCCACGCCACGCCGATCAACCTCATCGGTCCCGCGGTCGTGCGCGACCTGGTCGGACTGCTCGAGGAGCTTTCCCAACCGGCGACTGCACGGGTGGTGGTCTTCGACAGCGCGGATCCCGACTTCTTCTTCCCGCACGTCGACCTGACCAAAGTGCCCGAATACACCGCTGAAGCCGCGAAAGCCGGAGGCCCGGGCGACGCCTCCCTGGGGATGCTGTTCCGCAAGCTCAGCGAGATCCCGGCCGTCACGATCGCCAAACTGCGCGGCCGAGCACGGGGGGGGGGCGGGCAGCGAGTTCCTCCTCGCCTGCGACATGCGCTTCGCCTCCCGGGAGAACGCTGTCCTGTGCCAGCCCGAAGTCGGCATCGGCACCCCGCCAGGCGCGGGAGCGATCCAGCACCTCACCCGTCTGCTGGGCCGGGGCCGAGCGCTCGAAAGCCGTGCTGACGTCGGCCGACTTCGATGCCGAACTCGCCGAACGTTACGGATGGATCAACCGCGCGGTGCCCGACGCCGAGCTGGACGACTTCGTAGCCGGCATGGCCGCGCGCATCGGGGGCTTCCCCCGCGATGCACTGATCGCAGTCAAAATGGCCATCAACGCCATCAGCCTGCCGACTCCGGCCGACGTACGCGCGGATGCCGCCCTGTTCCAGCAGCTCGTACGGGGTGAGGCGGCGCAGCAACGCACGGCAGAGCTGTTCGAGCGGGGCTTCCAGACCCGTGGCCGTACCGAACTCGACCTCGGTGACGCACTGGGCGACTTGAAGGCCGTCGACTGATACCGATGACCAAACCATGCTTGCGCCCCGTGGCCTGCATGTACCTCGAACCAGGTGTCGGGTGGCCGGGCTCTGGCGCAACTTCAGTGAAGCGGCCACTCCGAGTCACACATGCGGCTGCAGCACATCCCGCTCGGCGATCTCGAACCGACCGCTGGGAGCGGCCACCTGCGCACACTCGACAAATGCTCATGGATACCTCTGCGGGCGGGCGCGATGCCGCAAAAGCCGGGAAGATGGAAGGTGAGGGCCGTCGCACGTCGGCGCCGCTCCAGGGCACCCTGCTGGGCGCTTGAGTCGTACTCGGCCGAGAGCTGACCGAAGCGAGGGACCGCGGTGCCAGATATGCATGTGATCGTCCTCCCGGGCGGCGGATATGCCGAACATGCGGCACACGAGGCCGACCCGATCGTCGACTGGCTCAGCGGGCTCGGGGTACAGGCGAGCGTCTTCCGTTATCCGCTCAACGTCCGGCACCCGCGACCGCTCCAAGCCCTCCGTGCCGAGATCCGGCGCCGCCGCGCGAGTGGGGTGGACCGCATCGGTCTGATGGGATTCTCCGCCGGTGGTCACCTGGCCGGCCTCGCGGCTCTCGCACCTGGTGCCGAGGCGCAGGACGTCGTGCAGTTCGTGGTCCTCGGATATGCGATCACGTCGATGGAAACCGAAACCTACCGCCCCGCCAGGCTGATCCTGCTGGGGGAGGATGCCGGCCCGGCGCTGCGGCGCTCGACGTCTCTGGACGCCTTGGTGACGCGTGAATCGCCACCGTTCTTCCTGTGGCACACCGCGGAGGACGTCTACGTCCCTCCCGATCACACCTACCGCTTTGCCGCGGCGCTTGCGGCCCACCATGTCCCCCATGCCGTGCATGTGTTCGCGCACGGGCCGCACAGCCTCGGCCTGGCCGAAGGCGCGGGGGACGCGGCGAACTGGACAGCGTTGGCCGCGTCCTGGCTTCGCGAACGCGCAGAAGCCTGAGGGCGGATGTCCACGGGCTCTTGTAGCGCGGGCGACGGTCCTTGCCCATGCCGCGGATGGGTTGGGGAAACCGTTGCCTCCGGCATTCACTCTCATAGCCTGCTGTTGTGACCCGGCTGGAGTGCGTGGCCGCGCATACCGGTGCGAACGGGTCGTCGAGCGGCTCGAAGGCCGTGGCTACACCGTCATGGCCCCCGCCAACCCGCTACGCGGGCTGTACAGCGACTCCACCTACATCGCCTCCGTACTGGACAGCATCAAGGGCCCGCTCGTGCTGGTAGGGCACTCCTACGGCGGCGCCCTGATCAGCTCGGCCGCCGCGGGCAACCCCTGTGAAGTCCCTGGTGTACGTCTCGGCGCTGATGCCCGACGTGGGCGAGAATGGCATGTCCCTGGCCGCCAGGTTCCCCAGCGAACTCGACACCGCCACGAAGTCCGTCCCCTACCGGGCCGGCGACGGCGTCAGCGGGACCGACCTCTACCTCAAGCCCGACAGACTCCAGCAGGTCTTCGCCGCCGACCTGCCGGAGAGCGTCACGAGGGTCATGGCGGTGACCCAACGGCCCGCGGCCACGACCGCGTTCTCGGAGAAGGCCAAGGTGGCCGCCTGGAAACACATTCCGTCGTGGTTCCTCGTCGCGAAGCAGGACAAGACCATCAGGACAAGACCATCAACCCCGACCAGGAACGCTTCGAGGCGAAGCGCGCGGGTTCACACACGGTGGAGATCGACTCCTCCCATGTGGCCATGATCGCCCACCCCGAAGCGGTCACCGACCTCGTCCTCCAAGCCGCCACGGCAGCCGAATCCGCCCGGCCCGCCCTGGCCACCACGGGCTCTCCCCATGACGCCCGGCCCGAGACCGCACTCACCGGCATCGCCGCCGCCTCGTTGATCGCGGGCGCAGGAGCCCTCCTCCTGGGCCGCCGGCTGAGGCGCCCCGCGCTCTGACGGCGCTCCAGAACGGCGTTCCTTCCGGTGTCACCGGCGGCCGTTAGGGCGTACGGCCTGTAGTTTTCCACCGCACTTCACCAAAGCCATCCCGAAGACCTCTTTGCACCGCTACCTACAGAGGTAGCCGAACCGGAGGCATTGAGGGGGCAAGGCCGGACGGCGCCTCCACCGGAGTCGGTGAGCCACGACGGCCTGCTCCGGTGGTTGCCACGGTGCGCCGCCTCGGGGCCAGGGCCGCGCGCAGCGCCGGGGTGAGGAAGCGGCGGGTCTCGGAAGGGGTGAGGGCTGCGGGGGTGGGGAGGGGGTTGAGGTAGCGGGTGTAGATGAGGCCGCCGAGGATCGTCACCACGGCCGTGGCGCGGGCGGTCGCGTCCCGGCCGCCGAGAAATTCAACAAGCCGGGCCAGCAGCTCGCGTTCCAGGTATTCGCGGATCGCCTCCGCGGCCTCGTCGCCCTGGGTGGTGAGTTGCAGGAAGTCGGCGTCCTCCCACAGGTCCGTCACCGCGTCGATCAGGCGGTCGGGGAGGGTGGCCGGGTCTCCGCCGAGGACATCGTCCACCGCCAGCGCATTGGCGCACTGGACCTGCATCACATCCGCGAACAGGCCCTTCTTCGAGCCGAAGTGGTACGCGATCAGCGCCGGGTCGACCCCGGCGGCCCCGGCCACCGCGCGCAGGGTGGTGCGCCGGTAGCCGTGTTCCAGGAACAGTGCACGGGCCGCTGAGACGATCGCCTCGCGGGTCCGCGGGTTGCCGCGGGGGCGGCCCCGGGTGCGGGCGGGGGCAGGGTCGGCGTTATTCATCAGCGTTGAGCTTGCGTTTCGTGATCGGCACAGTCAAGGGCATTCCAGGACCACACGAAGGGATGACCCGACACCATGCGTATCGCCATCTTCGGCGCCAACGGACCGACCGGCCACTACCTCACCGACCAGGCCCTCGCCGCCGGCCACGAGGTCGTTGCCGTGACCCGCCGCCCCGGATCCCTCCCCGTGCGGCCCGGCCTCGCCGTGGCCGTCGCCGACGCCACCGACCCGGCGGCCGTCGACGCCGCCATCGCCGGGACGGACGCCGTCCTCTCCGCGCTGGGCGCACGCTTCAGCAAGGAGACCATCACCACGTACTCGGCGAGCGCCACCGCCATCACCGGGGCCATGGCCCGCCACGGCATCAAGCGGCTGCTCACCGTCAGTTCCAGCATCGCCGACCCGAACTGGCGCCCCACCGGCTCCCACTTCTTCAACCATGTACTCGACCCGCTGGTGAACCGACGCCTCGGCCGCACCCTCCACGAGGACATGCGCCGCATGGAGGCCGCGATCCGTCAGACAGACCTCGACTGGACCCTGGTCCGCCCCTCGGGTCTCTTCGAGCACTCCGCCGTCACGGACTACCACACCGCCGAGACCAGCGCCGACGGCGTCTTCACCGCCCGCGTGGACCTCGCCGCGAGCATGCTGCGCGAACTGGCGGAGCAGCGGTACGTCCGCACGGCCATGGGCGTCATCACCACAGCCGTGAAGCCCAACATCGCCAAGCTGATCTGGAACGAGGGCGTGAAGAAGAAGTGAGCCGGGCCACCGCCGAACTCCCGGCCACCACACGGGCGTTCCTCACCCGCCCCCACACGGCCACCCTCACCACCCTCCGCCCCGACGGCAGCCCGCACGTCACCCCCGTCCGCTTCACCTTCGACGCGGCCACCGCTCTGGCCCGGGTGACCACCCGGGCCAGAGCCCGCAAGGCCCAGAACGTAGCGACGGGCGGCTCGACGGCCCGTGTCGCGCTCTGCCAGGCGGACGGCTTCCGCTGGGTCACCCTCGAAGGCCAGGCCACCGTCACCGACGCCCCCGCGCGCCTGGCCGAGGCGGTCCGCCGCTACACCGTCCGCTACCGCGCGGCCCCGCCCGCCCCGCTGGACCTGGTCGTCATCGAGATCGCCGTCGAACGCGTCCTGAGCCTCAACCTCTGAAATCTCCCTACGGAAAGCGAAGTGACACCCCGATGCCCACCCTCCCCGTCCTCGACTCCACCCTCCACTACCGCGAGTCCGGCGACCCCGACGGGCTGCCGTTCGTCTTCCTCCACGGCAACCCCACCTCTTCCCACCTGTGGCGGAACGTGCTGCCAGGTGTGGCTGCGCCCGGCCGCCGCCTTCTGGCCCCCGACCTCATCGGCATGGGCGACTCCGGCAAGCCCGACCTCGCCTACTCCTTCGACGACCACGCCCATTACCTCGACGCCTGGTTCGACGCCCTCGGCCTTGCCGAGGCCGTCCTCGTCGGCCACGACTGGGGCGGCGCGCTCGCCTTCGACCGCGCCGCCCGCCTCCCGGGCACCGTCCGCGGTCTCGCCTTCACCGAGACAATCGTCAAGCCGCTGGTCGGCGACGAATTCCCGGCGGCCGGACGGGAGTTGTTCACCCTCCTGCGCACCCCCGGGGTGGGCGAGGAGATGATCCTGGAGAAGTCACTGTTCATCGAGGGCCTCCCGGACACACTCGCCACCCCGCTCGATCCGGCCGACCTGGAGATCTACCGCCGCCCCTTCCCGACGCCACAGAGCCGCCGCCCGGTGCTGGCGTGGACGCGCATGATGCCGCTGGATGCCGAGCCCGCCGACGTCGTGGCCCGCGTCGCACACTACGACGCCTGGCTGGCGGCCAGCCCCGAAGTCCCCAAGCTCCTCGCCGCGTTCGATCCGGGTCCCGGCGCGATGACCGACCAAGGAGCCGTGGCCTGGTGCGAGGAACACATCGCGGGCCTGGAGGTCTCCCGCCACGGCCTCGCCGGCCACCATTCCCCGGAGGACCGCCCCGAGGAACTGGCCGCGGCCATCAACGCCTGGGCCGACCGCCACCAGCTGGCACGCCAGTAGGGTGCCTTGACTGACCCATCAACTCGGAGTCGTGTGCAGGCGACTTCCAGCATCAGTGCGGCCGACTTGAAAAGCTGGCACCTGCGGAGCCGGCCCGGACCCCGCAGGGCCTTCAAAAACACCTTCAAAACCCTGGGTTGTTCAACAACCACACGTCTGGGCAGCGAGGCGTTCTTCGCCGCGCTGTACGGGGTCAGCCCCATCGAGCACTCCTCGGGCCGACACCCTTGCCGTCGGCTCAATCGTGGGGGCGACCGACAAGCCAATGCCGCGCTCCACCGGATCGTGCAGACCCGTCTGCGCCACGGCGCGCGCACCCCGGACTACTCCACGCGCCGCATCAAGCAGCGCAAGCAAGACCCGACGCGAGATCATCCGCTGCCTCGAACGCTACGCCGCCCGAGATGTCTTCCACCTGAATGTCTTCCACCTGATCAGGCCGCTACCCGCAGAACTCCCGCTATAGGGGTGAGGAACCCGCCGGCAGCCCGGCCTACGGGACGGCGTCCCTCGCCTCTGTCGTGTCACGGAAGCCGGCGACGGCCTGCCAGTTGGGGTTCGCGGGCGTGCCACCAGCAGCGAACCAGTAACCCAGGGGAGTGGACCGGACCCTGCGCGCGAATGACCTCACAGGACCCACCAGTCACCTGCACAACACATCCACAGAGGTGAACCCCGTTACATGGCTATGACACAGCCAGCTTGAGTCGCTGTCATCGTACAAGTAGGTTCGCTATGAACCGAGTTCTTACTACGCACCGGCGTCCCTTCGCCGGAAGGATGGACGCCCCATGGGTTCCCACGCCCGCCCCAACCGAATACACCGCACCGGAGTCCGGATCGCGATGGTCGCACTTGTCGGTGCCGCCCTGCCGATCACCGCCGCCGGCCTCGCCGAGGCGGCAACCCCTGGCGCCACGCACTCCGCAGACGAGAACGACCAGCAGGGTGGCGAGGCCACCACCACGGCCGGCCAGACCCAGGGCACGCAGCGGCAGTTCCAGCCTGCCCAGGCGGCACAGCACGCTGTCAAGGACAAGGCAGCCGATGCGCAGGACGCGAAGGGCCAGGCCGCTCCCCAGATCAACGCCGACCACGCCTTCCTGCTGGACGCCCGCGACGGCAGCCAGGAGCGGGAGCTGTGGGGCGGGGCCAAGGCGGACGAGAGCGTGCCGATGGCCAGCACCACCAAGATCATGACCGCCATCGTGGTGCTCAAGCACCCGGAGTGGCTGAACCGGAAGATCACGGTGAAGCAGGAGTACCGGGACTACGTCCAGAAGGTCGGCGGCAGCACCGCCGACCTTCAGACCGGTGACACGCTGACCGTCGAGCAGCTGCTGCACGCCATGCTGATCCCGTCCGGCGACGACGCCGCGATGGCGCTGGCCGACAACTTCGGCTCCGGGGACACCCAGGACGCGCGGATCGCCGACTTCGTGAACCAGATGAACGCCGAGGCGCAACAACTGGGCATGACCGGCACGCACTTCGACACGTTCGACGGCATCTCACACGGCAACAACCACAGCACCGCTCGAGACCTGGCCAAGCTCGGCCAGCGCGCGATGCTGCAGCCGCTGTTCGCCGACGTCGTGAAGAACAAGCAGTTCAAGACCGAGGCCCCGGCGGCCAACGGCCACACCCGGTACTACAGCTGGGACAACACCAACAAGCTGCTGAGCACCTACGACGGTGCCCTGGGCATCAAGACGGGCAGCGGCCCGGAGGACGGCTACTGCGTCGTTTTCGCCGCCAAGCGGGACAACCGCACCCTGGTCGGCGCGATCCTCAAGGACGACGAGGGCCGCTTCGACGACGCCACCAAGATGCTCGACTGGGGCTTCGCCCACTGAACAGACAGAGCCCCCGGCACTGAGTGGGCACCGCGCGCACCGCGTGCGGCACCGTCGGCCCCCGACCCGCCCCACGGCACCGCCAGCTGCGCAGGCCCCGCTGCCGGGGGAGCGGGGCGTGGATGGTTTTGTCGACCCTGGGGCCGGTTACGGGGCCGGGCCTGATGGCCGCCGCTCCCGCCACTGAGGTCGGGCGCGCGTCTCATGAGCCTCGCCGGCGCACTCGTCCCTCGTCGCCGGGGGAATGTCCTCGGGTGCCGTGCCGACCCGTATCCGCAGTACCCGGACGGGACGGCGCCGGCGGCCGGCATCCCACTGCGGTTTCTCTAACGCAGGCAGTGTGGCGTGGAGCGAAGTAAACAGCTTCTGCGCAGCTCGGCGTCGGCGCGGCGGGGTCGCTTTGACCTTCTTCACGCTTGGTGCATCGGAGGCGGTGGCTGCCGGGGGAGAGGCGGCCATTGCCACCGAGGCCGGAGTGGCCGCTGCCGCGATGAGCGCAGAGGTGGCCGCGAGCGCCGAAGCCGCCGTACTGGCGACAGCGGTTCCAGCAGTGGATGGGACAGATGCATGCTGACGGGCGGACGTCCCCAGCGCTCACACCCAATGGAAAGAAGCCGAAGATCGATGCCCGCCGCGCCTACCAACTGCGGGTAGCCGGCTCGACGGAGTACAACCTGCACACCACCGTCCCCAACAAGGCCGGCGGCCAGTTGGGTATGAACGCCGACGGAGTCCGGGCGCAGGATGGCGCCGCGGTCGACGCCAAGTACGTCGGCCAGCAAATCAGATGCCGCTCCCCGCTACGCCTCGGCAACGTCGACAATGTCCCGTCATACGTGTACGCATCGACAGAGAAGAGCAAAGGGGACGAGCTTGTGAAGTACGGCTCTGCGTTCAAGGACCCCCGAAATCAGGTCAACCACCTGGAAGTCATCACCAACGATGAAAAGGCGGCTGCCTACTACGACGCCATGATGGCGGCCAAGGGCGTTCCCGGCGAAACCCGTATCGTCAAGTAGCCGCAGTCCTGAACCATTCTGGAAGGACACACGGTGGGATCCAGTTTCTTCGTCAGCGCCGACCAGCAGAACGGTGCTTCCTGGCCGTTCTCAACCGAGCAACTAGCCGAAGCCTTGACCCGACTGTGGCCCGGCAGCGCCATCGGAGGCACACCCGACGATGTCCTCGAAATGGACATCCACGTCGATGAGCGGACCCTGCACTTCGCCTGGCAGGTCGAATACCAGGTCCTTCTCTTCCCCGACCAGGAGCCCCTGTCCGAACCCGCACGAATCGTGCACCGGCTGCTACGGGAACTTGCACCCGATGTCCCCGCCGTCTGGTGGAGCGAATCCGACGCGACGTTGGAACCGATCGACCTGTCGCCAGATCCTGAGCCATTCATTCGCGAGTTCGCCGGCTGATATATGCCCAGAGACCACGTTCCCGCCTACGATGACCGACGCAGCGTGGGCGGGACACGCACGCACCTCAACGGGCGCATGCGGCAAACACCGGTCGCCACGGGTGGGGATGTTCGCGAGAATTGACGTCGCGTCTATGTCGGAGCTCCTCGGGCTTGTGGCTGCACCCTGCTGGAAGCCTGCCGTATGGAAATCTCTGCTGTGCTCTTCGATGTGGACGGAGTCCTCCTGGCCTCAGCAGGCGCTCACCGGAGAGTCTGGAACTCCTGGTCATTGGTGAGGGGCCTGGAACCCGAGAAGGTGTGGGAGCTCACCCTCGGGCGGCGCCCTGAGGATGCCGTCAAGGATGGGCCGGGGCGCCGAACAGGCCAGGCGTCACCGCGTCCCGGGTCACTACAGTCATGGGACTACTCCTTGAGGCCGTCCCCTGAAGGGGCGCCGAGGTCGGCAGGACCCAATCTCCGGTGTCGCCCTATCGGCCCGGCGTCCTGGAGCATCCACGGTGGGACGGGGCCGGGATAAGACGGTGATAGCGCGGGCATGCGGCCGCGATGGGCATCTGGCCCACGCTGGTTCCAGTAACGCCGCACGGATCGCGAAGCGGGTTGCGAGACGAATGGCCACATCGAAGGAGAGCTGAGATGTCCGTCAAGAAGCTGCCGGTCGCCGTGACGCCTGGCGGCGGCCCACCCGCCGACAACACGCCGTGGACGTGACCGGCCGGCATGTCTCCTGGTGTCAGCTGACCGATGTCACGGGCTTGCCCAGGATGGCAAC
>NZ_JBSHAW010000044.1:0-78739 GCF_053611685.1 Streptomyces sp. NPDC054786 | reverse complement strand
ACGCAACGCCGCCGGCCCGGCCCCGGGGGAGAGGGGCCGGGCCGTCGGCGTAGGCGCGGGCGTCAGCCCATGTGCGGGTAGCGGTAGTCCGTCGGCGGGACCAGGGTCTCCTTGATGGAGCGGGTGGAGGTCCAGCGCATCAGGTTCTGCTTGGCGCCGGCCTTGTCGTTGGTGCCGGACGCGCGGCCACCGCCGAAGGGCTGCTGGCCGACGACGGCGCCGGTCGGCTTGTCGTTGATGTAGAAGTTGCCGGCCGCGAAGCGCAGCAGCTCGCAGGTGCGGGCCGCCTCGGCACGGTCCTGGGCGATGACACAACCGGTCAGGCCGTACGCCGAGGCGGACTCCATCTGGGTGAGCATCGCGTCGTAGTCGGCGTCCTCGTAGACGTGGACACCGAGGATCGGGCCGAAGTACTCGTCCTTGAAGATCTCGTTCTCCGGGTCGGTGGAGACCAGGACCGTCGGGCGGACGAAGTAGCCCTCGCTGTCGTCGTACGTACCGCCGGCCACGACCTCGACGGTCGGGTCGGCCTTGGCACGGTCGATCGCCGCCTTGTTCTTGGCGAACGAGCGCTCGTCGATGACGGCGGACATGAAGTTCGACAGATCCGAGACGTCACCCACGGACAGGGCGTCGACCTCGGCCGCGAACTCCTCCTTGAGGCCGCTGTTCCACAGCGACGCCGGGACGTACGCGCGGGAGGCCGCGGAGCACTTCTGGCCCTGGAACTCGAAGGCGCCGCGGGTCATGGCGGTCTTCAGCACGGCGCGGTCGGCCGAGGGGTGGGCGACGATGAAGTCCTTGCCACCGGTCTCGCCGACGAGCCGGGGGTAGGTCTTGTAGTTCTCGATGTTCATGCCGACCGTCTTCCACAGGTACTGGAAGGTCTTGGTCGAACCGGTGAAGTGGATGCCCGCCAGGTCGGGGTGGGTCAGTGCCACCTCGGAGACGTCCTTGCCGTCGCCGGTGACGAGGTTGATGACGCCCTTGGGCAGCCCGGCCTCCTCCAGCAGCTGCATCAGCAGCACGGCGGCGTAGGTCTGCGTCGGGGACGGCTTCCAGACCACGACGTTGCCCATGAGGGCGGGCGCGGTCGGGAGGTTGCCGGCGATCGCGGTGAAGTTGAACGGCGTGATCGCGTAGACGAAGCCTTCGAGGGGGCGGTGGTCCGAGCGGTTCCACACGCCCGGGGAGTTCGCCGGGGGCTGCTCCGCGAGGATCTGGCGCGCGAAGTGCACATTGAAGCGCCAGAAGTCGATGAGCTCACAGGGGGTGTCGATCTCGGCCTGCTGGGCGGTCTTGGACTGGCCGAGCATGGTGGCGGCGGCCATCGTCTCGCGCCAGGGACCGGAGAGCAGGTCGGCGGCCTTGAGGATGATCGCGGCGCGGTCGTCGAAGGGCAGCGCACGCCAGGCCGGGGCGGCGGCCAGCGCGGCGTCGACCGCGTCCTGGGCGTCCTTGACCGTGGCGTTGGCGTACGTACCGAGCCGGGAGGCGTGGTGGTGCGGCTGTACGACGTCGAAACGCTCGCCGCCGCCCATCCGGTGCGCGCCGCCGATGGTCATCGGCAGCTCGATCGGGTTGTCGGCCAGCTCCTTGAGCTTGGCCTCCAGACGGGAACGCTCCGGGCTGCCGGGGGCGTAGGTGTGGACCGGCTCGTTCACCGGCACGGGGACCTGGGTCACAGCGTCCATAGCGGCCGTGTCTCCTTCGATTTCGCTCGTCGGTTTTCGTACGTCGGTGGTGCGGCCGCGGCCGCTTGGGGTGGGCGGCTGCGGGCGGCACCGTCCGGGAGGCACCCCGGGCTTCGCTTCCAGCATCCACCCGCGCCCGCCTCCGCGGGGCAAGATCAGCCGCGGGTCGCCAGCGACCTCAGGAAGAACCCGAGGTTCGCGGGGCGCTCGGCGAGCCGGCGCATGAAGTACCCGTACCAGTCGGTGCCGTAGGGGATGTACACCCGCATACGGTGCCCGTCGGCTACCAGCCGCTGCTGCTCGGCCTCGCGGATGCCGTACAGCATCTGGAATTCGTAGTCGGCCGGCTTGCGCCCATTGCGGTGTGCCAGCTCCTGGCCGATGGCCACCATCCGCGGGTCGTGCGACCCGATCATGGGGTAGCCCTCGCCGGCCATCAGGATCTTCAGACAGCGCACATACGCCTTGTCGACCTCCCGCTTGTCCTGGAAGGCGACGGACGCGGGCTCCTTGTATGCGCCCTTGACCAGCCGTACCCGGGAGCCTTCCCCGGCGAGTGCGTGGCAGTCGTCCTCGGTGCGGAAGAGGTAGGACTGCAGCACCGCGCCCGTCTGGGGAAAGCGTTCCCGCAGGTCGGCGAGGATGGCGAGGGTGGAGTCGACCGTGGTGTGGTCCTCCATGTCGAGGGTCACGGTCGTACCGGCCTCGGCGGCGGCCTCGACCACCGGAGCGACGTTCTTCAGCGCCAGCTCGTGGCCGCCGGCCAGTGCCTGCCCGAAAGCGGACAGCTTGACCGACATCTCGGCCTTGACGCCGAGTCCCTGCTCCTTGAGGGCCGCGGCCAGCTGCAGGTAGGCATCGCGGTTGCGCAGTGCCTCGGCCGGGTCTGTGATGTCCTCGCCCAGGTGGTCGAGGGTGACCTCCAGGCCTCGCGCGGCCAGGGACCGCACGGCCGCCATGGACTCGCCCAGGCGCTCGCCGGCGACGAACCGGTCGACCACGGGGCGGGTAACCGGGGCAGCCGCAACGATGCGGCGGATGCTGTCGCTGCGCGCTGCGGCGAGGAGCACGGGACCCAGCATGGGCACCTCCACGATTCATGGGTGACAAGTACCGGCGGACGCCGGACGGGGGGGGAGAACGCGTCGGCAAGATTGAGCCACCTGAAACTTAAGGATCGCGCCACTTCCCGGCCATCGACAGCTGTCACGCCTTCGTGGTCGGGATCTCAGACAGATGTATGAGAATGGAGGAGCAGCGACCGGGTCAGTGGTGACAGCGGTGCGAGAGGTGTCCGAGATGCCGGCGGTGCCGGTGGTGTGACGACAGGAGAGGAGCCGGGCGGCGGATGCGGGGCGATTACCAGCAGCTCGTGGACGAGATCTCGGCGGCGCTCGGCGCCCCGGCGACGCTGGAGGACCGGGATTTCGGACTGATTGCTTTCGGCGCGCACGAGGGCGACGACGACGAGGTCATGGACCCCGTGCGGACCCGGTCGATCCTGCAGCGCCGCTCGTCGGCGGCGGTACGGGCCTGGTTCGAAGCGTTCGGGATCGCTCGCGCCAGGACGGCGCTGCGCATTCCGCCGGACCCGGCGGCCGGGGTCTTCAAGGGCCGGATCTGCCTGCCCGTACGCCATCGCGGCATCGTCCACGGCTATGTGTGGCTGCTGGACGACGGGCATCTCACCGATCTCGAACTGGGCAGCCGTGGCACACCGCCCGACCCGCGGATCGCCCAGGCCATGGACACCGCCGCCCGGATCGGGGCACTGCTGGCCGACGAGGCCCACGCCGGGTCCGAACTCGGCGATCTGCTGCGGGAGTTGCTGGCCGCGCCGCCCGCCGGACGGCCTCCCGCGGCGGCCGCGCTGAGCGATGCGCTGCGGGACACTCTCCGCTTCACCCCGGGCATCCCGCTCACCCTGGTCGCGGTGCTGCCCTGGGACACCTCCGACACCGATGTGGCGCCGCTGCCCAGCCTGCCGGGCCTGCTGGCGGCGTGCGCGCTGCCGGCGGGCGGCCCGGCCGCCCCGACGGAGGGGACGGACGAGACGGATGCCGCCACGCAGCACCACCCAGGGGCCGGCGGCCGTCCGCAGCCCGCGGCCGCCGTGCCCGCCCTGGCCGCGCTGGTCCGTCTGCGCTCGGCCGGCGCGCTCACCCCGGCCCATGCGGTGGCCGAGCATCTGCTGCGCTCCCCGCGCGCGGGCGCCGCGCCGCCCGAGGGGCAGGCGGCGCGCGGCGGGGCGCGCAGCGGCGGTCCCGCCGGACACCTCCCGCCCCGGCCTGGTGCCGCCGGAATCGGCGCCGGCACCAGGGAGTTGACCGACCTTCCGGCCACCTGGCGCGAGGCCCTGGACGCGGCTCGCGCGGCCCGTGCCGAGCCCCGGCTGGGCCCGGTCACCCAGTGGGACGCCCTCGGCCCGTACCGCATGCTGACCGCGCTGCCGGACACCGCACCCGACCCGGCCATCGGCCCGCTGCTGGCCCCCGCACACGCCGAACTCGCGCGCACCGCCGAGGTGTTCCTCGACTGCGCGGGCCAGGCGAGCCGCACCGCACAGGCCCTGGGCATCCACCGTCAGACGCTCTACTACCGCCTGGGCCGGGTGGAGAAGCTGACCGGCCTCGACCTGGACGACGGCGAGCACCGGCTGCTGCTGCACATGGCGCTCAAGGCGGCCCGGCTGTAGGGGCGTTGCCCGTACCGCCGGACCGCGAGCACGCCCGGTGGATCTCGTCAGGGCAGGCGGCCCTCGCCCCCGGTGCCGGGTGGGCTACTTCGCCCCCAGTACCTCGCCCGCGGTGACCCGGCGCAGCGCGGTGGCCAGGTCCCGGCCGGAGGGCATGGCGTCCGGCGTGATCAGCGACTGGACCATCAGGCCGGTGAGCAGGGCCTGGTAGAAGGAGCCGACGATACGTGCCGCCTCCGGGTCGACCTCGGTGTCCGGCACCCCCTCGAAGACCGCGACGAGCCCCTCGCCGCCCTCCGGGAGCACCTCGCCGATCGCCTCGCGCAGTGCCGCGTCGCGCGGCAGCAGTCCCAGCACCTCGACCTGTGCGGCGATGAAATCCCGTTCCGTGGCGATGCGTTGCAGGACGGAGTCCCAGACCGCGGCGAACCGCTCCAGCGGATCCGCGTCCTTTGCCTCCGTCCCGCCGCCGCCGGCCGGTACCTGGGCCACGCTCGCGCCCCACTCCTCGCTGGACGCGATGACCGCCTGGCGCATCAGGGCGTCCTTGGAGCCGTAGTGGTATCCGATGGAGGCGAGGTTGGCGCCGGATGCGGCCACGATGTCGCGAGCGGTGGTGCGCGCATACCCCTTCTCCAGGAGGCAGCGCTTGGCGCCCTCCAGAAGGTCTTCACGGTGTCCCATAAGGGCAGCCTATCGCCGCACATACGCTCGTACCAGACGTCCGTATTATACGGGCGTACATCTTCCTCTTGTCCGGGCACCCACCCGGGCCACCGTCTCCGCCCCGGTCCGGGCCCCTTGCGCCGGTCCGAGTCCCTTGCGCCGGTCCGTGCCGTCGTCGAAGCTCCACCTCTTCCTTGCCGCCCCCGCGGGCAGGGCCTGCGGCGTCCCCTCTCGCACGGGTCCTGGCGTCCGCCGGTGCCGGACATCCCGCCGATGCCGGACGCGCGGCCGGGGTCCGGCTAACCACCCGGGCCGGGGTGCGACGTACCGCCGGGGCCGGGCATCCCGCCGGGGCCCGGCGTATCGCCGGGCTGGGCGCCACCCGGCCGGGCCATCCCGTAGTGGCGGTACAGCTCGGTCTCTTCGGAGGGGTCGAGATGACCGTCGGCGTCGATCCGTGGTGCCGCCTTGATGGTCTCCTTGGCGTGCGGAACATGCAGCTCATCGTCCGCCCGACGGGCCCCGGCGAGCGGAATGAACGTCTCCTTCAGCCCGAACAGCCCGGTGCGCACCGTGATCCACTCGGGGTCGTTGGTGGCATCGTCCCGGTAGACCTGCTGGACCGTGCCCACCTTCGCGCCGTCCGCGTCGACCACATGCAGGCCGGTCAGACTCCGGGAGGCATCACCCAGGGGTGCATTCATGACGCTCTCTCCTTCCGCACGCACCGGCGGGGCACGCACAGTTCCCATTGCGCGACGCCCACATCTCCGCAGCGACCCGGGAGGACCGGCAGCCACCGGCTCCGGCGGCCCCACGACGGCGTCGGCGGGCTCCGCTCCCCCACCATCATTACGCCATTCGGGTGAATGGTTGACGGGGTCAGCCATCAGCGGGAGCCGAGTCGCGGACCCCGGCGGCATCCGTCTGTACGGGCACGCAAAATGTACGGGCACGCAAACGGGCCCGGACTCCGCCGAAGCGGGATCCGGGCCCGTTGACCTGCGAAAAACCGGCGAATCAGTCGCCGAGGTTCACCGCGCGCACGGAGGTCGCACCGATCTCCTCGGCGATCTCGGCGAGCACGTTCGGCGGAATCGTGTCGTCGACGGTCAGCGCGACCAGCGCCTCGCCACCGACATCGGCCCGGGAGACCTGCATCCCGCCGATGTTGATGCCCGCCTCGCCCAGGATCCGGCCGACGGTGCCGACGACGCCGGGGCGGTCGCTGTAGCGCATGAAGGCCATGTGGTCCGCGAGCGACAGGTCGATGGAGTGCTCACCGACCGCGACGATCTTCTGGGTGTTCTTGTGGCCCGACAGCGTGCCGGAGATCGACACCTCGTCGCCGCCCGCGAGGGTGCCGCGCACGGTCACCACATTGCGGTGCTCGGGCGACTCGCTGCTGGTCGTCAGCCGCACCTCCACGCCGCGCTCCTGCGCGAACAGCGGGGCGTTGACATAGGACACCGTCTCGTCCACGACGTCCTCGAACACGCCCTTGAGCGCGGAGAGTTCGAGCACCTTGACGTCGTGCTGGGTGATCTCGCCGTACACCTCGACGTCGAGGCGCATGGCGACCTCGCCGGCCAGCGCGGTGAAGATCCGGCCGAGGCGCTCGGCCAGCGGCAGCCCCGGCTTGACGTCCTCGGCGATCACACCGCCCTGGACGTTGACCGCGTCCGGCACCAGCTCGCCGGCCAGCGCGAGCCGCACCGACCTGGCGACCGAGATACCGGCCTTCTCCTGCGCCTCACCCGTCGACGCACCGAGGTGCGGGGTGGCGACGACCTGGTCGAACTCGAAGAGCGGCGAGTCGGTGCAGGGCTCGGTCGCGTAGACGTCGAGGCCCGCGCCGGCCACCCGGCCCTCCTTCAGCGCGCTGGCCAGCGCCGCCTCGTCGACGATCCCGCCACGCGCGGCGTTGACGACCCGGACCGACGGCTTGACCTTGTGCAGCGCCTCGTTGCCGATGAGACCGACGGTCTCGGGCGTCTTGGGGAGGTGCACGGTGATGAAGTCCGAGACCTCCAGCAGCTCGTCGAGGGTCAGCAGCTTGACGCCCATCTGCGCGGCACGGGCCGGCTGGACGTAGGGGTCGTAGGCGACGACCTTCATGCCGAACGCCGACATCCGCTGAGCGACCAGGACGCCGATCCGGCCGAGACCGACCACACCGAGGGTCTTCTCGCTGAGCTCGACGCCCGTGTACTTGCTGCGCTTCCACTCGCCGTTCTTCAGGGCGGTGTTGGCCTGCGGGATGTTGCGGGCCGTGGCGACCAGCAGACCGCAGGCGAGCTCGGCGGCGGTGACGATGTTGGAGGTCGGGGCGTTGACGACCATCACGCCGGCCTTGGTGGCGGCGGAGACATCGACATTGTCCAGGCCCACGCCCGCGCGGGCGACGACCCTCAGCTTCTTGGCGGCGGCGATGGCCTCGGCGTCGATCTTCGTCGCGCTGCGCACGAGGACGGCGTCGACTTCGGCGATCGCGGGAAGCAGCTCGGCGCGGTCCGCGCCGTTGCAGTGCCGGATCTCGAAGTCCGGACCGAGGGCGTCGACGGTGGCGGGCGACAGTTCTTCGGCGATCAGTACGACAGGTTTCGAGCTCACGTGGTCTTCAGTCCTCACTAGTCCTTCGCGGACGGCCGTCCCGACGGCCGAAGGCGGTGAAGGGGGAAAGCCGCGTGGAAGACGCACGACGCTGTGAGCCTGACGCGCTTGTGATTAGCAGTGTAGTGGCGCTGGGGGGCGCGTCCTGTGCCGTTGCGGAAGGATCACCCGTGCGTGGTTCTACGCGGTGGACAAGGCGCCGTGGCGGCCTTGGCGGGACGCAGGACGAGGGGCCGCGAGCTCCTTCGCGGCCCCCTGTCCGTTCGGCTTACGCCTCGTCGTCCACCCAGCTCATCAGCTTGCGCAGCTGCTTGCCGGTGGTCTCCAGGAGGTGGTCCTCGTCGGCCTTCTTGTACTCGTTGTACTTCGGCAGACCGGCGTTGTACTCCGCCATCCAGTTGTTGGCGAAGGTGCCGTCCTGGATCTCGGCGAGCACCTTCTTCATCTCGGCCTTGGTGTTCTCGTTCACGATCCGCGGGCCGGTGATGTAGTCGCCCCACTCGGCGGTCTCGGAGACCGACCAGCGCATCTTCTCCAGGCCGCCCTCGTACATCAGGTCCACGATCAGCTTGAGCTCGTGGAGGCACTCGAAGTACGCGATCTCGGGCTGGTAGCCCGCCTCGACCAGGGTCTCGAAGCCGGCCTTGACCAGCGCCGAGGCGCCACCGCACAGGACGGCCTGCTCACCGAACAGGTCGGTCTCGGTCTCCTCGGTGAAGGTGGTCTTGATGACGCCGGCGCGGGTGCCGCCGATGCCCTTGGCGTACGAGAGCGCCAGCGCGAAGCCGTTGCCGGTCGCGTCCTGCTCGACGGCCGCGATGCAGGGCACGCCGCGGCCTTCCTCGTACTGGCGGCGCACGAGGTGGCCGGGGCCCTTGGGGGCGACCATGCACACGTCCACGCCGGCCGGAGCCTTGATGAAGCCGAAGCGGATGTTCAGGCCGTGGCCGAAGAACAGCGCGTCGCCGTCCTTCAGGTGGTCCTTGATGGACTCCTCGTAGACCTTGGCCTGGATCGGGTCCGGCACCAGGATCATGATGACGTCGGCCTCGGCCGCCGCCTCCGCGGGGGTCACCACGCGCAGGCCCTGCTCCTCGGCCTTGGCCTTGGACTTGGAGCCCTCGTGCAGGCCGACGCGCACATCGGCACCCGAGTCGCGCAGGGACAGCGCGTGGGCGTGGCCCTGGCTCCCGTAGCCGATGACCGCGACCTTGCGGTTCTGAATGATGGACAGGTCGGCATCGTCGTCGTAGAACAGCTCGGCCACTTCGGGTATCTCCTTGGATCTAGCGGGGTGCCCACACAGTACGTCGGGCGGGGTGGGGAAGGGCGGTGGGTCTCGCCATACGGTCCGGTTGGACCGCGGGGGTCAGGCCGAACGGTCCAGGGCTCGCAGCGAGCGGTCCGTGATGGACCGGGCGCCACGGCCTATGGCGATGGTGCCGGACTGCACCAGTTCCTTGATGCCGAACGGCTCCAGCATCTTGAGCATCGCCTCCAGCTTTTCACTGGACCCGGTGGCCTCGATCGTGACGGCCTCGGGGGAGACGTCCACGGTCTTGGCGCGGAAGAGCTGGACGATCTCGACGATCTGCGAGCGTGTCTCGTTGTCGGCGCGGACCTTGGCCAGGACCAGTTCGCGTTGGATCGCGGCGCCCGGCTCCAGCTCGACGATCTTCAGGACGTTGACGAGCTTGTTGAGCTGCTTGGTGACCTGCTCCAGCGGCAGCGACTCGACGCTGACCACGATGGTGATGCGGGAGATGTCGGGGTGCTCGGTGACCCCGACCGCGAGCGAGTCGATGTTGAAGCCGCGGCGGGAGAACAGCGCGGCGATCCGGGCGAGGATGCCGGGGGTGTTCTCCACCAGGACGGAGAGCGTGTGCTTGGACATGGTCTTCTCTCTTCTTCCGTGCGTCCGTGACGTCCTGGGCTCAGTCGTCTTCGTTGTCGCCGAAGTCGGGACGCACGCCCCGGGCGGCCATGACCTCGTCGTTGGAGGTGCCGGCGGCGACCATCGGCCACACCTGGGCGTCCTCGTGGACGATGAAGTCGATCACGACCGGGCGGTCGTTGATGGCATTGGCCTTGGCGATGACCGTGTCGAGCTCGGCCGGGTCCTCGCAGCGCATCGCGACACAGCCCATGGCCTCGGACAGCTTCACGAAGTCCGGGACGCGGGTGCCGCCGCTGGCCTTGCCCGCCGTCACGAGCCCGTCGGACTCGGGGCCGGAGTGCAGCACGGTGTTGGAGTAGCGCTGGTTGTAGAACAGCGTCTGCCACTGGCGGACCATGCCCAGCGCGCCGTTGTTGATGATCGCGACCTTGATCGGGATGTTGTTCAGCGCGCAGGTGACCAGCTCCTGGTTGGTCATCTGGAAGCAGCCGTCGCCGTCGATCGCCCAGACCGTACGGTCCGGCTGTCCGGCCTTGGCGCCCATGGCGGCGGGGACGGCGTAGCCCATCGTCCCGGCGCCGCCGGAGTTCAGCCACGTCGAGGGCTGTTCGTAGCCGATGAAGTGGGCGGCCCACATCTGGTGCTGGCCGACGCCCGCAGCGTAGATGGTGTCGGCGGGAGCGAGCTCACCGATCCGCTCGATGACCTGCTGCGGGGACAGGCTGCCGTCCTCCGGCAGGTCGTAGCCCAGCGGGTAGGTGTCGCGCCAGCGGTTGAGGTCCTTCCACCAAGCGCTGTAGTCGCCCTTGTGGCCGGCTTCGTGCTCGGCCTGGACGGCGACGATCAGGTCGGCGATGACCTCGCGGGCGTCACCGACGATCGGGACGTCCGCGGCACGGTTCTTGCCGATCTCCGCCGGATCGATGTCCGCGTGCACGACCTTGGCGTACGGCGCGAACGAGTCCAGCTTGCCGGTGACGCGGTCGTCGAAACGGGCGCCGAGGGTGATCAGCAGGTCCGACTTCTGCAGCGCGGTGACGGCGGTGACCGCACCGTGCATCCCGGGCATGCCCACGTGCTGCGGGTGGCTGTCGGGGAAGGAGCCCAGCGCCATCAGGGTGGTCGTGACGGGGGCGCCGGTCAGCTCGGCGAGCACCTTCAGCTCGGCGGTGGCGCCGGCCTTCATCACACCGCCGCCGACGTAGAGCACCGGGCGCTTGGACTCGGCGATCAGCCGGGCGGCCTCACGGATCTGCTTGGCGTGCGGCTTGGTCACCGGGCGGTAGCCGGGCAGCTCGGTGTGCGGCGGCCAGGAGAACGTGGTCTGCGCCTGCAGGGCGTCCTTGGCGATGTCGACCAGGACCGGGCCGGGGCGGCCGGTGGCCGCGATGTGGAACGCCTCGGCGATCGTCCGCGGGATCTCGGCGGGGTCGGTGACCAGGAAGTTGTGCTTGGTGATCGGCATCGTGATGCCGCAGATGTCCGCCTCCTGGAAGGCGTCCGTGCCGATCGCCTTGGACGCGACCTGGCCGGTGATCGCCACCAGCGGCACGGAGTCCATGTGGGCGTCGGCGATCGGGGTGACGAGGTTGGTGGCACCCGGGCCCGAGGTCGCCATGCACACCCCGACCTTGCCGGTGGCCTGGGCGTAGCCGGTGGCCGCGTGACCGGCGCCCTGCTCGTGACGCACCAGGACGTGCCGCACCTTCGAGGAGTCCATCATCGGGTCGTACGCAGGCAGGATCGCACCGCCGGGAATGCCGAACACCGTGTCGGCCCCGACCTCCTCGAGCGAACGGATCAGGGACTGCGCGCCCGTGACGTGCTCGACGGCGGCGGGCTGCTGCGGTCCGCCGGAGTGACGGGCCCGCGGCTGCGGATGGTGGGCCCCGGAGGCCTGCTCGGTCATCTGCGTCTCTTCTCGAAGCTGAGGGTTTTGACGGGATTTGTGAGGTTGCTGTGCAACAAAAAACCCCCCGTGCCAGGTGGCAAGCGAGGGGAGCGCGTCGGTGCGATGAGCCGGGTTCGTCAGGACCCGGCTTCAGCCGACGCGCTTTCCAAGTACGAGAATTCGGGTGCGCATGGCACAGACCCTCTCGCCGCCGTGCACCGAGTGTCAAGTGGGTGGGACGGAGGTCTCACTATTTGAGCGCAATGGCGGATGCACGAGCGAATCCGGACCCGCCGGTCCGCCGTGCCGGACGGGCAGTCCGCTGCCGCTGAGCACCACCGACCGGCTCTGTCCCGGCAGGTCCGGCACCGGATAGTGGGCGTGTGTCAGGGACCGCCGCAGCCGATGTTCGTCGAGCGGCCCGGAGAAGGCCATGCCCATGCCGTGCGTGCAGCCCATGGAGCGCAGCGCGAGGACCTGCTCGGGCAGATCGACGCCGTCCGCGACGCACTGCATGCCCAGGTCTCCGGCGATCCGCAGCAGCCCCGCGGTGATCTTGTGCAGCCGGGCGGACTCCACCACTCCGTCGACCAGCCCGCGGTCCAGCCGAAGGACGTCGACCGGAAGCCGGCGCAGCGCGCTGATGGCGGCGTATCCGCTGCCGAAGCCGTCGAGGGCGATCCGTACGCCGAGGCGGCGCAGCGCGACCAGCCGACGCTCCAGGTCGTCGAGCGGGATCCGGGCATCACTTTCGGACAGTTCCAGGACGAGTGCGCTCGATGGCAGGCCGTGCCGGGTGAGCAGCGACTCGACGCCCTTGGGGGACAGCGCATGGTCCAGCAGCCGGCGGGCGGAGAGCCGGACCGCGACGGGGACCGTGTAGCCGGCGCGGTGGCGCGCCGCGGCCTGCTCGACGGCCTCCTCCAGCTGCCAGCGGTCCAGCTCCGCCGCGCGGTCGCCGTCGTCGGTGAACCGGCCGCGGTCGCCGACCCGCAGGAATTCGGCCGGGGTGAAGAGGATGCCCTGGGCGGAGCGCCAGCGGGCGTGGGCCGCGACCGCGGTGACCCGGCCGCCGGCCAGTTCCACCACCGGTTGGTGCAGCAGCGCGAACGCCCCCTCGTGCAGGGCCGTACGGAGCTTGGTCGCAAGGTCGGCACGGTGTGCCACCTCGCTCTGCATCTGGGGTGCGTACAGCTCCACCCGGCCCTTGCCGGCCTGCTTGGCGCGGTACATCGCGAGGTCGGCGTTGCGCAGCAGGCCCGCGGGGCTCACCCCGGGGTCGGCGAAGGCGACGCCGATGCTGGCCGCGACCCGTACGTCCCGGCCGTCGATGCGGTACGGCTCGGAGAGTTTGATGCGCAGCCGGTCGGCGATCTCGTGGATACGGAACTCGCGGGCGGCGCGGTCGCGGGTGCCGTCTCCGGTGATCAGCGCGGCGAACTCGTCACCGCCCAGGCGCGCCGCTATGTCCCCGGAGCGCACCGACTCACCGAGCCTGCGGGCGGCCTGCACCAGCAGTTCGTCGCCCGCCTGATGGCCGATGGTGTCGTTGACCTGCTTGAAGCCGTCGAGGTCGATGTAGAGCACCGCGGTGTCGTGATCGCTGGCCCGGCGGCCGGTGACGGCCTGGGTGACGCGTTCGGTGAACAGCGCGCGGTTGGGCAGGTCGGTGAGCGCGTCGTGTGAGGCGTTGTGCTGGAGCTGGGCCTGCAGCCGGACGCGTTCGGTGACATCGCGGGAGTTGAAGATCAGGCCGCCGTGATGGCGGTTGACCGTGGATTCGACGTTCAGCCAGGCGTCGCCGCCGGAGCGCTGTTCGCCGGCCCGGAAGCGGCATTCGATACGGGTTGTCGGTTCGTCCTCGGGGGCGGCGGCCAGGAATCTGCGGACCTCGTGCACCACCCGGCCCAGGTCTTCGGGGTGTATCAGCGAGGCAAGCTCGGAGCCGACCAGTTCCTCGGCGTCGCGGCCGTAGACACCGGCGGCGGCCGGGCTCACGTAGCGGAGCACACCGGTCGGGGCGGCGATCATGATGACATCGCTGGAGCCCTGCACCAGGGAGCGGAAGTGGTTCTCCTTCTGCGCCAGTTCCTGGGTGAGGGTGATGTTGTCGAGCAGCATGATGCCCTGGCGGACGACCAGCGCCAGGACGACCGTGCAGCCGGTGAAGAGCACCACACGGTCGATGCGGCGCCCGTCGAGGACGTTGGTGAGGATGCCCAGCGTGCAGACGGCGGCGGCGAGATACGGGGTCAGCGCGGCGAGCGAGCCCGCGATGGGGCGGCTGCCGTGCGGCTGGACCCGGCGGGCGGTCGGCTTGACCTCCTCCTCGGGGCACACCTCGCCCGCGCGGCGGGCGACCCAGGGCGCGTACGCGAGCAGCATCGAGCCGGCGAACCATCCGGCGTCCAGGATCTGGCCGGAGCGGTAGTGCTCGCGCAGCAGCGGTGAGCTGAACAGGGCGTCGCACAGCACCGTCAGCGCCAGCGCCGCGACGGCGGTGTTGATGGCCGAGCGGTGCACCGAGGAGCGCCGGAAGTGCAGCGCGAGCACCATGCTCACCAGGACGATGTCCAGCAGCGGGTAGGCGAGCGACAGTGCGCTCTGCGCCACGCTGCGGCCCTGGAAGTGGGCGGTGTGCGCGAGCGCGAGGCTCCATGAGAGGGTGACCAGCGATCCCGCGATCAGCCAGGAGTCGAGGCCCAGGCAGACCCAACCGGCCCTGGTCACCGGCCTCTTGGCGAGCACCAGCAGGCCGACGATGGCCGGTGGCGCGAACAGCAGGAAGCAGAAGTCGGCCAGGCAGGGACTGGGGACCGTGGTGCCCTGGATGACCTCGTACCAGCCCCACACGCCGTTGCCGAGTCCGGCCATCCCGGACGAGGCGGCGAACAGCATCCATGCCGGGCGGAACCGGCTGCGGCGCTTGCGGGCGTAGAGACCGCAGGAGAAGGCCGCCAGGAACGCCGCAAAGCTGAGGCCGAAGTCCCCCATGAACGCGGCGACTTCCGGGGATCCCCAGCCGAAGGCGGCGCCGACGGCATAGCCGCCGCAGACCACGGCGAGGACGATCTGCGGCACCGCGCCCGGCGGATTGCCGGCCGGCGTCGGCGGCCGGGAGAGCATCGCCCCGGGGGCGCTCACCGGACTCTCCCCCTCACCCACACCGGGCGTCGTCGCGAGCGGTACGCCCGGGGTCCTCGCAGTATTCCCGTGGGCGCTCGTGGATCGCGCTTCTCGCGAATCATCCATCGGCTGTACATCGCCCGTCGCCCCCCTCGAGTTCCGGATCGTTCGCATCGCGCCACGTCCTTCCCGGCGCCGTCCCCGATCGGGACGATACACCAGTTCCGTCACTCAGGGACATAGCGTCTCTACGGAGCGTGACAAGCAGCGAGGGGCGAACACACTTTGCAGTCGTACGGCCTCGTAGCGCTACGCGCAAGCGCTCAGTCGGCGGTGGCGACGACGTTCCGCAGGGGCTCGCCGGCCGCGAAAAGCGCCAACTGGTCGCGCAGCAGCCGCTTCGCACGAGGCAGGAAGGCAGAGCTGGGGCCACCGACGTGTGGAGTGATGAGTACGCCGGGAGCGTGCCACAGTGGATGCCCAGGGGGCAGCGGTTCCGGATCGGTGACATCGAGTGCAGCACGCAGCCGTCCGGATTCCAGTTCGGCAAGCAGTGCCTTGGTGTCGACGATCCCGCCGCGCGCGATGTTCACGAGCAGTGCGCCGTCCTTCATCCGCGCCAGGAAATCGGTCCCGACCAGGCCACGCGTCGTGTCGGTGAGCGGAGTTGCCAGGACGACCACGTCCGCGTCGGGCAGGAGGGCGGACAGGTCGGAGAATGGATGCACAGGACCGCGCACAGTGTCACGCGCGGTGCGCGCGACGCGCGCCACCCGCGCACATTCAAAAGGTGTGAGCCGGTCCTCGATGGCACTGCCGATCGAACCATAGCCCACAATGAGGACCGACTTGTCGGCGAGCGCAGGCTGGAAACCCTGCCGCCACTCCCCCGCGTCCTGGCCCCGTACGAAGCCCGGGACACCGCGCAGCGCGGCCAGGATCAGGGTGAGCGCCAGCTCCGCGGTGCTGGCGTCGTGCAGCCCCCGGGCGTTGCACAGTTGGGCGCCGGACGGCATCCGCTGCAGCCCCGGGAGCATGTGCTCGATGCCGGCGGTGAGGGTCTGCACCACCCGAACACGGCTCATCAGAGACAGCGGGCGCAGGCTCACCTCCGCGGCCTTCATGTAGGGGACGGCGTAGAAGGCGCAGCGGGCGGGGTCGGCCGGGTAGTCGGGGCCGGCGTCCCAGTGGACGTAGTGGAGGCCGCCCGGCAGGCCGTCGATCTCGTCGGGCGGGATCGGGAGCCATACGTCGTTCGCTTCGGTGCGCTGGTCTGCGGTTGCCATGGCCGCAGGCTATGCGAAGAGACGTTCTGTTCAGACGTTAGTTTGGTCTGGCCCTTGACCGGGGGCGAGGGGACGGAGGCACAACCAGGTGGAGCGCAGGACAATCGGTGCGGCGGCTCTCGAAGTGGGCGCCATCGGACTCGGCTGTATGCCGATGAGCTGGGGGTACACCGAGTCGCAGCGCAGCTTGGACAGCTCGCTGCGGGCCGTGCACACCGCGCTGGACCGGGGGTGCAGCCTGCTGGACACCGCCGACATGTACGGCCCGTTCACCAACGAGCTGCTGGTGGGGCGGGTGCTCAAGGAGCGGCGGGCGGACGCGTTCGTGTCGACCAAGTGCGGGCTGCTGGTGGGCGAGCAGCACATCGTCGCCAACGGGCGGCCCGGCTACGTCAAGCGCGCCTGCGACGCCTCGCTGCGGCGGCTGCAGACCGACCGTATCGATCTCTTCCAGCTGCACCGGGCCGATCCCGAGGTGCCCGTCGAGGAGACCTGGGGGGCGATGGCGGAGCTGGTGGCGGCGGGGAAGGTGCGGTCGCTGGGGCTGTGTGCGGTGGGTGCGCGTGCGGTACGGCCGGCCCGCGCGGCCCGCACGGAGCGGCGTCCGGCGGGCGGCGGGGCGCGCCCCCGTTCCCGGATGCACGACGGCACGCTGGCCCAACTGGAGCGTATCCAGCAGGTGTTCCCCGTCAGCAGCGTGCAGGCGGAGCTGTCGGTGTGGTCGCCGGAGTCGCTGGAGACGCTGCTGCCGTGGTGCGAGTCGCGGGGTGTCGGTTTCCTCGCGGCGATGCCGCTGGGGAACGGCTATCTGACCGGCACCCTGACCCCGGGTCAGGGCTTCGAACCGGAGGACCTGCGGGCCCGCCACCCCCGCTTCACCGCCGAGATGATGGCCGCGAACCAGCCGGTGGTGGCCGGGCTGCGGCGGGTCGGTGCCCGGTACGGAGCCACGCCCGGACAGGTGGCGCTGGCGTGGGTGCTGGCGCAGGGCCGGCATGTCGTACCGGTGCCGGGCACGAAGAAGGAACGCTGGGCCGCCCAGAACGCCAAGGCCGCGGAGCTGACACTCACCCGCGAGGACCTGGCGGAGATCGCCGCGCTGCCGCCGGCGCGTGGGTCCTGGTACTGAGGGGACCCCCACGGAAGCCTCCCGTACTTGCGGAGGCCATCCGGCGCAGGAGGAATCCTCGGAGGTGGGCCGGCCGTGCGTGTCCCGCTCGCGGCAGGGCCGCCCCGGCCGGATCATGGCAGGTGGGAGTGGTTCCGGAACGGATAAGGCGCGGCGCAGCGGGGCCGCGGTGTGGTGTTCTTGTCCACGCCCTGCCGACGAGAGGACCCCTGCCGTGCAACGCCGTTCCCAGACCGCCGTGTTGGCCGCCGCTTCGCTGCTCCTGGCAGCGGGCTGTTCGTCCGGCGGCGCGCAGCCCCAGGGCGCGGAGAACTCCGCCCGGGCGAAGAACCCCGCGGCCTCGCCGAGCGCCACACCGTCGTCGACCGCACCGCCCGCCAAGGGCTCGGTGAAGGTCACCGGCACCCTGGCCACCGGGCTGAAGTCGCCGTGGGGCGTGGCGGTGCTGCCGGGCGGGGATCTGCTGGTCGCGTCCCGTGACACCGGAAAGATCGTCCGGGTCGCGGCGCACGGCGGGAAGATCACCGAGCTGGGGTCGGTGCCGGGTGTGGACCCGGGGGGCGAGGGCGGGCTGCTGGGGATCGCGGTGTCCTCGACGTTCGGTGCGGATCACGAGGTGTATGCGTACTTCACCACCGCGTCCGACAACCGCATCGCCCGCATGATCTACGACGAGAAGCGCCCGCAGGGCAATCAGCTGGGCGCGCCCGACACGGTCTTCAAGGGCATCCCCAAGGGCCAGATCCACAACGGCGGCCGGATCGCGTTCGGCCCGGACAAGATGCTCTACGCCGGCACCGGTGAGACCGGCGACACGGGGCTGGCGCAGGACAAGCAGTCCCTCGGCGGCAAGATCCTCCGGATGACGCCGGACGGCGAACCGGCGCACGGCAACCCCGCGGCGGATTCGGTGGTGTACGACTACGGCCACCGCAATGTGCAGGGGCTGGCCTGGGACGATGACAAGCGCCTGTGGGCCTCGGAGTTCGGTCAGAACACCTGGGACGAGCTCAACCTCATCGAGCCGGGCAAGAACTACGGCTGGCCCGAGGTCGAGGGCAAGGCCAAGGACGCGGCCGCGGGCTCCGGGTTCGTGGACCCCGTCGAGCAGTGGAAGACCGCGGACGCCTCGCCCAGCGGCATCGCCTACGCCAAGGGCTCGATCTGGATGGCCTCGCTGCGCGGCGAACGGCTGTGGCGGATCGCGCTGAACGGGACGAAGCCGGTGGCGGCTCCGCAGGCCTTTTTGCAGGGCACCTACGGGCGGCTGCGGACCGTCGTGGCGGCCGACGACGGTGCGTTGTGGCTGGTCACCAGCAACACGGACGGACGGGGCACACCACACAAGGGCGATGACCGGATTCTCCGCCTCCAGGTGAGCTGATCCGGCTGATCCCCTTTTAGGGTGCCCTGCCTACACTCGGGGGTCAGGGGGACGGGTGCGCGTCGACCGAAGAGGGGGCAGGGCACCATGTTCAACATCGCGGAAGAACTGTTCGCACCGGGGCGCAAGCACACCGATGAGGAGCGGCAGAAGATGTCGCTCGTCGTCGATGACGTGGGCGACGGCGATCCCGGGAAGGGCCCGATCGATCTCTCCTCGGGGACCGTCGTCGTCAAGGCACCCCGGCAGCAGCAGGGCGAGGACGGCGGCCGGGAACAGGCCTAGGCCCCGGCTGGTGGGTGACGGTGACACCCCTTGGCCCGGCTGCCTACCGGTCAGGGGGACGACCGGACCGCTAGGGCGTGTCGTTTGGATCAGGGCGGATCAGGGAGCGGGGTCTGGTTCGTGCGATCGCAAGGCGGAGGAGGGAGTCGACGCGATGGGGGTGCCCCCGCGCCGTTCAGGCGTGGGGGAGTCGGCGAGTGACGACAACGCGGCGAGCGTGCGTGCCAGACCCCGCGAGCCCGCCATGATCCAAACGACACGCCCTAGCTGAGTGTCGGCTCCCCGAACAGGCGCAGGCGGTGCGCCACCGCGCCTGCCTCGCCGCGGCCGGAGACGCCCAGCTTGGCGAGGATGTTGGAGACATGGACGCTGGCGGTCTTCGGGGAGATGAACAGGGCGTCGGCTATCTGGCGATTGCTGCGCCCGTCGGCGACCAGGCGCAGTACGTCGCGTTCGCGGGGGGTCAGGCCGAGGGATTCGGCGGGGACGGCGACGGCGGGTGAGGGTTCTCCGGCGACTCCGCGCGCGGCGTCTGCCACAGGCTCCGTCGTGGCCGCCGGCTTCAGACCGGGCAGGGGGATGCGGGCCCGCTGGGCGAGGAGTTCGAGTTCCTCGGCGAGCGGGCGGGCGCCCATCGTCGCGGCGGCGGTGTGCGCCTGGGTGAGCAGGAGTACGGCAGCCTCGCGCGGGGTGCGGCCGTGCAGTGCGAGGGTGGCCCGTTCACTGCCGTGGAGGAGGGATTCCGCCCAGCGGTAGCAGGCTCGGGCGAGCTCGTGCGGGCGTTCCAGGGGCTCGAAGGCGGCGACCGCCTCGGCCCAGGAATCGGGGGTCTCGCGGCCTTCGGCGCGGCGGAGTTCGGCATCGACCGCGAGGCCGTGGGCCGCCCAGACCGGGCAGAGCCGGGGCAGCTTCTTGGCGGCGTCCCGGATGCGGGCGAGGACGGCGGCGCGGCCCGGCTCGGCGGCGGGCAGTCCGCGGGCGTCCGATTCGGCGGCGGCGGCCGACCAGAGCAACGGCCAGGCGTAGCGCTGGGTGCCGGGCGGGAAGCCGGCGTCCAGGACCTGCTGGAGGATGCTGCGGGCGTCGAGGAGGCGGCCCTGGTGGGTGGCGATCCGCAGGGCGTGCCGCGCCATGACGATGGCGTGCTGCGGCTGCAGGTCGTGGGTGCCGTAGTACTCCTGGGCGACGGCCAGTTCGCGTTCGGCGGCGGCGAAGTCGCCCTCGTTCAGCGCGAGATCGGTGCGTCGGCTGGCGGCCAGCGCGATGGGACGGCGGCTCTGGGCGAGGCGGCGGGCGTCGGCGGCGGCCCGGCCCGCCTCCTCCCAGCGGCCCAGCGACTGCAGGGATTCGGCGCGGTTGCCCAGCACCCAGCTGGTGCTGTCCTTGAGGCCGTAGCGAGTGGTCAGTTCGACGCCGCGCTCGGTGACCTCGACGGCTTCGCGGGAGCGGCCGACGCCTTCCAGGGCGGACGGGAGGTTGACATGCCCGCGGGCGATGACGGCGAAGTAGCCGCGGTCGACGGCGAGGTCGAGGTTGGTACGGAAGTCGGCGAGGCCTTCGTCGACCTCCCCGGCGTCGACCCGCAGTCCCGCCAGGGTCAGCCGGGAGTTGAGCTCGGCCTCGTCGTCGCCCACCAACTGGGCCAGTTCCACGGCGCGTTCGGCCGTTGCGAAGGTGCCCGGTCCCGGATCGTGCAGCACCGCCCAGCTGGCGACGGCGGCCAGCACCTCGGCGTGCACCGAGGACGGCGGCAGGCCGCGCATCAGCTCCTGTGCGGTGCCCAGGTCCTCCCAGCCGTTGCCGCGGCCGGTGCCCTGGCAGAGCCGGGAGCGCTGCACCAGGAACCATGCCGTGCGCAGCGGGTCGCTCTCGCCGCGCAGCGACCGCAGGGCCCGCTTGGTGATCGTGAAGGCCCGTTCGCTGTCGCCGGAGAGCCGGGCGGCCACCGCGATCTCGGCGAGCAGGTCGAGGAAGCCCAGGGCGTCGCCGTCATGACAGCCGCAGGCCGGATACGCCTCGGCGTAGTCGACCGGGCGCACCCCCTGGCGGACCTCCGTCGGTGCGTCGTCCCACAGCTCCAGGGCGCGGTCCAGCAGCCTCAGCTGCTCGGCGTAGGCATGGCGGCGGCGGGCCTGGACGGAGGCGGCGAGGACGGCGGGCAGCGCCTTGGCGGCGTCATGGGACTTGTACCAGTAGCTGGCCAGCCGGGCGGCGCAGACATCGGCGCGGACCAGCGAGGGGTTGGCTTCCAGTGCCTGGGCGTAGCGGCGGTTGAGGCGGGTGCGCTCGCCGGGCAGCAGATCCTCGACGACGGCCTCGCGGACGAGGGCGTGCCGGAAGCGGTAGCCCGTGCCGTCCTGGGTGGGCACGAGGGTGTTGCTGCCGACGGCGGACCGCAGCGCTTCGATGAGGTCGTCCTCGGGCATCCGGCAGACGGCGGCGAGGAGTTCGTGTTCGACCGTGGAGCCGCCCTCGGCGGCCGTGCGCACCACCTGCTGGGCGTCCTCGGGCAGCGCCTCGACGCGCACCAGCAGCAGATCGCGCAGGGGGTCGCTGAGGCCGTGCAGACAGCCGTCGGCGAGGCCGCGGGCCAGCTCCTCCACGAAGAAGGCGTTGCCCTCGGAGCGCTTGAAGACCCGGTCGACGGTGTCCTCCTCGGGATCGCTGCCGTTGATCCCGGCGATCTGGGAGCGGACCTCGTCGCGGGTGAAGCGGGCCAGCTCGACGCGGCGGACCGTGCGCATCCGGTCGATCTCGGCGAGGAAGGGGCGCAGCGGGTGGCGGCGGTGGATGTCGTCCGAGCGGTAGGTCGCCACCAGGAGGACGTTGGCGTCGTGCAGGGCCCGCAGGAGGTAGGCGAGCAGTTCGCGGGTGGAGCGGTCGGCCCAGTGGAGGTCCTCGACGACGAGGACGAGGGTGCGGTGCGCGGCGAGCCGCTCCAGGAGGCGGGCGGTGAGCTCGAAGAGGCGGGCGCGGCCGATCTCCTCGTCATGCGCCTCGCCGGGGGTCTCCCCCAATTCGGGCAGGATGCGGGAGAGTTCGCCCTCCTGGCCGGCGACTGCGGCGGCCAGCTCGTCGCGCAGATGCCAGTTGAGGGTGTGCAGGATCGCGGAGAACGGTGCGTAGGGCAGGCCTTCGGAGCCGATCTCGATGCAGCCGCCGAGCGCGACGAGCGCGCCCCGGGCGCGGGCGGACTCGCTGAACTCCTCGATGAGGCGGGTCTTGCCCACCCCGGCCTCACCGCCGATCAGCAGGGCCTGGGGCTCGCCGGACGCCGCGATGCGGGCGAGCGCGTCCTCCAGCGCGGCGAGTTCGGCCGCGCGGCCGACGAACACGGGACTGACGGACCTGGTCTCCACGCTGGTGAGCATCGCACAGGGGTCTGACAATCCGGCAGTGGGTTTCGGCATGCGAAGCGCCCGGCCCGGTGCGGAAGGCACCTGGGGCCGGGCGGACGGCTGTGCGGCGGACGGCGCCGCCTGGGACGTCATCTGAGCCGCGCGGTCAGACGGTGGCGCGGCGTATCCGCCGCCACCTGCCCCGCGTACTCACCCGCCCTTCGGGTTCGTTGGCCCCGGAGCGGGTGGCGCCGCGAAGCCCGGCGGGCCGGGGCCCGGTCGCCTCGCGCACCAGGCGCTGCCGGTCGGCCTGGCGGCGCAGCTCTTCGTAACGGACCCGGATCTCCAGCTCGGAGCGGTACATGGTGTCTCTCCCCTGACGGCGGTGAGGTGGTGTCTCGACGGCTTGTCGATGTGCTCCAGCCTCGTCGCCAAGGGGGGTCCGTCACATCGGGAGAGTTCCCGATCTTTGGCCCCGGGCGGTGCTCAGAAACCCGCGATGCTGTCCCGGGGTTCCTTAGGCACCGCCCGTGGCACCCGTACGGTGCTTAGAAAGCGGCCCGGGTACCTTACGGAGCCGAGGGTCCGGCTCCCGCGGGGGCCTTAGGGACGGTGGGCATGCTCCCGAACAGGTCGAGGTACATGCCCGCGGAGATCAGGATGCCCAGCACACCGAGCGCCAGCCCGCCCCAGGCGACAGCCCGCACCCAGGTGGCGCGACGGCGGGTCAGCACCACCGCGGCGGCGATCACGGCGAGCAGCGCGAAGAAGCCGTTGACCAGGGCATTGGTGTGCCAGGAGGCACCGTAGACGGCGGAGATCTGGTCGGCGGCCTGAGCCTTGCCCGACTGGACCTTGATCTGACCCATCAGGTTCGACCGCTCGGCCAGCGTGGTGCCGAGCCAGGTGCCGGTGACGGACGCGAGGCCGAGCCCCGCGGCGACGACGGCACCGGCGCCGGCGGCGATCCCGGCGGCGGAGTGGTCGGGGGTGTGTGCTTCGTGGTCGAGATCGTCGGCGCCGTCGTCCGCTTCGAGGTCACTGGCCTCGTCCTGCGCGGCGAGGGCGGCGTTGTCATCGGCCTGCTCGTCGACCTTGGCACCGGCCTTGCCGGCCGCCTCGGCCTCGGTCGTCTCCGGGATCGCAGCAGTCTCCTTGGCCCCCTGCGCCGGCACGGTCTTCTCGTCGTCGGTTCGGTTCTCGGTCGTCCTGGTCGTTCCCATGGTCGCGACCGTAGGGGCCCCGGATGAGAGTCGGATGAGAATCCCGGCGGCGGGCCTGCCGCAGTCGGCGACACGCCGACCTCGGGCACCCCGCGGGGGCCCGTCCGGCACCGGGTCCTACACCCCCACCAGCGGTTTCTCCCCGCCCTGCGGACCGGGCAGCTCCACCGCAGCGCCCGGCTCCGGCGGCGGCTCGATGCTGATCCGGGGCAGCCACCGGTCGAGCCAGGACGGCAGCCACCAGTTGGCGCCGCCCAGCAGATGCATCAGTGCGGGGACCAGGAGCGTACGGAGCACAAAGGCGTCCAGGGCGACGGCACAGGCCAGGCCGATGCCGAACATCGCGATGGTCCGGTCCCCGCTGAGGACGAAGGCCGCGAACACCGCGATCATGATGACCGCCGCCGAGTTGATCACCCGGCTGGTCTCGGCGAGGCCGACCCGTACCGCCCGGCAGTTGTTGTGCGTCAGCTGCCACTCCTCGTACATCCGGGAGACCAGGAACACCTGGTAGTCCATGGACAGGCCGAAGAGCACCGACACCATGATGACCGGCAGGAACGGTTCGATCGGGCCTGCGTTGCCCAGCCCCAGCAGCTCGCTGCCCCAGCCCCACTGGAAGACCGCGACGACTATCCCGAAGGACGAGGCGACGGCCGCGAGATTCATCAGTGCGGCCTTGAGCGGGATGCCGACGCTGCGGAAGGCGAGCAGCAGCAGGACCGAGCCGAGCGCGATGACGACGCCGATGAAGAGCGGCAGTTTGCCGACGATGACGGACGCGAAGTCGTCATAGCCGGCGGTGATGCCGCCGACCTGCACCCGCAGCGTGCTCGCGCCCCCGGCCGCGGGCAGCACGTCCGTACGCAGGTGTTCCACCAGGTCGGAGGTCTGCCGGGACTGCGGTGGGGTGGTGGGTACGACGGTGATCACGCCGATGCTGTGGCTGCCGTCGAACTCGGGGGCGCTGACCTGGGCGATGCCGGGCGTGTCCCGCAGCCGCTGCGGCAGCTTGTCGAAGGCGATCCGGTCCTTGGCGCCGTCCAGGGTGCCGACGAGCGTCAGCGGGCCGTTGAATCCGGGCCCGAATCCGCTTCCGCTTCCGTCGCCAGGCCCGCCGCCCGCCAGCAGGTCGTAGGCCTTGCGGGTGGTCGAGGTGGCCGGGTTGTTGCCCTGGTCGGAGGTGCCCAGATGCAGTCCGGAGGTCGGCAGTGCCAGGACGACCATGACGGCCGCCGCGGCCACCCCCAGCAGCTTGGGGTGCCGCTCGACGAACCCGGACCAGCGGGCGGCGACGCCGGTGGGCCGCTCGGGCCGGGGTCCGTGCTCGGCCAGCCGCCGGCGCTCGCGACGGCTCAGCGCCCGCATCCCGATCAGCCCGAGCAGCGCGGGCAGCAGGGTGACGGCGGCGGCCACGGTCAGGACGACGGTGAGCGAGGCGGCGAGGGCGACGCCGTTGAGGAAGCTCAGCCGCAGGACCAGCATGCCCAGCAGCGCGATACAGACGGTGGCCCCGGCGAAGACGACCGCGCGCCCGGACACCGAGACGGCGCGGACGGCGGCCTCGTCGACCGGCAGCCCCGCGCGCAGCCCCTTGCGGTGCCGGGTGACGATGAACAGCGCATAGTCGATGCCGACGCCGAGGCCGATCAGCATGCCGAGCATCGGGGCGAAGTCGGCGACGGTCATGGCGTGGCTGAGCAGGGTGATGCCGGCCGAGGCGGTGCCGACGGCGGCCAGCGCGGTGACGATCGGCAGGAAGGTCGCGGCGAGCGACCCGAAGGCGAGGAAGAGCACCACGGCCGCGGCGCCGAGCCCGATGATTTCCGGGAGCTGGGCGCGCGGCGCCTCGGTCAGCGCGATCCCCGCCCCGCCGAGCTCGACCTGGAGGCCGCCGCCGGAGGCGCGCTGCGCGGTGTCGACGACCTTGCGGACCTGGGCGGGGTCCAGCTCGTCGGTGGCGCGGTCGAAGAGCACGGAGGCGTAGGCGGTGTGCCCGTCCTTGCTGATCTGCCGCCCGCCCTGTCCACCGGACGGGCGCGCGCCGTGGCCACCGTAGGGGCTTTGCACCTCGGAGACGCCGGGCAGCTCGGCGATCTTCTCCAGGGTGTGCGTCATCGTCTTGCGGACCGCGGCGGAACGCGCCGTTCCGGAGTCCGTGTGCCACACGATGCTGTCGCTGTCCCCGGACTGTCCCGGAAAGGCCTGGGCGAGCAGGGCCGAGGCCCGCCCGGATTCGGTCCCGGGCACCTCGTAGTTGTTCGAGTACGCGGACCCCGTCACCCCCGCGGCGGTGGCGACCCCCGCGAACGCGGCGAGCCAGAGAACGATCACCACGATGCGGCGCCTGAGACACCACCGAGCCAGAGCGGTCACGGACCTCGTCTGCTTCCCGGGTTGTGCGTCGATATCTCCCGGGGGCGGGTGGTGCCGAGCGCGGATGTACGGGGGACGGACAGGCCCGCCGCATGCCCGTGAGGGAACGGCGGGCCCCCTTGTTGGGTGCAGGGTGTCAGCCCGGAGAGATCCTTTGAGGTGTTTGTGGACTTCCCCACAAAGAGTCGGGAATAGGGAACTCGTCCCTGGTCCCGGCCCCGCCCCGTGCGCCGTGTCTCAGCCGGTGACCGACTCCTTGCCGTTCTCCACATGTCCCATCAGCCGGCGGTGGAACGATGGGTCCTCGGCGACCGAGAGACCGAGGTCGTACCAGCCGTGCGCGTCCCCGGCCGGATGGGCGACGGTGCGGATGCCGCCGGCCTTCACCTTCAGCGTGCGCGGCGCGCCGTCCGCGTACGCCAGCGGCTCAAGGGTGAAGGTCAGCCCGGTGCGGCTGTGGTTGGTGACGGTCAGATGGAGCTCCTGCCGCCCGGCGTCGATCCGTGTGCTGATCCGGACGGCCGCGGCGGCGCCCCGCCCCGTCCCGGCGAACTCCCGCCGGAAGCCGTTCGGCCCGGTCACCGTGAAGCGGTATGCACCACCCTTGACCGGTACCTCCCACTCCCCCTTCCCCCGCACATCCCGGTGCTGCGGGACGTCGAACTCCTTCGCGTACGGGTAGAGCGCCAGGTGCGCGGAGGCCTTCCCGCCATTGCGTACGGCCATCCGGAAGACGGCGGCGCCCGGGTCGAAGCCGCCGTCGGCGTCCGGCTGGTACGGCAGCGCCCTGGCCGGCCGGCTGCCGCGCTCCGGCTGCGGCGGCGCCTGCTCGGCCGGTGGCAGCGGCGACCAGCGCCCGCTGAACGGCGGGATCGCGCCGGGCTGCCGCACCGACGGCTGCTTGCGCCCGCGGGAGAAGTCGAAGGCGGCGGTCAGATCGCCGCACACGGTGCGCCGCCAGGCGCTGATGTTGGGCTCCTCGATCCCCGTCCAGCGCTCCAGGAACCGGGTGATCGAGGTGTGGTCGAAGACCTGCGAGCAGGCGTAGCCGCCGACCGTCCACGGCGAGATGACCAGCATCGGCACCCGCATGCCCAGACCGGTCGGGCGCCCGTCCCAGTATTCGCCGTCCGTCCCGGGCGGCGGGACCGGCGGCGGCACATGGTCGAAGAACCCGTCGTTCTCGTCGTACGTCAGGAAGAGCGCGGTGTGCCGCCAGACGTCCGGGTGCTTGCCGAGCGCGTCCAGCACCTTGTAGACGATGGTGGCGCTCTCGGCCGGCGAGGACGAGCCGGGGTGCTCGGAGTCCGCCGCGGACGGCACGAGGTACGACACCTCGGGCAGCCTGCCGCTCGCCACGTCGGCGGCGAAGGCGGTCGCCGTGCTGTCCGGTTCACCGCGGCGCAGCGCCCGCTCGAACAGGCTGCGCTCAGCGCGGCTCAGGCCCCTGACGCCCTCCTCCAGCAGCCCCTGCAGCCGTCGGCGCCCGGCCTCGTCGGCGCCCGCCAGCTTCCCGTAGTAGCCGGTCATGTTCTGCACCCCGTCCACCTTGGCCAGGGCCTTCCTCGCCACCGCCTTGAAGCTCGCGTAGAACTCCAGGTTGTTGTCGGTGAAGTTGTCCCACTCCTGGTAGACCCGCCAACTGCGGCCGGCCTTCTCCAGCCGCTCGGCGTAGGTGGTCCAGGTGTAGCCGGTGTGGGTGTCCTCCTCGTACGCGTCGTTGCCGACGGCACGCTTGCCGTTGGGCTCATAGCCCGTCCAACCGCTCACCAGGTGGTTGCGGTTGGGGCTGGTGGAGGAGTGGATCGAGGAGTGGTAGGCATCGCAGACGGTGAAGGTGTCCGCGAGTTCGTAGTGCAGCGGGACGTCCTGCCGGTCGTAGTGCGCCATCGTGGCGGCGGTCTTGGCGGTGACCCAGCTGTTCATCCAGCCGCCGTTCCACGCCACGGCCCCGCCGAACCAGCTGTGGTCCAGCGCGCCGATGTACTGCAGGTCCTTCTTCTGCGTGGCGGCCGCCTCGCGCACCGGGAACGGCAGCACGGTCCCGGCGCCCAGCAGCCCCGGCTGCTCATAGACGCTCCGCCCGCCGGGCAGCTCGATCGCGTTGCGGTCGGCGTAGCCGCGTACGCCGCGCAGCATCCCGAAGTAGTGGTCGAAGGAGCGGTTCTCCTGCATCAGCACGACCACATGCCTGATGTCCCCGAGCCCGTCCCCGCCACGCGCCGGCCGTGCCGCGTCGGCCGCCAGCGCCTGCTGCAACGACCGTGGCAGCAGCGATCCGGCCGCCGCCGCGCCCACCGCCGCCGCGCCAACTCCCAGTACATGTCTACGAGATACCTCAGGTGCCACGCCCGACCTCCCAGTCGACGGTCCATCAGCCAGTCAATGGTCTGCACCCAACCCATGGCGATGGGGCGACGAGGACGCTAACGGAGGGTCGTGACGGGCGATAGGTATAGAAGTGACAACTCGGGGAGCGGTAAAAGCTGTTGCCCACGCCGTCGAGCCGTGACTCCGGCACCGGCCGCATCGTGCGCCAGGAGGCCGATCTGCTGCGGCTGCAGCAGATCCTGCTGATGCGGGAGTTGGACCTGGGGCTGCGCGAGATCCAGACGGTTCTGGACAGCCAGGCCGATCGGAACTCCCGGCACGCGCAAGTCCCCGTTGTGCCGGGCCTCTTGACCGCCCCATTGGTCTGAACCATTCTGTGGCCAGTAGCGGTGGCCACCGTCTTGCTGCAGTTCTCCCCGTGTTCCCCCCTTCGGCACTGGAGACAGCCATGCCTCGCACCGCACTCACCCGGCCGGCGCGCCACAGACGCCTGCTCGCGGCGGCACTGACGGCCCTCGCCGCCGCGGCGGCCACCCTTTCCGGCTCCACACCGGCCGCCGCGGCCGATGTCAACGTCGCCAGGAATGCGGGCTACGAATCCGGCCTGAGCAACTGGACGTGTTCGGCGGGCAGCGGCAGCACCGTCGGCACCCCCGTCCACAGCGGCACCGGCGCCCTCAAGGCCGCCCCCACCGCCTCCGACAACGCCACCTGCTCCCAGACCGTCGCCGTCAAGCCCGGCTCGACCTACCGGCTGAGCACATACGTCCAGGGCTCCTACGTCTATCTGGGCGCCTCCGGCACCGGCACCACGGACGTCTCCACCTGGACCCCGTCCGCCACCGGCTGGCAGCAGCTCACCACCACCTTCACCACCGGCCCCGCCACCACCTCGGTCACCGTCTACACCCACGGCTGGTACGGGCAACCGACCTACTACGCCGACGACTTCAGCGTGCTCGGCCCGGACGGCGGGGGCGGCACCGACCCCGGACCCGAGGTCCCGGCCGCACCCGGCGGGCTCACCGCCGGTGCGGTGACCGCGTCCTCCGTCGCCCTCTCCTGGAACCCGGTCTCCGGCGCCACCGGCTACACCGTCTACCGCGACGGCACCAAGTACCGGACGGCGAACGGCACTTCGGCGACGGTCTCCGACCTGGCACCCGCCACCGCCTACCGCTTCCAGGTCACGGCCACCAACGCGGCCGGTGAATCGGCCCGTTCGGCGGAGGTCACGGCCACCACAGCACCCTCCGGAGACGGCGGCAACCCCACCGTCCCCCAGCACGCGGTCACCGGCTACTGGCAGAACTTCAACAACGGCGCCACCGTCCAGAAGATCAGCGACGTACCGGGCCAGTACGACATCATCGCCGTCGCCTTCGCGGACGCCACCACCACACCCGGCGCCGTCACCTTCAACCTCGACTCGGCCGGTCTGGGCGGCTACACCGTCGACCGCTTCAAGGCCGACATCAAGGCCAAGCAGGCGGCCGGCAAGTCGGTCATCATCTCCGTCGGCGGCGAGAAGGGCACCGTCTCCGTCAACGACGCCGCCTCCGCGGACAACTTCGCCACCAGCCTCTACACCCTCATGCAGCAGTACGGCTTCGACGGCGTCGACATCGACCTCGAAAACGGCCTCAACCCGACCTATATGAGCCAGGCACTGCGCTCGCTCTCCCAGAAGGCGGGCGGCAAGCTCGTCCTCACCATGGCGCCCCAGACCCTCGACATGCAGTCCACCTCGGGCGGCTACTTCCAGACCGCACTGAACGTCAAGGACATCCTCACCGTCGTCAACATGCAGTACTACAACAGTGGTTCCATGCTCGGCTGTGACGGCAAGGTCTACTCCCAGGGCACCGTCGACTTCCTCACCGCGCTCGCCTGCATCCAGCTCGAAGGCGGCCTCACCCCCGCCCAGGTGGGCCTGGGCCTGCCCGCCTCCACCCGGGGCGCGGGCAGCGGCTATGTCGCTCCGAGCGTCGTCAATGCCGCCCTCGACTGCCTGGCCAGGGGCACCAACTGCGGCTCCTTCAAACCGGCCCGCACCTACCCCGGCATACGGGGCGCCATGACCTGGTCGACCAACTGGGACTCGACGAGCGGCAACGCCTGGTCGAACGCGGTCGGCCCGCACGTTCACGGCCTGCCGTAACCCTTGCCGTAGCCGGGCACCCCCCACCACACCACCTCCCCCGGCCCGCCCTCCCCGCCCCCCCACGCGTCGGCGAGCGCGGACACCAGCAGCAGCCCGCGTCCGGACTCGCCCTCGTCACCGTCACCGTCGTACGGCACCGGAGCCCGCGGCTCCCCGTCACCGCTGTCGTGCACCTCCACGCGCAGCAGTCCGTCCTCGGCCTGCGAGAGCCACAGCCGGTAGCCACGGCCGGGCGGGACGCCGTGCAGCAGGGCGTTGGTGGCCAGTTCACTCACGCAGAGCAGGACGTCGTCCGCGAGGTGGCCCAGCCCCCAGTCGGTGAGGGCAGTACGCGCGAACTGCCGTGCCAGCGGGACCGATCGGCGCTCGCGCCGGTAGAACGCCGTGCGGGCGCAGAGGGTCTGAATCTCCTTGTGCATAACCGCCACTGTCACAGTGCGTAACTATGCTGGACCACAGTGTCAGGTCGTACAGATCCGCTGTACGACTTCTGGCTGTGTCATGCCGTCGCGGGGAGGGGAAGGCAGAGCGCATGCACCCGGCGAACAAACCGAAGAGGATCACTTCCTGGCATGTGATCGGCGCCCAGCTGAGTCACTTCCGGAAGGCCGCCCGCATCACCCAGCCCGCGCTGGCCGAGCGGGTGGGGCTGCACGAGGACACGATCGGATCGATCGAGCAGGGCCGGAGACCACTGAAGATCGACCTTGCTGAGACCTTTGATGAACTCCTTGACACCAAGGGGGCGTTGGCGGTCGCGGTGGCGAAGGTCCCTGAGCGGGAGAAGCTGCCCGCGTTCGTCCAGGACCTGGTGGAGCACGAGGAGGAGGCGCTGACGCTGCTGTCGTACCAGAACCAGGTGGTGCCTGGGCTGTTACAGACGGAGCCTTATGCGCACGCGGTCTTCGACTGCCTCTATCCGCCGCTCGATGAAGATCAGGCGGACGAGTGGCTCTCCGCGCGGATCGACCGACAGAAGCTGCTGGAACGCAAGAAGCCTCGGCCGATGCTCAACTTCATTCTGGAGGAGGTGGTACTCCACCGGCCGTTAGGAGGAACGGACACCTGGCGTGAACAACTCCGCCATCTGCGTCGGTGCGCCGAACTGCCCTTCCTGGGGCTCCAGATCATGCCGACCGCTCGAACCACACACGCCTCACTGGATGGACCGCTCGTCCTCTTGGAGACACCCGAACACGAACACCTCGCATACATCGAGGCGCAACGGATCAGCTTCCTCATCGATGATCCGGACAAGGTCAGTGTGTACCAACAGGTGTATGGGATGCTGCGGTCGCAGGCCCTCACCCCTGAGGAGACCAGAGGCCTGCTGGACGACTTGCTAGGAGAGTCATGACCAGCACAGCAGCCCAGCCCTTCTCCAACGGCGTCACCTGGTTCAAGTCCAGTTACAGCGGCAGCGCGGGCGGCGACTGCATAGAGGTTGCTTACACCTGGCACAAGTCCACCTACAGCGGCAGTGAGGGCGGCGACTGCATCGAAGTCGCCACCTGCCCTTCCGCCATCCACGTCCGCGACTCCAAGAACCCCGACGGCCCGGCGCTCACGCTGAGCAGCGCCGCCTGGGCCGCCTTCATCGCGGACGTCTCCGTCTGACCGGCGCCGGGGCGACGATGAAGCACCGACGGCTCGGTACGCACGGGCCCACCGTCTCCGCGCTCGGCCTCGGCTGCATGGGGATGTCGACCTCGTACGGCGTCCCGGACGACGCGGAATCCGTACGGACCCTCGACCGCGCGGCCGAGCTCGGCATGACGCTGCTGGACACCGCGGACGCCTACGGGCGCGGCACCAACGAGGAGTTCCTCGGCCGCTGGCTGCGCAGCCGTACGGCTGCGCAGCGGGACGGACTGGTCATCGCCACCAAGTTCGGGCTCCGGCACGACGCCGCCACCGGGCGGGTGAACGAGGTCGACACCTCCGCCGCCTGGGTGCGGGAGGCATGCGACGCCTCCCTGCGCCGCCTCGGCACGGACCGCATCGACCTCTACTACATGCACCGCCGCGATCCGGCCGTCCCCATCGAGGAGACGGTCGGCGCGATGGCCGAGCTCGTCGCCGTCGGCGCCGTACGACACCTCGGCCTCAGCGAGGTGAGCCCGAGGACGCTGCGCCGGGCGCACGCCGTCCACCCCATCAGCGCCGTACAGCTGGAGTACTCCCTCTTCACGCGGGATGTCGTGGAGGGCGAGATGCTGGCGACCTGCCGGGAGCTCGGCATCGGCGTCGTGGCGTACTCCCCGCTCGGGCGCGGCATGCTGACGGGTGCGCTGGCCTCCCGTGACGACCTCACCTCCGAGGACGCCCGGCGCCGTTGGCCGCGGTTCTCCGACGAGAACATCGACCGCAATCTGCGCCTCGTCCAGGCCGTTCGCCGCACCGCCGACTCCCTCGGCTGCGCCCCGGCACAGGCCGTCCTCGCCTGGCTGCTCGCCCAGGGCGAGGACATCGTGCCGATCCCCGGCACCAAGCGCCGTGCCTACCTGGAGGAGAACGTGGCGGCGGCCGGCCTCGCGCTCGGTCCGGAGGACGCGGCCCGGCTGCGGGCGGCCGTGCCCGACGGCGCCGTGGCCGGGGAACGCTATCCGCTGGCCGCCCTGGAGCGGCTGGGTCACTGAGCCCGGTCGGGCGAGGCTCAGGTCCCGTACACGCGCGCCACGTTGTTCCGGGGCGCCGGCCGGATCTTCGCCGCGGGCGCCTCGGCGAAGGCATGGAGCAGATTCTCGGTGGTGCGTGTGACGAACGCTCGGGTCCGGCCGTCCATGCCGTGGTCGCGGCCGTCCTCGCGCGTGCCGGCCACGAGGGCCTCGACCCACCGCATCGTTCCGGACGACCACCCCAGGAGGCCCGAATGCGGGTACCGCGGGCCCCGGGGCCGCGGACCGGAGGCGGTCGCGGCTCGCCCCACCCCATCGTCTACAGTCTTGTAGACGAATGCCGGGCAGTGACCACCGAGCGCGCGTGGTCGCTGCCCGGCGCCCGACATGCAGAAGGTTGCCGACACGGCGCACCGCGCCGGGAGGGCGGACAGGACGATGGCACAGCCGAGCAGCGAGGCGCCGGCACGGCCCGTGGGCGGGAGGCGATACGGCACCCCCGTGACCGGCCGCGGACACGGACCGGGCTGGAGCAAGGTACCGCAGGTCACGGCCCTGTTCTGGGGAGTGAAGGTACTCACCACGGGTATGGGCGAGACGGCCTCGGACTACCTCGGCCGGACGCTCGGGCCGATACCGGCCGGCACCCTCGGGCTGGCCGGGCTGGTGGCCCTGCTGGTCCTCCAGTTCCGCACCACCCGCTACCGGCCCTGGGTCTACTGGTCCGCCATCGTCATGGTCAGCGTCTTCGGCACGATGGCCGCCGATGTCGTCCACGTCGTGGCCGGCATCCCCTACACGGTCTCGGTCATCGCCTTCTCCCTCGGGCTCGCCGCGCTCCTGACTGCCTGGTACGTGTCCGAGGGCACGCTGTCCATCCACAGCATCCGCACCCGCCGCCGCGAGACCTTCTACTGGGCGACCGTGCTCGCCACCTTCGCCCTCGGCACCGCCGTCGGCGACCTCACCGCGGGCACCCTGCGCTGGGGCTACCTCCCCTCCGGCATCCTGTTCACCGCCCTCATCGCGGTGCCCGCACTCTCCGGACGCTTCCTCGGCCTCAACGCCGTCGCCGCCTTCTGGTGGGCGTACGTCCTGACCCGCCCGCTCGGGGCCTCCTTCGCCGACTGGATGGGCGTCTCCACCTCCCGCGGCGGCCTCGGTTGGGGCACGGGGCCGGTCACGCTGACACTGATCGTGCCCATCGTCCTGCTCGTGGGCTACCTGGCGATCAGTCACAAGGACACCCCACCCGAGCAGCAGGCCACGGGTACTGCCGCCTGACCGGCGGAGCGGCGGGCGGCGGGCCACACCGCCCCCCGCCGCCCCCATCGGCCGCCGGCCGTCAGGTTCCGAGCAACACCGGCGCCAGTTCCCGCAGTTGATCGAGCCCCAGGCCCCGGTCCGCCGCCAACGGCTGGAGGGCCACATGGTCCGCCCCGGCGTCGTGGTGTTCCTGTACGCGACGCCGTACGGCGTCGGCGTCGCCCCATGCCACGATGGCGTCCACCAGCCGGTCGCTGCCGCCGCCCGCGAAGTCCTCGTCGCCGAAGCCGAGTCGGCGCAGGTTGCCGATGTAGTTCGGCAGCTGCAGGTAGAAGCGGGTGTGGTGTTCACGGGCCAGGGAGCGGGCCGTGGCGGGGTCGGACTCCAGGAGTACGGCCTGCTCGGGGGCGAGCAGCGGACCGGCGCCGAGGATCTCGCGGGCGCGGGCGGTGTGCTCGGGGGTGACGAAGTAGGGGTGAGCGCCGGCCGTACGGTCCCGCGCCAGCTCCAGCATCTTGGGGCCGAGCGCCGCCAGCACCCGGGCGGGCGGCGGGTCGGCCACCGGCCCGTCGTACGGCGTCGCGTCCATCGCGTCGAGGTACTCGCGCATCGCGGCGAGCGGCTTGGTGTAGGTGTGGCCGCGCTGGTTGACCAGCGGGGCATGGCTCGCGCCCAGGCCCAGCAGGAACCGGCTGTCGTACGCCTCGGCCAGGGTGTGCGCCGCGGCCGTCATGGCGGACGCGTCCCGTACCCAGATGTTGGCGATGCCGGTGGCGACGGTGATCCGCTCGGTGGCGGCCAGCAGCAGCCCGGCCTGGCTGACCGCTTCGGTGGCCTGCGCCTCCCCGAACCACAGGGCGCCGTACCCCCATTCCTCGATCTCGGCCGCCGCCTGACGCATGACGGCGGCCGGCACCATGCCGAGCCCGCCGTGCCAGACACCGACCCGGCCGATCCGCGAAGCGAGAGCCTGCTGCTGCACCGTTCCTCCACTGGCTGAGGGTGGCCCCGTCCGTGCGGAGGAGCCTCTTGTCGATCACAGCATGGCGGTGGGCCATGGCATTCCTCGGCGGGCCGATCGGGTGGGGGAACGGCGAAGCGGCCGCCCTTCCGGAGAAGGACGGCCGCTCACCGTCGTGCACCAGGAAAAGCGCGTCAGCCCTCGACGCCCAGCTTCTCCAGGATCAGTTCGCGCACGCGGGCCGCGTCGGCCTGGCCGCGGGTGGCCTTCATGACCGCGCCGACCAGGGCGCCGGCCGCGGCCACCTTGCCACCGCGGATCTTGTCGGCGATGGCGGCATTGGCGGCGATCGCCTCGTCGACGGCGGTGCCCAGGGCGCCCTCGTCGGAGACGACCTTCAGACCGCGCTTCTCGACGACCGTGTCGGGGTCACCCTCGCCGGCCAGCACGCCCTCGATGGTCTGGCGGGCCAGCTTGTCGTTGAGGGAGCCGTCGGCGACCAGCGCGGTGACCCGGGCGACCTGCTCGGGGGTGATCGGCAGGTCGGCCAGGTCCACGCCGTCCTCGTTGGCGCGGCGGGCCAGCTCGCCCATCCACCACTTACGGGCCGAGACGGAGTCCGCACCGGCGTCGACGGTGGCGGTGATCAGATCGACCGCGCCCGCGTTGAGGATCGACTGCATGTCGTGCTCGGAGATGCCCCACTCCTCGCGCAGCCGGTTGCGGCGGAGCCGCGGCAGCTCGGGGAGCGTGGCCCGCAGTTCCTCGACCCACTCGCGGGAGGGGGCCACCGGCACCAGGTCCGGCTCGGGGAAGTAGCGGTAGTCCTCGGCGTTGTCCTTGATGCGGCCGGCCGTGGTGGAGCCGTCCTCCTCGTGGAAGTGCCGGGTCTCCTGGACGATCGTGCCGCCCGAGGACAGCACCGCGGCGTGGCGCTGGATCTCGAAGCGCGCCGCGCGCTCCACGGAGCGCAGGGAGTTGACGTTCTTGGTCTCCGAGCGGGTACCCAGCTTCTCGGTGCCCTGGGGGCGCAGCGACAGGTTCACGTCGCAGCGCATCTGGCCCTGTTCCATCCGGGCCTCGGAGACGCCCAGCGCCTTGATGAGCTCACGCAGCTCGGCGACGTACGCCTTGGCGACCTCGGGGGCCCGCTCGCCCGCGCCCTCGATGGGCTTGGTGACGATCTCGATGAGCGGGATGCCGGCGCGGTTGTAGTCGAGGAGGGAGTGCCGGGCGCCGTGGATACGGCCGGTGGCGCCACCGATGTGGGTGGACTTGCCGGTGTCCTCCTCCATGTGGGCGCGCTCGATGTGGACCCGGAAGATCTCCCCGTCCTCCAGCTGTACGTCGAGGTAGCCGTCGAAGGCGATCGGCTCGTCGTACTGGGAGGTCTGGAAGTTCTTGGGCATGTCCGGATAGAAGTAGTTCTTCCGGGCGAAGCGGCACCACTCGGCGATGGAGCAGTTCAGCGCCAGGCCGATCTTGATCGCGGACTCGACGCCGATCGCGTTGACGACGGGCAGCGAGCCGGGCAGGCCCAGGCAGGTGGGGCAGGTCTGCGCGTTGGCGTCGGCCCCCAGGGTGGTGGAACACCCGCAGAACATCTTGGTCTTGGTGCCGAGCTCGACATGGACCTCCAGGCCCATGACGGGGTCGTACGTCGCGAGGGCGTCCTCGTACGACACCAGGTCAGTGACAGTCACGGTGAAACTTTCCCTCTCAGCCCAGCAGGACGTCGTCGTCGCCCAGGCGCTTCAGTTCGCGGTAGAGGATCGCCAGGCCGGTGACGATCGCCGCGGCCGAAACGGCGGCGTCGATCAGGCGGAGCGTGTCGTTCTCCTGACGGGCCAGCTTGGCCTGCTTCGCGACGCTGAGGGCGCCGAACGCGGTGCTGCCGATCGACAGATACAGGCCGCCCTTGGACTTCTTGAAGTTCTTGGCCTTCTTGGTCATGGCGCTCACAGTGCAGGTGCCTCCTCAAGCAGCGGGTGACCCCACTTGGCGGTGAACGCGGTCTCGACCGCGGCACCGACCTTGTAGAGCCGGTCGTCGGCCATGGCAGGAGCGATGATCTGCAGGCCCACCGGCATCCCGTCCTCGGGCGCCAGGCCGCAGGGCAGCGACATCGCCGCGTTGCCTGCCAGGTTGGTGGGGATCGTGCACAGGTCGGCGAGGTACATCGCCATCGGGTCGTCGGCGCGCTCGCCGATCGGGAAGGCGGTGGTCGGCGTGGTCGGCGAAACGATCACATCGACCTGTTCGAAGGCCTTCTCGAAGTCGCGGGTGATCAGCGTCCGCACCTTCTGGGCGGAGCCGTAGTACGCGTCGTAGTAGCCGGAGCTGAGCGCGTACGTGCCGAGGATGATGCGGCGCTTGACCTCGTCGCCGAAGCCGGCCTCACGGGTCAGCGCGGTGACGTCCTCGGCGGACTTCGTGCCGTCGTCGCCGACCCGCAGGCCGTAGCGCATGGCGTCGAAGCGGGCCAGGTTGGAGGAGCACTCCGAGGGCGCGATCAGGTAGTACGCGGACAGCGCCAGGTCGAAGGACGGGCAGTCCAGCTCGACGATCTCCGCGCCCAGCTCCTTCAGCAGCGCGACGGACTCGTCGAAGCGCTGGATGACACCGGCCTGGTAGCCCTCGCCGCGGAACTGCTTGACGACGCCGACGCGCATGCCCTCGACGCTGCCGTTGCGGGCCGCCTCGACGACCGGCGGTACGGGGGCGTCGATGGAGGTGGAGTCCAGCGGGTCGTGGCCGGCGATGGCCTCGTGCAGCAGGGCCGCGTCCAGGACCGTACGGGCGCAGGGGCCGCCCTGGTCCAGGGAGCTGGAGAAGGCCACCATGCCGTAGCGGGAGACGCCGCCGTAGGTGGGCTTGACGCCGACCGTGCCGGTGACGGACGCGGGCTGGCGGATGGAGCCGCCGGTGTCCGTGCCGATGGCGAGCGGGGCCTCGTAGGAGGCGAGCGCGGCGCTGGAGCCGCCGCCGGAGCCGCCGGGGATCTTGGTCAGGTCCCAGGGGTTGCCGGTCGGGCCGTAGGCGCTGTTCTCGGTGGAGGACCCCATGGCGAACTCGTCCATGTTGGTCTTGCCGAGGATGACGACGTCGGCGGCCTTGAGCTTCTTGGTGACCGTGGCGTCGTACGGCGGGATCCAGCCTTCGAGGATCTTCGAGCCGACGGTGGTGGGAATGCCCTCCGTCGTGAAGATGTCCTTGAGCGCGAGCGGGACGCCGGCCAGCGGGCCGAGCTTCTCGCCGCGGGCACGCTTCTCGTCCACGGCGCGGGCCTGGGCGAGCGCGCCCTCGCGGTCGACGTGCAGGAAGGCGTGCACCTTCTCGTCGACGGCCTCGATGCGCGCCAGGTGGGCCTCGGTCACCTCGACGGCGGTGAGCTCGCCGGAGGCGACCTTCGCCGCGATCTCGGCGGCGGTGAGCTTGATCAGGTCTGCCATGGCCCTAGCTTCTTCGTTCGCTTCTCCGCCCGCGCGGCGCAGAGGTGCGGCTTTCGCGGTCGGGTGCGGCCCGGCGGCCGCGGGTGCGTCGCTCACGGTCACTCCTCCCCCAGGATCTGCGGCACCTTGAAACGCTGCTGCTCCTGGGCCGGGGCGCCGGAGAGCGCCTGCTCGGGGGTCAGCGACGGACGGACCTCGTCCGGCCGCATGACGTTGGTCAGGGGCAGCGGGTGGGAGGTCGGCGGTACGTCTTGGTCGGCGACCTCGGAGACGCGGGCGACCGCGCCGATGATGTCGTCGAGCTGTCCGGCGAAGTGGTCGAGCTCTTCGGCCTTCAGCTCCAGACGTGCCAGCCGGGCGAGGTGGGCGACCTCCTCGCGCGTGATGCCAGGCATGCAGCGATCCTCTGGTGTTCTGGGCGGAGTGTTCCGGGCGGAGAGTCCAGGCGGAGTCTTCTCGGCGAATGCTCCGGTGAACTTTTCCGGCCCAATCCTATGGCGTACGGAAGAGCTGCCGCGAAACCGTTTCGCCGGGGGCGGCCGTGATCGTCGGGCGCGGAGCATTTCCAAGATCCACCGGAGGTGTCGCCGCCCTACGGATCCTCCGGCCCGGACGGCTCATCTGCCTCCTCTGCCTCCTCTGCCTCCTCTGCCTCCTGGGACGGGACGGGCTCGCCGGACGTGTCGGGGGCGGCGCTGTCGTCGGACGGGTCGGAGGCGGTGCCGGCGCCGGACGGGTCACCCTCGCCGGACACGTCGGAAGCGTCGCTCTCGCCCGACACGTCGGAGGCGTCGCTGTCGCCGGACACGTCGGAGGCGTCGCTGTCGCCGGACACGTCGGAGGCGTCGCTGTCGCCGGACACGTCGGAGGCGTCGCTGTCGCCGGTCGCGTCGCTGTTGTCGGTCGGCCCGTGATCACCGGACCGGTTCACTGCCGAGGGCGTCTGCGCGAGTTCTTCGGAGCGGGGACACGGGACGGCCGGAGGCCGGGTCAGTTCAAGACCTGTCCCGAAGGGCGCTCGGCGGCCTTCTCCGCCGCCAGGGCGGCCGTCTCCGATTCGCGCTGCCAGCCGCGCTCGCCGCGGGCTCTCAGCCATGCCGTGGTTTCGTCCGGTGGCATCGCGGCGGCCACCAGCCAGCCCTGTACGGCGTCACAGCCGAGGTCGCGCAGCCGCTCCCAGGTCTCGTCGTCCTCGACGCCCTCGGCGACGACCAGCAGGCCGAGGGAGTGGGCGAGGTCGAGGGTGCAGCGGACGATCTCGGCATCCTCGTTGTCGACGGCCAGCCGGGCCACGAAGGAGCGGTCGATCTTCAGCTCGCTCACCGGGAGCCGCCGCAGATGGACGAGGGAGGAGTAGCCGGTGCCGAAGTCGTCGAGCGACATCTTCACCCCGTGCGCGGTGAGCCCGGCGAGGGTGTCGGCGGCCCGCTGCGGATCCTCCAGGAGGACGTGCTCGGTTATCTCCAGTTGGAGGGCGCCCGGTGGGACGCGATGCCGGGCGAGCCGCGCGGCGACCGCTCCGGCGAAGCCCGGGGAGTGCACATCGCGCGGGGAGACATTGACGGCGACCGGCACCTCCAGTCCCATCGCGCGCCAGCGCGCCACCTGGGCGAGCGCCGTTTCGAGGACGTACTCCGTCAGCCGTGGCATCAGCCCGGAGGATTCGGCGATGGCGATGAATTCGTCCGGTGGCACCCGGCCGCGGTCCGGATGCACCCAGCGGACCAGCGCCTCCAGCCCGGCGACATGGCCGTCGAAGCCGACCTTGGGCTGGTAGTGCAGCTCGACGTCGCCGGCGTCCAGGGCGCGGCGCAGATCGCCCAACAGGCCGAGGCGATCAGGGGTGTTGCCGTCGCGCTTGGCCTCGTAGAGCTCGACGCCGCTGCGGTCCCGCTTGGCCTGGTACATGGCCACATCGGCGCGCCGCAGCAGCCCTTCGGCGTCGAGGGCGTGGTCGGGGAAGACGGCGACCCCCGCGCTGGCTTCGAGCACGAGGGTCAGACCGTCGAGGTCCAGCGGGGAGCCGAGGGCGGCGACGAGGGTGCGGGCCACCCGCTGGGAGCTGGTGAGGGAGTCGGTGGTGGGCAGCAGGACGGCGAACTCGTCGCCGCCGAGCCGGGCCGCCTCGGCGCCGCGCGGGAGGGCGTGCCGCAGGCGGTCGGCGATCTGCAGCAGCAGGCGGTCGCCGGCGAGGTGGCCGAGGGTGTCGTTGACGGAGCGGAAGCGGTCCAGGTCGATGAGGACCAGCGCCGCCCGGGAGCCGACGCGCTCGGCATCGTCCAGCGCGGTCCAGGTGCGCTCCAGCAGCCACTGGCGGTTGGGCAGGCCGGTGAGCGGGTCGCGCAGCTGCTCCTCGGCGCGGGCGCGGGCTATCCACAGGGTGGAGTCCAGCGCGATCAGCGGGACCGCGAATAGCGGCAGCAGCAGGGGGGCGTGGAGGGCGCAGACGGCGATCAGCGGGGAGATGCCGAGCAGTGCGGTGCCGACGAGTGCCTGGCGCAGTACGGCCGTTCGGGGGATGGCGGGCAACTGGCCGGTGCGCGGGGCGAGGCTGATCCATAGGAGGCCGCGGCTGACGAAGAGGTAGCCGGCGGCGGTCACGACGACTTCGGGGAGGACGGCGAGGTTCCAGGCCGGCGGGGCCCAGGGGTGGCGGACGCTGGAGACCACACCGAACGCGGCGAGGCCGAGCGCCGCGGCGCCGATGCCGAGAATGTCCACGGCACCGTGCACCACGGCCTGTCGCCAGCGGTGCCGCCGGGCGGCGCCGACGAGAACGACGACGGAGAGGCTGACGAGGGTGGCGGGCACCCAGCCGTACAACAGCAGGACGGCCAGGGCCAGGGCGGCGCCGGAGCCCGTGCCGCCCCACCAGCGGTCCCGGCCGAGGGCGACCAGATGGCCGACGATGATGCCGGTGAGGACCGCCAGCGACCAGCCTATGGACCCGCCGGGGAACAGTGCGTCACCTTCGCCGAGGGTCACGATGACGCCCGTGGCGAGCGCGAGGCCCGCCACGAGGACGATGGTTCCGGGCAGCGCGGGCACGACGAGCCGCCGGAGCCGCGACGCCGGAGCGGCGCTGTCGGTCGGTTTCATTCCGATCCCTCTCACAGCCGGCTGTGCCCGCGCCACGGCAGGCGCACTCCTCAACAGTAGGCCGAGGAAGGCCGCTACGGGCAGCGATCGGCGACGGTTGCCCGAATGCGACCCGGCGTCGCGGATCAATCTGGTATGCGCCGATGGGGTGACACCTCACTCCTCCTCAGGCGGAGTGACAGCTACCGCTCGCGCTGCGTCAGGACCCTGCTCCAGCAGCACCGCGAAGCCATCATCGTCCAGCACGGGGACCTTCAACTGCATGGCCTTGTCGTACTTCGAACCCGGGTTGTCACCCACCACTACGAATCCGGTCTTCTTCGAAACGGAACCGGTCACCTTCGCTCCGAGGTTCTGGAGGGCCTCTTTCGCGCCATCTCTGGTGTGTGACTGAAGTGTGCCCGTTACGACGACGGTGACGCCTTCGAGGGGACGCGGGCCCTCATCACCCGTTTGCTCCTCCTCCATTCGGACGCCGGCGGCCCGCCAGCTCTCGATGATCTGCTGGTGCCAGTCCACGGCGAACCACTGCTTCAACGAGGCGGCGATCGTGGCTCCCACGCCGTCGACGGCGGCCAGCTCCGTCTCGTCCGCGTCCCGGATGCGGTCGATCGAGCGGAACTCCCGCGCCAGTGCCTCGGCCGCCACCGGACCCACATGCCGGATCGACAGACCCGTGATGATCCGGGCCAGCGGGCGCTCCTTGGCCGCCTGGATGTTCTCCAGCATGGCCAGGGCGTTCTTCTTCGGCTCGCCCTTCTGGTTGGCGAAGAAGGTGACGACCTTCTCCTCGCCGGTCTTCGGGTCGCGCTTGGGCAGACCGGAGTCGGGGTCGAGGACATACGACTTGATGGGCAGCAGCTGCTCGATGGAGAGGCCGAAAAGGTCGCCCTCGTCCTTCAGCGGCGGCTCCGCGGGCTCCAGCGGCTGGCTGAGCGCCGTCGCGGCGACATAGCCGAAGTTCTCGATGTCCAGGCATTTGCGGCCGGCCAGGTAGAACAGCCGCTCACGGATCTGGGCGGGGCAGGCGCGGGCGTTGGGGCACCGCAGGTCGATATCGCCTTCCTTGGCGGGCTGCAGCGCCGTCCCACACTCGGGGCACTCGGCCGGCATCACGAACTCCCGCTCGCTGCCGTCCCGCAGATCGACGACCGGGCCCAGGATCTCCGGAATGACATCGCCGGCCTTGCGGATCACGACGGTGTCCCCGATGAACACGCCCTTGGCCTTGACCACGTCCTGGTTGTGCAGGGTGGCGAACTCCACCTCGGACCCGGCCACCGTCACCGGCTCGACCACGGCATACGGCGTGACCCGCCCCGTACGGCCGACGCCGACACGGATGTCGACGAGCTTGGTGTTGACCTCTTCCGGCGGGTACTTCCAGGCGATCGCCCAGCGTGGCGCCCGCGAGGTCGAGCCCAGCCGTCCCTGGAGCCGGATCTCGTCCAGCTTGACCACCACGCCGTCGATCTCGTGCTCGACGGCCGTACGGCGGGTGTCGGCGTCGCCGTAATGGGCGATGAACGCGCGCACCGCCTCCAGGGAGTCGACGACCTGGTTGTGCGTGGCCGTCGGCAGGCCCCACTCCTTGAGCAGGTCGTAGCCCTCCGACTGGCGGTCGATCTCCAGGCCTTCGCGGGCGCCGATGCCATGGACGACCATGTGCAGCGGGCGGCCGGCCGTGATCTTGGGGTCCTTCTGGCGCAGTGAACCGGCCGCGGCGTTACGGGGGTTGGCGAACGGCGGCTTGCCCTCGGCCACCAGCCGCTCGTTGAGCTCCAGGAACTTCTCCATCGGGAAGTAGACCTCCCCGCGCACCTCGACCAGATCCGGGATCCGGTCGCCCTTGAGGCGGTGCGGGATCTCGGCGATCGTACGGACGTTGGGCGTGATGTCCTCGCCCGTACGGCCGTCGCCGCGGGTGGCGGCGCGGGTCAGCCGGCCCTGCTCGTAGGTGAGGTTGACGGCGAGGCCGTCGACCTTCAGCTCGCACAGGAAGTGATACCCCGCGCTCTTGGGGTCGCCGCCCAGCTCACCGGCGATCCGCTCGGCCCAGGCCGCCAACTCCTCGTTGTCGAAGGCGTTGTCGAGCGAGAGCATCCGTTCGCGGTGCTCGACCTCGGTGAACTCCGTGGCATACGCCCCGGCGACCTTCTGGGTCGGGGAATCGGGGGTGCGCAGCTCGGGGTGCTCGTCCTCCAGGGCCTCCAGGGAGCGCAGCAGCCTGTCGAACTCCGCGTCGCTGACGACCGGGGCATCCTTCACGTAATACCGGAAGCGATGCTCCTCGATCTGCTCAGCGAGCTGCGCGTGCTTCTCCCGCGCCGCTGCGGGCACCTCGGATTCCGCTGCGTGCTGTTCGCCAGCCACCGTTTTGTCCTCCCGTGGTCCTTGAGTGTGGTCACTCAGGGTTGTCTGCGAGTGATCTCGCGGCCCGGACGCAGTGGGCGAGGGCCGAGCGGGCATAAGCGGGCGAAGCGCCCGCGAGTCCGCACGAGGGAGTGAGGACCACGGACTCGCTGAGAGTCCCTGGTGTCAGCCCCAGCCTGCGCCACAGCGTCCTGACACCCATGACGCTACCGGCAGGGTCTGACAATCGGCTGTCCACGCCCGGCACCACGCCTGCGAACAGCGTCGTACCGCTCTCGACGGCCTCCCCGATCGCTTCCTCCTCACGCTCGGTGAGCAGGGAGAAATCGAACGAGATGCCCGTGACACCGGCCCGCCGCAGCAGCCCGAACGGCACCTCGGGCGCGCACGAGTGGACGACCACGGGGCCGCCCTCCGCCACCGCGGCAAGATCGCGCAGCGCGCCCTCGACGACCGACCGGTCCACGGCCCGGTGGGTGCGGTAGCCGCTGGCGCTCTTCACCCGCCCCTGGAGCACCGCCGTCAGCGACGGCTCGTCGAGCTGCAGCACGACCCGGGCGCCCGGCATCCGCCGCCGTACGTCCGCGAGATGGCCGCGCAGCCCCTCCGCCAGGGACGCCGCGAGATCCCGGCAGGCGCCGGGATCACTGAGGGCCGCCTCCCCGTTCCGCAGCTCCAGAGCGGTGGCCAGCGTCCACGGTCCGACCGCGGAGACCTTCAGCGGCCCCTCATAGCCCTGGGCGAACTCCTCCAGGGCGTCGAGATCCTCCCCGAGCCAGGAGTGGGCGCGCCGGGTGTCGCGCCCCGGCCGGTCGCTGATCCGCCAGCCGCTGGGCTCCACATGGCCGTAGACCTCGACGAGCATCCCGAGGGTCCGCCCGATCATGTCGGCGCCCGGCCCCCGGGCCGGGAGCTCCGGCAGATACGGGAAGGTCTCCAGCGATCCGGTGACGGTCTTCGCCGCCTCGCGCGCATCACCGCCCGGCATCGAGCCGATCCCGGTCGCCGCGCCCGCGGCCCACTTCTGCCTGCTGTTCTCGCTCACCCAGGCAGGGTATGCGGCGGTGCGACGGGCGGGGTGCGCCAGGTCTGCGGAGCGGCCGGACATACCCGTGCGGGGGCGCAGGCGCCTCAGGTATACGGGCAAACCGGTCCGTCACGCGGTGGCCCGCCCCGCTCGGATGCGTACGGCGGTCACGCTCCGGTACGTAGACCCGGCACACCAGGCGGGGTAGGCCCGTCACGCCGGGCCGTGTACACCCCTCACCCCCGGGTGCGTATGCCCAGCCGGCCGACCACCGCCGCGACGGCCAGCGCGCCCGCCGTCAGCACGAAGGCGTAGGTGGCGCCCCGGTAGCCGCCGCCCGCCCCCGTCAGCACCGCGCCCATGCCCGCGATGCCGACCAGGGAGCCGATCTGGCGGTTGGCGTTGAGGGTCGCACTGCCGATATCGGCGTGCTCGCCGCCCGCGGCCGCCATCAGCACACCGGTCATGGCCGGGGCGCTGACCCCGCTGCCGAGATGGGTGACCGCGAACACCACCGCGAGCACCCAGTACGGCAGACCGGGCGAGAGGATCAGGAACAGCAGGCCATAGCCCGCGGCGGAGAGCGCCAGCGAGCCGGTGAGCGCGGTCCGGTTGCCGATCCGCGGCCCGATCCGGGCATAGAGGATATTGCCGAACGGGAGGACCAGCACGGCCGGCAGCATCTGCAGCCCCGCCGTCACCGGGCTCGCGCCGCGCGCGGTCTGCAGGAAGAGCCCGAGGACGAACAGCACTCCGTAGAAGGCGAAGTTGAAGAGGAAGCCGACCACATTGGCCGCGGTGAAGCTGTGGTCCGCGAAGAGCGCTACCGGCAGGACCGGGGTGCGGGCGGCCCGCTCGCGGACGAGGAATCCGGCCGCCGCGAGCGCCGCGACCGCGCACGCCGCCAGGACCGGCGGTGCGGACCAGCCCTTGTCGGGCCCTTCGATGAGCGCGTAGCTCAGCGACCCGAGGGCGAGCAGGCCCAGGACATGGCCGCTGCCGCCGAGCGCCGTGCCGCGGGCCGGGACGGCCGCGATGACCCGCCGGGTGAGCAGCAACCCCGCCACACCGATGGGGAGGTTGACCAGGAAAATGCTGCGCCAGCCAAGGGTGCCGACCAGGAGGCCGCCGAGGGTCGGCGCCAGCCCGACCGAGGTGGAGACGATCGCCGACCAGATGCCGAGGGTCTTCGCCCGGCGGGCCGGCTCCGGGAAGGCGTGCATCAGCAGCGACAGCGAGCTGGGCATGAAGAGCGCCGCGCCCGCTCCCTGGGTGAAGCGGGCGGCCACCAGGACGGCGCCGTTCGGTGCGACGGCGCCCAGCAGGGAGGCGCCGGTGAACACGGCGAGCCCGATGAGGTAGATCCGGCGGGCGCCGAACCGCTTCGCCAGCGAGCCGGCGAGCAGCAGCAGCGCGGCGAAGGCGAGGACATAGCCGTCGACGACCCAGGTGAGGCCGGACATGCTCAGTCCGAGCCGGGCCCGCAGGTCGTTGGCGGCGACATTCATGATGCCGGTGTCGAGGCTCGCCATCACGAACCCGAGGGCCAGGACGAGGAGTTGGACGCCGCTGCGGGCGTGTAACCGGGGAGCCGGAATGCCGTCACCGGCCTTCGCCGGGCTCGCCGTCCCGCCCGGCGCCGTTTTCTCAGTGATCATGCATTTAGTTAAAGCTGTACCTATCTGGCGACGCAATGATTACAGCTATAGCTTTACCGAACGCATACGAAGCCACATACGAACGAGGCCCCGGGAAGTCCCGGGGCCTCGGTGCGGCAGTACCGGCCTCGGGGAACATCGGTACAGCGGTTGGCGCTGAGATCGATCATGGTCGGCCAGGGGGTTGAGGAACATCGGAACGAAAACCGGCGCTAAGCCTCGATCGACCCTGGTGGACGGCTGACGGATCGTCGGCGGCCGGACCTGCCTGAAGTCTTCCCGTCGACGGGCGCGGCAGGTTCCGGCCGCGCACCGATCGCGATGGCCGGCCGCCGTCGCGGGTGCGGATCGAGGCCGCCCGCGCCAGTCCACCATTTACATAAACTATGAATATAAAAATGCTATGCTTCGAGCATGAGTCGCCAAGACACCGCTCCTGGCGCGTCCGCCGCCATCGGGGCAGCCCTCTACGGCCTGGCCACCAGGGCTGCGAGACGCCTGCCCCGGGACATGAGCCTGACGTCCGCCGCCACCCTGGCCACCCTGGACCGGACCGGCCCGCGGCGCATCACCGATCTGGCCGCGGTCGAGGGCGTCACCCAGCCCGCGATGACCGCCCTGGTCCGGGTGATGGAGGAGTCCGGCCTGGTCGAGCGGCGGGGCGACGCGTCCGACAAGCGGGTCACGCTGGTGTGCCTGACCGAGGCCGGCGCCTCCTATGTCCGGACGCGGCGCCAGGCGGGCGTCCACGCGTTCGAGCGGTTGATCGGCGAGCTCACCGGCGACGAGGTCGAGGCGCTGGCGGCGGCCCTTCCGGCGCTGAAGCATCTGGCAGAGCTCGAAAGCCAGGACCGCGAAGGGCCGAAGCAGTGACCGGGCAGCCGGTCGGCAGGGTCGCGGTGAAGGCGTTCCCGGTGGCGCGTTCCGAGGTGCGGCTGCTGGTCCCCGCCCTGATGTTCATCGCTCTGGTCGTGGCGGCGGTCGCCAGCCTCGGGACGCCGCTCATCACCAGCGTGGCGACCTCGTTCCACGTCTCGCTCGGCAGCGCGCAGTGGACGCTGACCGTCGCGCTGCTCAGCGGCGCCGTCGCCACGCCGGTCCTGGGCCGGCTCGGAGCCGGCCCGCACCGGCGGGCCACGATCCTCGCCACGCTGGCGGTCGTCGTCGCCGGCAGCGCGCTCACCGTGCTGCCGCTGCCGTTCGCGTGGCTGCTGGCCGGCAGGGCGGCCCAGGGCGTCGGGCTCGGGCTGACGGCGCTGATGATGGGCGTGGCCCGGGACCACCTCCCCGAGGAGCGCAGCGCGGCCGTGATCGCCCTGATCTCGGTGGTCTCGATCATCGGGGCCGGCGTCGGCTACCCGCTGGCCGCACTGCTCGCCGAGCTCGGCGGGGTACGGGCCGCCTACGGCCTCGGCCTGGCCGTCACCGCCGCCGCCCTCCTGACCGCGTGGCGCTCCATGCCCGAAGCCCCCGAAGGCCGCTCCGCCCACGTGGACGTGGCAGGCGCGGTCGTCCTGGCCGCTGCGCTGCTCCTGGTGCTGTTCCTCGCCGGCGAACGGAATCTGTGGAGCCGGCACCTCGCCGTGGCGGCGGGCCTCGCCGTCGTCGCGGTGGTGCTGCTCTGCGTCTGGGCCGTCATCGAGCTGCGCAGCACGACGCCCCTGGTCGATGTGCGGGCGGTGCGGCACCCGGCGGTCGCCGGGGCGAACCTCGCCATGTTCGTCGGCGGGATCGGCATGTACCTCCTGCTCACGCTCATCACCCGGTACGCGCAGACGCCGCACGGCGCCGGCTACGGCTTCGGGCTGACGACCTTCGTCGCCGGGCTGGTCCTCATCCCGTTCTCGGTGCTGGGGTTCGTCGCCGGCAAGCTCACGCCGCGGGTCCGGACGCGGATCGCCGACCCCCTGCTCCTGGCCGGCAGCGCCGTCGTGGTCGGCGGCGGGTTCGCCCTGTTCGCGGCGGCCCGGTCGGACCTGGCCGAACTGTTCGCGGCGATGGGCGTGCTCGGCTTCGGCGTCGGCGGCTTCTCGGCCGCGATGCCCGGCGTCATCCTGGCCGTCACCCCCAAGAGCGAGACGTCGAGCGCCATGAGCTTCAACTACGTCGTCCGCAGCGTCGGGTACTCCCTGGGCAGCGCCATCGGCGGCCTGATCCTCGCCGCGGGCACCGGCCCCGGCCACCTCTTCCCCGACGACAGCGCCTACACCACCGCGGCGCTGGTCGGCATCGGCGCCATGGCGATCACGACGCTGACAAGCCTCGCTCTCGCCCGCCGACGCTCGTCCGAGACCAACCCGTAAGTCAGATGCACTCATCCCAACACTGGAGGTTCCATGCCCAAGGGCTACTGGGTCAGCGCCTACCGCACCATTTCAGACCCCGAGAAGCTGGCTGCTTACAACAAGCTGGCCGGTCCGGCCGTCGAGGCCGGGGGCGGTCGGATCCTCGCCCGTGGCAGTCGGGTCGTGGCGCATGACGCCGGAATCGCCGAGCGCACCGTCCTGATCGAGTTCGACAGCTTCGAGCAGGCCGTCGCGGCGCACGAGAGTGCGGCCTACCAGGAGGCGCTGGTCGCCCTCTCCGACGGCGTCGAGCGCGACTTCCGCATCGTCGAAGGCATCGACTGACCGAGGTCCAGTCGGATCTTCGCTGAAGGACTCTGCCGGGAATCTTGAGGGCGGGCAGTTAACGATCGTGACGTTGCGTCAGGCTCGTAGGAACATGATGCCCATGTTCCCGGGGAGCCCGATATGTCCCTCCAGCCCCGGCCCGGAGCGGAGATCCCGCCGCTGACCGCGCGGGTCGCCCGCGCCGGCAACCCCCACCGCACTACCGCGATGTGGATCCGCGACCGCCTCGACGGCCTTTGGAACGACGAGGACTTCACCGCCTGGTACCCGCGCGATGGCCGCCCCGGGCTCTCCCCCGCCCAGCTCGCCACGGTCTGCGTGCTGCAGTACGTGCGGAACCTGTCGGACCGCCAGGCCGCCGAGGCGGTGCGCTGCCGCATCGACTTCAAGTACGCCCACGGCCTGCAGCTGGAAGACCCCGGCTTCCACCACAGCGCCCTGTCCGACTTCCGCGACCGGCTCGCCGAGGGCGACCGCGCCGACCGGCTGCTGGGCCTCGCGCTCACCCGGATCCGGCGGGCCGGCTTGCTCAAGGGCCGCGGCACCCAGCGCACCGACTCCACCCACATCCTGTCCGCCGCACGGGAGCTGACCCGCCTGGAGCTGGTGACCGAGGCGGTCCGCGCCGTCTTGGAGGCCATGGCCCACCACGCGCCGGAGGTGCTGCTACAACTTCAGCCCGCGGTTCCGCGACCTGGACGACCAGCGGTTCTGGCGGGCCACGATGCCCGGCGTCGAGACCGGCACGTACGGCGCGGTGGAGGACCTGGCGCGCAACCGCGTGAACTGAACAAGGTGGTCACGCACTGGCCGGACATGCTGAAGGTTGCCGGGTCCCTGGTCACCAACCAGGTCCGTGCCTACGACCTGTTGCGCATGTTCGGACGCGAGGGGCGCCCGACTCCGCTGGGTGCGGCGTTCGCGGAGTACGGGCGGATCGCGAAAATCGAGCACCTGCTGCGGGTGGTCGACCCGGTGGACGACACCTACCGGCGGCAGATGAACCGGCAGCTCACCGTGCAGGAGTCCCGCCACAAGCTGGCCCGGGATGTGTGCCACCGCAAGCGCGCGCGGCACCATCCACCAGGCGTACCGGGACGGGATGGAGGACCAGCTCGGTGCACTCGGCCTGGTCCTCAACGCCATCGTGCTCTGGACGACGAAGTACATCGACGCCGCCGTCGCCCAGCTTCGCGCCGAAGGCCACGAGATCCGAGACGAGGACATCGCCCGGCTCTCCCCGCTCAAGCACCGCAACCTGAACCTGCTCGGCCGCTACAGCTTCGCCGCCTCCACCCCGGCCGCCGGCGCCCGCTGCGCGACCCCGATGCCCCAGAGCTGGACGAAGACGACGACGGCGGGCAGGAGTGAGTATCAGGAGCCGATCGGATCAATCCGTGACGGGCAGGCACTCGGCGAGCAGGGCGACGATGTCACGCCAGGCTCGCTGTGCGTGCCGTGGGTGGTAGCCGACGCCGGGACGCACGGTGTGGTCGACCGGTGGGTGGTGGAAGGCGTGAAGGGCTCCTCCGTAGACCACGAGGCGCCAGTCGACGCCCGCGGCCTGCATCTCTGCGGTGAACGCGTCCCGTTGGGCGGGCGGCATGATCGGGTCTTCCGACCCGACCCCGGCCCATACCGGGCAGCGAATGCGTGCCGCCTCGCCCGGTCGGCCCGTGGTGAGTGCGTTGACTGTCCCAATCGCGCGCAGGTCGACACCATCGCGACCGAGTTCCAGTGCGACCGCGCCCCCGGTGCCGTAGCCGACGGCAGCGGTCCGGTCGGGGTCGGCCCGTGGTTCGGCACGCAACACGTCGAGCGCGGCGTGACCGATTCCTCGCATGCGGTCGGGGCCGGCGAGCAGCGGCATGCAACGGGCCAACATTTCCTCTGGGTCTTCCAAATAGCGTCCGCCGTGGAGGTCGAAGGCCAGCGCCACGTACCCCAGCTCGGCCAGAGCCTCGGCCCGTCGGCGCTCGACATCGCTGAGCCCCGTCCCCTCGGGTCCGATCAGGACTGCGGGCCGACGCTCGGCACCGGCCGGGAGCGCGAGGTATCCGATCATCGTCAGGTTGTCGGCCGGGTATTCGACCGTACGGGTTGTGACCGTCGTCATGCGACTGGACGGTAATGACCGTTGCGCCCGCTCGGGGTGGTGTTCACCGATGGCAGACAGCAGTCTGTCCCGACTACATCACCCGGACGCGTCGGCTGCCTGTCGTCAAACGATCGAATGACGACAGGCGCGGTGGCCGTCCAATGAACCCGGACTTTCCGGGGCCCGACGGCGGCGCCGATCCCATCAGACCCGATGGCGGCTGATGACAGGGTTTGCTGACAGCTAGGGTCGAATGCGACCGCCACAACGGGGAGCGACATGGCCAACCTGGTCTACAAGCGAGTGTCGACCGACCAGCAGTCGACCGACCGTCAGTACCTTGTCCGAACCTCACCGCCCGCCACCCGCGCACCGGAGAGCTGCTGTCCACCGTGAAGTTCATGGTGCAGACCCTCGCCGCCGCCGGCGAACTCCAGCGCGACCTCCGGCGCGAGCTGACCTACGACGGACTGCGCGCCGCCGAGGCCAAGGGCAGCAAGGGCGGCCGACGCCCCGCCGTGGCGGCGACGAAGACCAACGACGTCCGCACCGCCTATCTGGAGGGGCGGTCGATTGCCGCCCTCGCCCGCGACCACGGCGTCGCTGCCAGCCGCTCGACAGCGCCCAGGGCTCCCCGGCGGTCCCGGCCCAGCGCAAGGCCCGTCGCGAGTACGAGAACCGGGTCAGCGCGCTCGCCCCGATCGGACCATGATCAATCTCAGCGACAACCGATGTTCCCCAAGGCCGAGTACGGCGACGGGGTCAGTCGCCCCGCCCCAGCGCCTTCAGCAGGTCATCGCGCAACGCGGCCCGCTCCTCGTGCGAGAGGTGATCGAGCGGCGAGGCGGTCCCCATCCGCCGCAGCAGATCGAGCCGCAACTCCCGCCCCGCATCGGTGAGTACGAGCTGCTTGGCCCGCCCGTCCAAGGGGTGCGGCCGGCGCACGACCATGCCCTGCTTCTCCAGCTTGGAGATGACGTAGGTGACATTCGGCGGCTCACAGCACAGCACTCCGGCCAGCTCCCGCGCGGTCTTCGGCTCGCCGAGTTCCTCCAGCGCCTTGGCCTGCGTCGGCGTCAGGCCGAGCTCGCCGATCCGGCTGCGCTGGTGGGCGTCCAGCCGGCGGCTCAACTCCGTCACGAGCCCCCGGATCTCCCGGAACCCGCACCCCGCCGCCGCGGTCGACTTCGCTTCAGTGGTCACTCATGCAGCGTACGTCGCCGCGGCGGAAAGGCCTCCGGGGCGGCCGCCCGGATTCCGGAGCGGGTGGTGCAGCCCACGCACGCTCTCACCGACCGGGCCGCACCGATACGTCGTTGATCTCGGCATCCCGCGGCAGATCGATGGCCGTGATGATGGCCGTCGCGACCGACTCCGGGTCGATCCAGCGGGACGGGTCGTACTCCTTGCCCTCCTGGCGGTGGGTGCTCTCCTGCATCGGCGTGGCCGTACGCCCCGGGTAGACCGAGGTCACCCGGACGCCGTTCTCGTGCTCCTCCGCCCGCAGCGAGTCGGCCAGCGCCTTCAAGCCGTGCTTGCTCGCCGCGTACGCGCCCCACTGGGCGTTCGCGTTCAGCCCGGCGCCGGAGTTGATGAAGACGACGTGCCCCTGGGCGACCCGCACCAGCGGCAGCAGCAGCCGGGTGACCTCGGCGGGCGCGACCAGGTTGGCGGCGAGCTGCCGCTGCCAGGCCTTGGCCGGCAGATCGCCGACCGCGCCCAGCTCGATGACGCCCGCGCTGTGCATCAGGGAGTCGATACGGTCCGGCAGCGGCTGCTGCCCGAAGGCCCACGACAGCTTCTCGGGGTTGGCGAGATCACCCACGAGCGTGCGGGCACCGGGGAACTGCGCGGCCAGCTCCTTGGCCCGGACCGCGTTGCGCGCCAGCAGCCACAGCTCCTCCCCGCGCTCCGCGAGCCGCCGTGCGACCGCCGCTCCGATGCCCGACCCTGCGCCCGTGATCAAGTGCGTACCCATGGGGCCGATCCTAACGAGCGGGCGAGGGGACGCGGGGCCCGGCGGCTCAGGCCTGGATGCCCGCCTTCTCCTCCAGGTAGGCCAGCGCACCGACGCCGTCGGCCGCGAAGAAGACCAGGTCGGTGAGCGGAATCGGCAGGAACCCCTCCGACTCCATCCGCTGGAACTGCTCCTGCAACCCGTCGTAGAAACCGGCGGTGTTCAGCAGCACCACCGGCTTGGTGTGCATCCCGTGCTTGCGCAGCTCCAGGATCTCGGTGGCCTCGTCCAGCGTGCCCGTGCCGCCGACCATGACGACGATGGCGTCCGCGCGGGCGAGCATCTGCGCCTTCCGCTCGGCGAGGTCCTTGGTGACGACCATCTCATCGACACCCTCGCGCGCCTTGTGCGCCAGGAACTCCACGGAGACGCCGATCAGCTTCCCGCCGGCCTCCTCCACCCCGTCGGCCATGACCTTCATCAGGCCGGTGTCCGAGCCGCCCCAGACCAGCGCATGCCCGCCCTTGCCGATCAGCTCGGCGAACCGGCGGGCGGGCACGACGTAACGGTCGTCGAGGTCGGCGGCGGAGCAGAAGACGCAGATGTTCATGCGGTCACCTTACGAGCCGGGCGGCGGGCGGTGCCCGTACGGGAGAAGCCACGCACCGGGGCCGTGCCCGTACGGGGCGAGCCGGGCGGCGGGCGGTGCCCCCTGAGGGAGCGCCCCGCCGCCCGCGCCCTCCTGCTAGATCAGCCCCTGGTCCAGCATCGCTTCGGCGACCCGCTCGAAGCCGGCGATATTGGCGCCCGCGACATAGTCGCCGGGCAGCCCGAACCGTTCGGCGGTCTCGTAGCAGCGGTGGTGGATCCCGCGCATGATCGCCGCGAGCTCACCTTCCGTACGCTCGAAGGACCATGCCTCGCGCGAGGCGTTCTGCCGCATCTCCAGCGCGCTGGTCGCCACACCGCCCGCGTTGGCGGCCTTACCGGGGCCGAAGGCCACCCCGGCCTCCTTGAGCAGCGTCACCGCCGCCGGGGTGGTCGGCATGTTGGCCCCCTCGGAGACCGCCTTGACGCCGTTGCGGACCAGGATCCGGGCGGCGTCCGCGTCCAGCTCGTTCTGGGTCGCCGACGGCAGCGCCACATCGCATGCGACATCCCACACCCGCCCACCCGGCACATACCTGGCCGATACCCCGCGCCGCTCGGCGTACTCGCTGATCCGGCCGCGCTCGACCTCCTTGATCTGCCGCAGCAGTGTCAGATCGATGCCCTTCTCGTCCACGACATAGCCACCGGAGTCCGAGCAGGTCAGCACGTTGGCGCCGAGCGCCTGCGCCTTCTCGATGGTGTAGATCGCGACATTGCCGGACCCGGAGACCACCACCTGCTGCCCGTCCAGCTCCTCGCCGCGCTTCTTGAGCATCTCCTCGGTGAACAGCACATTGCCGTAACCGGTGGCCTCCGTGCGGGCCTTGGAGCCGCCCCAGGCCAGCCCCTTGCCGGTCAGCACACTGGCCTCCCAGCGGTTGGTGATCCGCCGGTACTGGCCGAAGAGATAGCCGATCTCCCGGCCGCCCACGCCGATGTCGCCCGCCGGTACGTCCGTGTGCTCGCCGAGATGACGGTGCAGCTCCGTCATGAAGGACTGGCAGAAGCGCATCACTTCGGCGTCCGACCTACCGTGCGGATCGAAGTCGCTGCCGCCCTTGCCGCCGCCGATGTTCAGCCCGGTCAGGGAATTCTTGAAGATCTGCTCGAAGCCGAGGAACTTCACGATCCCCAGATTCACGGACGAGTGGAAGCGCAGACCGCCCTTGTACGGGCCGAGCGCGCTGTTGAATTCCACCCGGAAGCCCCGGTTGACGTGAATCGCCCCGGAATCGTCCTGCCAGGGGACCCGGAACATGATCTGCCGTTCCGGCTCGCAGATCCGCTCCAGGATCTTCGCCTCGGCGAACTCAGGGCGGGCTCTCAGCACGGGGGCCAGCGTCTCCAGCACCTCAAGAGCCGCCTGGTGGAATTCGGGCTCCCCAGGATTCCGCCGGACCAGCTCGGCGTACAGGGAGGCCGGCCCGGCCGGATGAATGCCGGGATTGACCTCAGATTGAACAGTCGACATGACTTCCGTTCCCTTCGTGGCCGCGGAGAGGCCGTCTGTGGTCCGGACCCTGACGAGCCCTCACAAGCTCAACAACTCCTTGTGAGTCCTTATCGTCACCACTCCACGACCCGGCAACCTTTGACGTCCTGTCGCGTTGCCGACTTTATGGGCGGCACCCCGCCGATCGACTGTGGGATGCGCGACACGTCCTTCCCTTACGCAATCCCGCCAACCTCCTGACGCCCCCGGCGCGCCGCTCCCCCACCCCATGTCCGCAGGTCAGCGCGTCGGCAGCGCCCGTCTGGCGCCGCTCCCCGCACCGCGCACACCCCTTTCCGGCGGGCGCTGTGCAACACCTCACAGTTGACCGGCGGACACCTTTCCCGCACCTCACGGGCCCCGCGCGCACCGCCCGCCCCCTCCGCGGATGCCGCCCCCATGCCGATGCCCGTCATAACCGTCACGAGCCTCTTTTTCCCAAGTCGCCGTGCGTGGCCCCCACACACCGGGCCCGCGGCGCCCGGTTCTCCGGCCAGGCACCCGAGGCCTTCGTCGCCGCTTCTGCTCCCGCTGGTCCCCGGCCGGTCCCGGATGACCGGCCGGGACCAGCCCACCCCCGTGGCGGCTGGTCCCGGCCGGCCCGTCCCTGGGGACGCCTCGGCACCTGGCCCCGTCAGCTTCCCGTCACGGTCGGCACGGCCGCGGTCGCACCCGCCCCCGCCTCACCGGAGTGATGGTCGCCGACGCGCTCCACCTCGGCACCCACCATCTTCTCCATCGGCTCGGCGCAGCCACCCCCCGCCACGACCATCGCCAGCAGGATCGCGGCCACCATCAGCACCGGTCCCAGCCAGACCATCGTGTGCACCGGAACGGTGTAGGCGCCGATCACCCGCGCCACGCACTCGACCAGCAGCACGGTCCCCCATATCAGCGAGAACCTCCGCTCGGCTCGTCGGAACGGTGCGGACCCGGCCGCCAGCCGGTCCCAGGCGGCGCTCCTCGCCGCGTTCCCCTTCGTCACGAACGGCTTGAGGCCGGCAGTCATCAGGGGCTTCCCCATGAACACGGAGACGATCATCGATATGCCGATGACACTGCTCACCCCGCTGTCCTTGGCGAGCATCAGCCGCGGATCGCCGGTCATCGTGCTCATGGCCAGACCCACGACGTTGACGACGAGGATGAGCAGCGCAAGACCGTTGACGCCGGCGCCCCGCACCAGGCTCCAGACCGTACGCAACGCCGGCACCACGCTGCTCCAGCCCAGCGCCGCGACGTCGCTCAGCCCGAACGCGTTGCTCAGGAGGTAGTACGACGCCAGCGGAACCCCTGCGTCCAGGACCAGCGGCAGCAGGCTCTGCGCCAGCGGACGAGGGCTCTTGCCGTCCGCGGTCACCTCGCTCCGCGTCCGGCGCTGACTTCGGCTCTCGCTCTCGCTCCGGTTCACGGCGGTTCCCCCAAGTTGCTCTCTGCAGGACGGCTGTCCTCGACGCCTTCAGCTTCGGGCACGGCCGCGCCGCGCAACAGTTTCGCCTGTCCTCGGTTCCCCATGACATTTGTCAGTTGCGGGCGGCCCGCAGCGCGTCGGCCAGCGCGTCGGCCGGCCATCGCGCGAGCGCGTACGGCGGCATCGAGCAGCCCGACAGACACCGGCCGGAAGCCCCCTGCCCACGCGCGGGCCCCGGCCGCCCCTCCCGTCGAGGCCCGCGCGCAGCCCTTTCCCGGGCGGTTGAGATCCTCGAGTGACCCAACCGGCAGACCGCACCGAGGACTTCCCGTGAAAACCCCGCCCCGGATCATCGTCCTGTCTCTGGCCGCGCTCACGGTCGTTGCCGTCGCCGCCGGCCTGATCGCCGCCAACGACGGCACCGACCCGCGAGAGGGCTACCACCAGGGCAAGGACGGCGTACTGACCATCGAGTCCCCCCACCGGCCGCAAGCCCCCGACTTCACCGGCAGCGACCTGGACGGCAAACCCCTCAGCCTGTCCGCCTACAAGGGCAGGACGATCCTGGTCAACGGCTGGGCATCGTGGTGCGGGCCCTGCCGCGCGGAGACCCCCCTCCTGGTCAAGATCCACGAGAAGCTGCGGGCGCGCGGGGTCGTCATCGTCGGTCTGGACCAGGACAACTCGGCCGCCAACGGCCGCGCCTTCGCCAGTGAGTTCCACATGAGCTACCCCAGCCTCCTGGACTCCGACGGCAAGCAGGCCCTCAAGCTCCCCAACGGCGTCCTGAACACCCAGGGCCTCCCGTTCACCTTCGCCATCGACCCGCACGGGAAGGTCGCCGCCGCCTCCTCCGGCCAGCTCGACGAAACCAGGATCGACGCATTGGTGAAGGCCGCTCAGGACGGTACGGCCGCTTCCACCCACACCTCCTGACGTCCTCTCGGGGGCTGCCCAGCTCCTCCTTCACGACGTCCCGGAGGGCAACGCACCCGTCGGACACCGTCCACTTGGACATCACACCCGCCCCCAAGGAACCAAGGCCACTCACCATGCCCCCGTCCACCCGACTCCTCCGACGCACCCCCGTCCTCCTCAGCGCTGCCGCCGTCATCGTCGCCGCCGCCTCCCTGATGGCCTACGAGAGCGTCACCTCACCCGCCTTCGGCCTCGAAGCCGCACCTCGCGCCGGATCCGCCGCGTGCACCCGCCTCACCGCCGCCTACCCCGACGAGGTCGCCGGCGCCGACCGCACTCCCGCCGACGTGAAGGGCGCCGCCGTATGGGGAGACGGCGCGGTCATCGCCCGCTGCGGCCTGGCCACGCCGCTGCCCACCAACGACCCCTGCGCACAGATCGACGGCGTGGACTGGGTCTGGCGCGCCCCCCAGGACGACGACGGCCGCAAACTCCTGATCACCTACGGCCGCGCCCCGGCCGTCGAAGTACGCATCGACACCCGCCGCGCGGCCCCTGACGCGGTCCTGGTCGACCTGAGCCGCCTCGTCAAGCCCATCCGCCAGAGCCACAGGTGCATCAGCACAAGCGACGTTCCGGCGCCGTCACACCCCGGTTCAACTCCCGGTCCCACCAGGTCAGTACCGCGTCAGGGACCGCGCGGCTAATGGAGATCGATGCCACGCGCTCTCTGACTCCGGCGTCACATTCGTCGATGTCACATCTCGCCGAGCTGTCCCGTCCAAGGGGTTAACCAGCAACAACGACACAGGAGTGCACCATGAATGCTCGGTTGAACCTCATGGCCAGCCCGGTCGCCGCCAAGGCCATGAAGCACATCATCTCGGCGAGCAAGGCGCTCGCGGACTCGACGCTGCCGTTCGCGACGCAGGAACTGGTGAAGCTCCGCGCCAGCCAGATCAACGGCTGCGCCGGCTGCATCGACATGCACACCAAGGACGCCGCCGCCGCCGGGGAGACCTCGGTGCGCCTCAACCTGGTCGCGGCCTGGCGGGAGGCCACGGTGTTCACCGATGCCGAGCGCGCCGCTCTGGAGCTGGCGGAGCAGGGCACCCGCATCGCCGACGCGGCCGGTGGCGTCACGGACGAGGCCTGGGCGAATGCCGCCAAGCACTACGACGAGGACCAGCTCGCCGCCCTGGTGTGCGCCATCGCCCTCATCAACGCCTTCAACCGCGGGAACGTCATCCTCCAGCAGCCCGCCGGCGACTACCAGGTCGGCCAGTTCGACTGAGAGGAGAGGCCGGCCGGGGCCGCAAGGCGGGCGGCCTGCCGCCTCGGCCGCCTCGCCTCAGCCCGTGGGACCGCTGGTCGGCCGGGACTCCGAAGACAGGCCCTGGGCGCCCGCCCGCACCCGCCGCTCCGTGGTGGCAATGGTCGCCGAGCCGACCACCCGGCTGCCGTCGTAGAGGACGATCGCCTGGCCGGGGGCGACGCCGCGGACCGGTTCCGTGAAAGAGACCCGCAGTTCGGTGCCGTCCACCAGCTCGGCCGTGACCTCGGTCTCGCCGCCGTGGGCGCGGAGCTGGGCGGTGTACGTGGCGGGGCCGGCCGTCGGGGGGCGGCCGCACCAGCGGGGGCGGATGGCGGTCAGGGCCGTGACGTCGAGGGAGTCGACGGGCCCGACCGTGACGGTGTTGTCGACCGGAGAGATGTCGAGGACGTAGCGCGGCTTGCCGTCGGAGGCCGGGTGGCCGATGCGCAGGCCCTTGCGCTGGCCGATCGTGAAGCCGTAGGCGCCCTCATGGGAGCCCAGGACCGCGCCGGACTCGTCGACGATGTCGCCCGGGGCCGTGCCGAGGCGCTTGGCGAGGAAGCCCTGGGTGTCGCCGTCGGCGATGAAGCAGATGTCGTGGCTGTCCGGCTTCTTGGCGACGAACAGGCCGCGGCGGGCGGCCTCTTCGCGGATCTCCGCCTTGGTGGTGAGGGTGTCGCCGAGCGGGAACATGGCGTGCGCCAGCTGGCGGTCGTCGAGGACGCCGAGGACGTACGACTGGTCCTTGGCCATGTCGGAGGCGCGGTGCAGCTCGCGGGTGCCGTCCTCGCGCAGGACGACCGTGGCGTAGTGGCCCGTGCAGACGGCGTCGAAGCCCAGCGCCAGGGCCTTGTCCAGGAGCGCGGCGAACTTGATCTTCTCGTTGCAGCGCAGGCAGGGGTTCGGGGTGCGCCCGGCCTCGTACTCGGCGATGAAGTCGTCGACGACATCCTCGCGGAAGCGTTCGGCGAGGTCCCAGACGTAGAAGGGGATGCCGATGACGTCGGCGGCGCGGCGGGCGTCGTGCGAATCCTCGATCGTGCAGCAGCCGCGGGCGCCGGTGCGGAACGACTTCGGGTTCTCGGAGAGCGCGAGGTGCACGCCCGTCACGTCATGGCCGGCCTCGGCGGCGCGGGCCGCGGCAACGGCGGAGTCGACACCGCCGGACATGGCGGCGAGTACGCGGAGGCGGCGGGGTGCGTCATCAGTCATAGCGAGTCCAGGGTAGACGGAACCGCCGACCGGGCCGAAAGCGTTATGCAGCGCATGGGGAAAAGGGACGGGGAAAGCGCCGGGGAACGCTCCGGCGAAAGCGGCGGGGAGCAGGGCGAAGGCCAGGGGGCCGCGCGTGGCATCACGCGGCGGCGGGCGTTGTGGATCGGGGGCGGCGGGGCGGTGGCCGCCGGGGTCGCGGCGCTCGCGGCGGGGGGTGAGCTGGCGCGCTGGTGGTGGCGGCTGCCGGGGAACGAGCGGCCGCGTACGGCGGGTGCGGTGGACTTCCGGGGCGCGCAGTGGGTCGCGGCGTCCTCGGAGAACTACCGGCGGGCGGACCGGCCCGCGGATTACGAGATCGACCGGGTGGTCATCCATGTCGTCCAGGGCAGCTATGCGACCGCGCTGGATGTCTTCCAGGACCCGTTTCACGAGGCCGCCGCCCATTACGTGGTCCGCAAGGACGGGCATATCGCCCAGACGGTCCGCGAGCTGGATGTGGCGTTCCATGCGGGGAACCGCGGCTACAACGAGCGGAGCGTCGGGATCGAGCACGAGGGGTACGTGGACCGGCCGGAGTCGTTCACGCAGGCCATGTACGCGTCGTCGGCACGGCTGACCGCCGGCATATGCCGGCGGTACGACTTCCCGGCCGACCGGGAGCACATCGTGGGGCATGTGGAGGTGCCGGGGACGGATCACACCGATCCGGGGAAGCACTGGGACTGGGACCGGTATCTGGGGCTCGTACGGGCCGAGCTGCGCAAGCCCGTACAAAAACCGCAGCGGGCCGCCGGTGACGGGAGCGTCGCCACGCAGGGCCCCACGCGAGCTCCGGCGCGCTCGGCCGCACCGGAGCGCCGCGGGGACGCCGGCTAGCTCAGCCCCGCGCTCCGCGCCCGTTCCACGACCGGGCCGATGGCCTGCGCCAGTGCCGCCACGTCCTCCGCGGTGGAGGTGTGGCCGAGCGAGAAGCGCAGGGTGCCGCGGGCGAGCTCCGGGGACATGCCGGTGGCCAGCAGGACGTGGCTGGGCTGGGCGACGCCGGCGGTGCAGGCGGAACCCGTGGAGCAGGCGATGCCCTGGGCGTCCAGGAGGAGCAGCAGGGAGTCGCCCTCGCAGCCGGGGAAGGAGAAGTGGGCGTTGGCGGGGAGACGGCCCGCGGGGTCCGGGTCGCCGCCGAGGACGGCGTCGGGGGCGGCGGCGTGTACGGCCTTGATCAGATCGTCGCGCAGCGCGCCGATGTCGCGGGCGAAGTCCTCGCGGTGGGCGACGGCATGCCGGCCGGCGGCGGCGAAGGCGGCGATGGCGGGGGTGTCGAGGGTGCCGGAGCGGACGTGCCGCTCCTGGCCGCCGCCGTGCAGCACCGGCACCGGGGCGTACTCACGGCCGAGCAGCAGCGCGCCGATGCCGTACGGGCCGCCGATCTTGTGGCCGGAGACCGTCATCGCGGCGAGTCCGGAGGCGGCGAAGTCGACCTCCAGCTGGCCGAACGCCTGCACCGCGTCCGCATGCAGCGGGATGTCGAACTCCCGGGCCACCTCGGCCAGTTCACGGACCGGCTGGATGGTGCCGATCTCGTTGTTGGCCCACATGACCGTGGCGAGTGCGACATCGGCGGGGTTGCGGACGATGGCCTCGCGCAGCGCGTCGGCGTGCACCCGGCCGTGGGTGTCGACCGGCAGCCACTCGACGCGGGCGCCTTCGTGCTCGGCGAGCCACTCCACGGCGTCGAGGACCGCGTGGTGCTCGACGGGGCTGGCGAGGACGCGGATACGGGCCGGGTCGGCGGCCCGGCGCGACCAGTACAGGCCCTTGACCGCGAGGTTGTCGGCCTCGGTGCCGCCCGCGGTGAAGACGATTTCGCTGGGGCGTGCCCCGAGGGAGACGGCGAGGGACTCGCGCGCCTCCTCGACGGTACGCCGGGCCCGCCGGCCGTCGGCGTGCAGCGAGGACGCATTGCCGGTGACGGTCAGCTGGGCGGTCATCGCCTGCACCGCCTCGGGGAGCATCGGGGTGGTGGCGGCGTGGTCGAGGTAAACCATGGTGCGCACGATTCTACGAGCTGGCGCTGCGGGCTCCGGGGGCGCATGCGCAGCGCGCGGGTGCGCCGTGCCCGGGGGAGCCGCCGGCCACTCACTCCGGACACCTGTGGGTGGCTCGACGGGCACCCCGCGGGCCCGTCACCGATACCCGTAACCGGGCGCCTCCCCTTTCCCCCCGCGCCCTCGACTTCCCCCGCGCCCTCGACACCCCGGTAAGGAGTCACTAGCCTGACGGTCATGACACAGTGGCTTCTGTACGTCGGGCGACCAGGTGCGCTGGGCCCGGCTCGGCGAGGGGCAGGGGGATGCGCCCGCGGTGGTCCTGCTGCACGGGACGCCGTTCTCGTCGTATGTCTGGCGGGGTGTGGCGCGGGCCCTCGCCGGGCGGCACCGGGTGTACGTCTGGGACATGCCGGGGTACGGCGCCTCGGAGATGAGGGAAGGCCAGGACGTCTCCCTCGGCGCGCAGGCCCGGGTGTTCGCAGAACTGCTGGCGCACTGGGAGCTGGACGGGGAGGGCGCCCGGCCGGCGGTGGTGGCGCACGACTTCGGCGGCTGTGTCGCGTTGCGGGCGCATCTGCTCCACGGTGCGCGCTACGAGCGGCTGGCGCTCGTCGACCCGGTGGCGCTGGCGCCCTGGGGCTCACCCACGTACCGGCTGCTGGGCGCGCACCCCGAGGTGTTCGGGCAGCTGCCGCACGGGCTTCACCGGGCGCTGGTGCGGGAATATGTGTCCTCCGCGAGCCATCCGGGCCTGCACCCCGCCGTCCTCGACCGGCTGGTCGAGCCCTGGTGCACGGCCGAGGGGCAGCCGGCGTTCTACCGGCAGATCGCGCAGAACGACCAGCGGTTCACGGACGACATCCAGGGGCGTTACGGCGAGATCGAGCTGCCGGCACTCATCTGCTGGGGCGCGCAGGACACGTGGATTCCCGTCGCGAAGGGGCACGAGCTGGCCTCCCGCATTCCGGGTTCCCGCCTCCAGGTGATCGAGGAGGCGGGACATCTGGTGCAGGAGGATGCACCGGGGGAACTGACGGCGGCGTTGGCGGAGTTCCTGCGGACGGGACGGCGGGCCTAGGGCGGGAGGCGGCGGCTGAGGTTGCGGACCGCGGTGGCCGCCCCGGGCGTCGGCTCCGACAGTGCTGCGGACGAGGTGAGCGTCTCCAGGGAAGCGCGGTAGCGGCTCAGATCGGTACGCGGGGGCCGGCCCGTACGTGTGAAGTCGGCCAGCAAACCGGCGAGTTCGGCCTCGATGACGTCGAGGGTGTTGAGGTGGGCGGTCAACTCTGCTGCCATTCCGCCGCTCTCCTCCCCCGTTCTCCGAAGCCGTAGCTGATCGCTCAGGGTGCGGACGGCCGCCGTCAGGTCGCGCAGGACGGTGCCGGTGCGCGCGGTCTCCGCGGTGCGCGAGACGCCGGATCGGTCCTGGCCGGTCGGCGGCTCCCCCTCCTCGCCCCGTAGCAGCGTGCGGATGTCACGGGCCTCCGGGGCGCCGAACGCCTCGTGGACGGCGAGGGCCTCCCGCCAGTGCGCCTGGGCGCCCTGTTTGTGGCCCAGGGCGGTCTCGGCGTGCCCCAGTGCGGTCAGCGCGGCGGCGCGCCATCGCTCCCCGCCCGGCACCAGCAGCCGCTTCGCCGCGTCCTCGGCGGCGCTCACCGCGTCGCCGGGGCGGATCAGGGCCACCATCGCCTCGGCCATCCGGCAGCGGGTACGCCCCGCCCAGAGGCGCTGGCCGTCCTCCTCGAACAGGGGCAGTGCCTGGAAGAGTTCACGGAGCGCATCGGCGTGCCGGCCGGCCGCCGACAGCGCTTCGGACAGCGCATACCGGCCGTGCGCGAGCCGTGGGGAGCCGCCGCCGACCCGCCGGTGGATGCCCACGCTCCGCTCGGCGAACAGGACGGCATCACTGCTGTTGCCGGCCGCCGCGCCCGCGCTACCCCTCCAGCAACGCCCGCGCCAACTGCCGCGACTGGGCGACCAGTCGGTCCTCGGAGTCCCAGACCTCCGCGTCCTCCTCCAGGAAGCCGCCCGCCAGATTGCGGGTGGTGATGGCGACCCGCAGCGGGCCGGGCGCCGGACGCCGGCGGATGTGGGCGGTCAGCTCGACCGTGGGCACCCAGCCGGACAGGCCCATCTCGAAGGCGGTGGGCGGCAGGGCGTCGACGGTCAGCAGGAGGGAGAGCGGGTCGGGCTCGCGGCCGTCGGCGAGGCCGAACCAGGCGCGCATCTCGCCCTTGCCGGACGGGGCACCGACGGCCCAGCCGGCGGTCGCCGGGTCCAGGCGGAGCGCCAGCCGGTCGGTGATGGCCGTGCTGCCGGAGATGGCGGGGCGGCCGCCGGGGGCGCTGTCGGTGCCCAGGCAGTGCTCGTAGGGGGGAATGGCCGGCGGCTTGGCGGTGGTACGGACGTCTTCGGGCAGCGCACCGAGGTCGCCGTACGCGGCGAGCACCCGCAGCCGCTCGATCTCGCTGCCGTCCTCCGCGAACTGGACGAGGCTCGCGGTACCGGTCGACATCGTGCGGCCGGTGCGGACCACCTCGGTGCGGATGACGGCGGGGCCGGGGACCGAGGCCGTCAGATAGTGCGCGGTGACGGAGAGCGGGTCGGGGTGCGGGAGGGCATCACCCAGGGCGCGGCCCATGAGGGCCAGGAGGTAGCCGCCGTTGACCGCCTGGATGATGGTCCAGCCGGCGGAGAGGTGCGCGTCGTAGACGCCGGGGGCGCGGCGGGTGACCGCCGTATCGCGGTCGAACTCGCTGTTGCCTTGGGTCACCAGAGCCATGGGTTGCACGCTACACCGGATAGTTACTGACCGGTAGTGTCAGTTTCAACGGGCTCCCACGGAAGCATTCCTTCCGGGCCTGCCATGATGGCGCCATGCTTCACGTGCTCTATCTGGTCGGCGTCGCCGCCTTCGCCACGAGCGGGGTACTGGCCGCCTATCGCGCCAACATGGACCCCTTCGGCGGCCTGGTGCTCGCCTTCGCCGCGTCCATCTCCGGCGGCACGCTGCGCGATCTCATCCTCGACCGGCGACCGCTGTACTGGACGCACGACTGGGTACTGCTGACCGTGATCATCTGTGCCGGCCTGGGCACCATGATCTATCTGCGGTTCTGGCAGCTGCCGCACAAGGCGCTGCTGGTGGCCGACGCGATCGGGCTGTCCGTGGTCACGGTGATCGGGGCCCGCGCCGCGATCGACGCGGGCGCCACCCCGCTCGCGGTGATCATCCTGGCGGTACTGACCGGGGTCGCCGGTGAGGTCATCCGCGATGTGCTGTGCGGGGAGTTCCCGCCGCTGCTGCTGCGGGAGGACGTCTACGCGATCGCCGCGCTGGCCGGCGGCTGCTGCTATCTGCTGCTGTACCTGCTCGGCACGGGGGCCACCCCCGCCGCGGCGATCTCGGCGGGGGTGGTGTTCGCACTGCGGATGGGAGCGGTCTACCTCGGGCTGCATCTGCCGCGCCCGCAGCAGCTCCGCAGCCGCCGCGGGCAGCAGGACTCCGGCTGACCGAGGCGGCCGGACCCTCAGTTCGCCGGCAGCGACGGCTTGCTGTCCGTGTTCAGCCAGGTGTCGAAGAGGCCGTCCAGCTGCTGTCCCGAGATCTTCTCGGCGAGCGCGATGAACTGGGCGGTGTCCGCGTTGCCGTAGCGGTGCGCGGAGGTCCAGGCCGGCAGCAGCTTGAAGAAGGCCTTGTCGCCGATCCGCTCGCGCAGCGTCTGCAGCGTCATCGCACCCCGGGTGTAGACCGCCTGGGCGAACATGGTGTCCCGCTGCGGGTCGCCGACCTTCACCTTCCAGAAGTCGTCGCCCGCCGGCCGGGAGTCGTACGCCTTGCGGAAGGCGTCATGGGCGCTCAGGGTGCCGCGGTGCTCGGCCCACAGCCACTGCGCATAGCTGGCGAAGCCCTCGTTGAGCCAGATGTTCTTCCACTGCCGGACGGAGACCGAGTCGCCGAACCACTGGTGCGCCAGCTCGTGGACGATGGTCGTCTCGTTGCGCACGGCCGAGTAGGCGGGCTTGGACTGCACCTCCAGCGAGAAGCCGGCCTGCGGCATGTCGTCGACGATCGCCCCGGTCTCCTCGAAGGGGTACGGGCCGAAGACCTTCGACCAGTAGTCGGTGGCCTCGGCGGTGACGCCGTAGACATCGACGTTGCCCGCGGGCAGGGTCGGGTCGGTGGCCACATAGATGGGCGTGCCGCCGGGGGTGGTGCCCGTACGGACGTCGAACTTGCCGATGGTGGCGGTGGCCAGGTACGTCGCCATCGGGCGGCGCTCGCGCCAGTGGGCGTACGAGCGGCCGTGCGCCTCCCCGGAGCTGATCAGGCGCCCGTTGGAGACACCCGTGAGGCCCTTGGGGGCGTCGATGCGGATGTCATAGGTCGCCTTGTCGCCGGGGTGGTCACTGGAGGGGAACCACGTGGAGGCGGCATTCGGCTCGCAGGCGACGAAGACGCCGTCCTTGGTCTTCATCCAGCCGTAGTCGGAGCCGAAGACGATCGGACCGGTCAGCGGCTTGGGGACACCGTGGTAGGCGAGGGTGACGGCGAACTTCTTGCCGCGGCGCAGCGGGTAGTCGGGGCGTACGGATATCTCGTCGCCGGATCTGGTGAAGTGCGCCCGCCGGCCGTTCACCCGCACCGAGTCGACCGTCAGCTTCTGCAGGTCGAGGTCGAAGGCGGAGAGGTTCTTGGTGGCTCTCGCGGTGAGCGTGGTGCGGCCGTCGAGGCGGCCGCTGCCGGGTTCGTAGCTGACGCCGAGGTCGTAGTGCAGGGCGTCGAAGCCGCCGTTGCCCAGCTTGGGGAAGTACGGGTCACCGATGCCCGGGGCGCCGGGGGACGCGCCGGGTGCGGCGGCGATGGTGGCGGCCGAGGCCACCGCGGTGGCCAGCGCGAGCCAGCGGGAGGTGCGACGCGCAGAACGGGAGAGTGCCATGAGTCATCCCTTCGGACACACGGATGAAGTTCGCCTCAAGATCGAACAACCGTGCTGACTCTGCACTCTCCCGTCGCGTTTTACCCAGGACTTTGCCAAGTCCTCAGTGTTACTCGTCGGTTGCTTCCTTACCGGGCGCCAGGGCTGCGCTCTCCGCGGTCCCGGCGTGCCCGGCGTGCTCCGCGTTCTCCGGGTGATGGCAGGCCACCTGGTGCCCCGTCCGCAGCGCGACCAGCGGCGGCTCGGTGGTGGCGCACACCTCGGTCGCCTTCCAGCAACGGGTGCGGAACCGGCAGCCGGAGGGCGGGTTGATCGGCGAGGGCACATCGCCCTTGAGCAGGATCCGGTCGCGCTGGGTGCGCCGCTTGGGGTCGGGCACCGGCACGGCGGACAGCAGCGCCTTGGTGTACGGGTGCATCGGCGACTCGTAGAGCCCCTGGCGGTCGCTCAACTCCACGATCTTGCCGAGGTACATGACCGCGATCCGGTCCGACACATGCCGGATGACCGAAAGGTCGTGGGCGATGATGACGTACGTCAGGCCCAGCTCGTCCTGCAGGTCGTCCATGAGGTTGACGACCTGGGCCTGGATGGAGACGTCGAGGGCCGAGACCGGCTCGTCGGCGACCACCAGCTTGGGCTTGAGCGCCAGCGCACGGGCGATACCGATGCGCTGCCGCTGGCCGCCGGAGAACTCGTGCGGATAGCGGTTGTAGTGCTCCGGGCTCAGGCCCACCAGCTCCAGCAGCCGCTGTACCTCCTTCTTCAGCCCGCCCTCGGGCTCGACGCCCTGGAGGCGGAAGGGGGTGGAGACGATCCCGCCGATGGTGTGCCGCGGGTTCAGCGAACCGTACGGGTCCTGGAAGATCATCTGGACGTCCCGGCGCATCGGCCGCAGCTTGCCCGGGGACAGATGGGTGATGTCCCTGCCCTGGAACTCGATGGAGCCGCCGGTCGGTTCGTCGAGGCGGGTGATCAGCCGGCCCATCGTCGACTTGCCGCAGCCGGACTCGCCGACGATGCCGAGGGTTTCGCCCGGCCGTACGTCGAAGTCGATGCCGTCGACCGCCTGCACCGCCCCGACCTGCCGCTTGAGCAGGCCCTTGGTGATCGGGAAGTGCCGGACCAGACCGCGGACCCTGAGCAGCGGCTCGGCATCGGAGGCGCTCTCCGCGGACTTCGCCGAGGCCTCCGCCGTCTTCTGGAGCGGAATCTTCTTGTTCTGGTCGTCAGTCGTCTCGGTCACAGCTTCGGCGCAATCTCTTCGGTCCAGATACGCTCCCGCTCCTCCTGCGACATATGGCAGGCGGAGAAGTGCTCGCCGCCGGCCTCGCGCAGTTCGGGGCGGACCGTACGGGTGAGGTTGTCCTTGGGCACATCCGCGTACGGGCAGCGGGGGTTGAAGGCGCAGCCGGGCGGGACGTTGATCAGGCTGGGCGGAGATCCCTTGACCGGGATCAGCCGGTCCGTCTGGTCCCGGTCGATGCGCGGCATGGAGCCGAGCAGTCCCCAGGTGTAGGGGTGCTGGGGCTCGTAGAAGACCTTCTCGGCCGGGCCGCGCTCGATGCACCGTCCGCCGTACATCACCAGCAGGTTGTCGGCGAGTTCGGCGACCACCCCGAGGTCGTGGGTGATGATGATGACCGCCGAGCCGAACTCCTTCTGCAGATCGCGGATCAGGTCCAGGATCTGCGCCTGGACGGTGACGTCCAGTGCGGTGGTCGGCTCGTCCGCGATCAGCAGCTCCGGGTTGTTGACCAGCGCCATCGCGATCATGGCGCGCTGGCGCATACCGCCGGAGAACTGGTGCGGATGGTCGTCCACCCGCTTGTCGGGCTGCGGGATGCCGACCCGGTCGAGCATCTCGACGGCCCGCTTGCGTGCGGTCTTCTTGTCCACGTCGTTGTGGACGCGGTACGCCTCCACGATCTGGCTGCCGACCGAGTAGAAGGGGTGCAGTGCGGACAGCGGGTCCTGGAAGATCATCGCCATCTCGCGGCCGCGCAGCCGGCGCACCTCGTCCGGTTCGGCGGAGACCAGCTCCTTGCCGTCCAGCCAGATCTCGCCGGACATGTTCACCTTGCTGCGCTGCTGGCGCGAGGCGCGGTGCAGTCCCATCACGGCGAGCGAGGTCACGGACTTGCCGGAGCCGGACTCGCCGACGATGCCGAGCGTCTTGCCCTTCTCCAGGGTGAAGTTCAGGCCGTCGACCGACTTCACCAGCCCGTCGTCGGTGTTGAAGTGCACCTTCAGGTCCCGCACTTCGAGGAAGGCGGAGGGGGGCCGGGAGCCGGCCGCGGTGGGTTCACCCACGACGGCCTCGGTCTTGTCCTCGGAGGAGTCGGTCACGAGAGCCTCACCCGCGGGTCGACGGCGGCGTACAGAACGTCCACCACCAGATTGCACATGACGATGAAGAACGCGGCGAGCAAGGTGACGCCGAGGATGTTCGGGAGGTCGTTGGCGTTGATCGCCTCGACGGCGAAGGCGCCGACTCCCTTGAGCGAGAAGACCTGTTCGGTGATCAGGGCACCGCCGAGCAACAGGCCCAGGTCCATGCCGAAGACCGTGATGATCGGGGTGAGCGCGGCCCGCAGACCGTGCCGTACGACCACCTTGCGCTCGCGCAGACCCTTGGCGCGGGCCGTACGGATGTAGTCCTCACTCAGCGTCTCCAGCATGCCAGCTCTGGTGAGCCGGGCGTAGAGCGCGGAGTAGAGGAAGGCCAGGGTGACCCAGGGCAGGACCAGGGTCCGTGCCCACAGGAACGGATCGTCCATCAGCGGCACATAGTCGCTGCGTTCGAAGATCGGCCACTGGTAGGTGAACAGGGCCAGCGCCAGGGCGCCGGTGAAGAACATCGGGAGGGAGACGCCGGCCAGTGCGACGCCCATGGCCACCCGGTCGAAGAACGAGCCGGGGCGCAGCGCGGACAGCACGCCGGTGGCGACACCGGAGACGACCCACAGCACGGCCGCACCGGCGGCCAGCGAGAGAGTCACCGGAAGCCGGGTCTGGATCTCCGGCCAGACCTCGATATGGGTTTTGAAGGAGTAGCCGAAGCACGGCACGTGGCACTTGGCCACTTCCGGACCGAATTTGTAGTCGACGCCGACGAAAATGCCCTTGAGGAATTCCCAGTACTGCTCGTACACGGGCTTGTCCAGGCCGAGATTCTTCTTGACCGCGGCGATGTCCGCGGGCGTGGGGGCCTTTCCGATGTACTGCTGGGCAAGCTGGTCGGTGCTCTGCCCGGCCAGCTTCGGCAGCAGGAAGAAGATGCCGAAAGTGACCGCGCTGACGATCAGCAGCAGGACCACTGCGCTGATCAACCTGCGGATTATGTACGAGAACACGGGGATGCGGCGTCGGCGCCGCGAGCCGGTTTACCGCCGGCCCGCGGACACCAATGCCTTCACCTGCCTTCCAGGGCTGCTACTTCTTGACGCCGATGTTGAGGTAGTCGTACTGACCGCTGAAGGCCGAGGTGGACACCAGGTTGGTGGCCTTGGGCGAGCGGTACATCAGAACCTTGAAGTAGGTGAGCGGGACCATCGCCGCCTGCTCCATCGCCTTCTTGTCGATCTCGGCGTAGGCCTTTTCGCGGGCCGCCTTGTCGGTGTTGGCGATGGCGCTGTCGAGCAGCTTGTTGATGGCCGGGTCGTCCAGCTCCGAGAGGTTGGTGTTACCGGACTGGCTGATCGCCTTGCCGTTCAGGATCTGCTGGAGGTAGCCGTAGCCGGTCGGGAAGTCCGAGCCCCACTGCATCATGATCAGGCCGACGTTGTTCTTCTTGTTGAACTTCGGCACACCGGCGTAGTCCGAGAAGTACTTGCTGGTCGGGTACGACTGGATCTTGGCGGTGACGCCGATCTTCTTCAGCGAGTCGATGATCGAGGTGGCCGCGTCGACCTCGTCCTGGCGGTCGTTGCGGGCCAGGATCGTGGTCGTGGTCTTGCCGGCGCCGCACTTGGCCCAGTGCTTCTTGGCCTCGGTCAGGTCCAGCTTGTCGCCGTCGTACTTCTGCGGGTACTGGTCGTACTTCTGGTAGCCGTCGATGTCGGTCGGCAGGACCGTGGAGGCCAGCTCACCGCGGATCGGGCCGCCGAGCGAGGTCTGTACGGCCTTCTTGTCGATGGCGTACTCGACGGCCTTGCGGCACTCGATGTTGTCGAACGGCTTCACCTTGGTGTTCAGCGCCGTGTAGACCAGGCGCTGGCCAAGAGTGTTGTCGGTGTTGCCCTTCTCCTTGGAGTCCGTCAGGAGCTGGGCCTGCGTCTGCCCGTCGACACCACGGCCGGCCAGGTCCACCAGGGTGTTACCGGACTGGAGGTCCTTGTCGATGGTCGACTGGGCGACCTTCAGGTTCAGGACGATCTTGTCCGGAAGCTGCTTGCGCAGCGGGTCCGTCTTCGCGGACCACTGCGGGTTGCGGACCAGGGTGAGCTTCTTGCCCTCTTCGTAGCTCTCGAACTTGTACGAGCCGGTGGACAGCACGGACTTGGTGTAGTCCGCGCCCTTGTCCTTGGCCTGCGGGACCGGGGCGGTCTGCGGGGCGCTCACCAGGTAGTCGAACTCGGCGAACGGCCTCTTGAGGTGGAAGACGATCGTCTGGGCGTCCGGGGTCTCGATGGACTTCAGACCGGCCTTGCTCTTGTCCTTGTAGGGACCCTTGTAGCCGCCGTCGTTGTCCTTGAGGAACTGCTGGAAGTAGTTCGGGCCCAGCGAGAGGGTGTCACGCGCGAAGTTGCTGCGCTCGACGGCGTACTTGACGTCCTGCGAGGTGACCTCGGAGCCGTCGTCGTACTTGACGCCCTTGCGGAGCTTGTACGTCCAGGTCTTGCCCCCGTCGCTGGGCTTGCCCATCGACTCGGCGAGGTCCGGGGTCAGCTCGTTGCCCTTGGTGCCGGGGCCCGGCTTGAAGGTGGTGAGCGGGCGCGCGTAGAGCCGGCTGAAGTTGTAGATGAAGGCGTAGTACGTGTTGCCCGGGTCGAACGACTCGGGGGCGTCGCTCATCGCGTAGGTGACCGTGCCGCCCTTCGCGTCCGAGGCGTTGACGACGCCCTTGGTGGCGGCGTTCGCCTTGCCCGAGCCCTCCGAGGAGCCCTTGCCCCCGCTGCAGCCGGCCAGCAAAAGGCCCGCACTGGTGATGGCCGCGACAGCCGCGACCGGAACTGACCTTCGCATGATGGTCGGTGTCCCCTTCGTTCGTCGAGAAACGTCAAACCTCAAAATGCGGAAAAGCAGTAACGCGGAAATGCAGTAACGCAGTTGGGGCGTCTGAGCGGGCGCCCGGTACAGCCGTCAGCGGCTGCGCGGGTCCAGCGCGTCCCTCAGTCCGTCACCGAGCAGGTTGAACGCGAGCACGGTGACGAAGATCGCGAGGCCGGGGACGATCATGTACTGGGGATCGACCTCGTAGTACTTGACCGCCTGGTTGAGCATGCCGCCCCAGGACGCCTGGGGCGGTTGGATGCCGACGCCCAGGAAGCTCAGCGCCGCCTCGAAGAGGATGTTGGAGGGGATCAGCAGGGTCGAGTAGACGATGATCGGCCCCACCAGGTTGGGCAGCAGCTCCCGGAAGAGGATGAACGGCCCGCGTGCGCCCATGCCGCGCGCTGCGTCCACGAATTCACGCTCGCGCAGCGACAGGGTCTGCGCGCGCACGATCCGCCCCATGTAGGGCCAGTTGAAGAAGCCGATCACGAAGATCAGCACCGAGATGTGCAGCGGCAGGCCCTCCAGGCCGAAGGCACCGCCCTGCAGCGAGGCGGAGATCGCGATGGCGAACAGCAGTAGCGGGAAGGCCAGGAAGACATCCATCATCCGGCTGATGACGGCGTCCACCCGCCCGCGGTAGAAGCCGGCGATCACACCGAGAACCGTGCCGATGGCGACCGACAGCAGCGTCGCGCCGAACGCCACGATCAGCGACACCCAGGAGCCCTCCAGGATCCGGGCGAGCAGATCACGGCCGAACTTCGGGTCCACGCCCAGGGGATGGTCCGCGCTCATGCCACCGAGATCGCCCTTGGGGAGCGTGGTGTTGGGGTCGATCAGCGACTGGTTGGGACTGTTCGGGTCCAGCCCCAGCAGGGACTGGATCGGACGGGAGAGGGCGGCGATGGCGATGAGCAGGATGACAACGATGGCACCGGCCACCGCGACCTTGTCCCGCCGGAAGCGCAACCATGCGATCTGACCGAGCGAACGCCCCTCGATCCGCTTTCCTTCGACGCCCTTCAGCACCGCTTCCGGCTGCGCCTCAGCAGCCGCCCCGGTGGTCTCGATCGGTGCCGTCACAGTGCCTTTGACCCCTCTCGGCCGACGGTGGCCGGCCCCTGCGCGCCGCGGACAGCGGCCTGGTTCACATCACTGGTGCAAGTTCGGTGCAAGTCATGCGGGCATCGCGGAAGTTCGCACTATGGAAGTCAGAGGCTCACGCGACGCCGTACGGGATGACGCTCGTACAAAGGACCGAGGCCCTGTTGTTTCCGGAGTCTTCATCCCTTTCTCGATCAGTCACCAGCCCTGACGGGGAAAGGATGCGCAACTGTGATGTGCTCCACGACGTTCCGTTATACGGACAGCAGTTCGGGCTCAGCGGAGCGATCACCCGCAGGAGAGGGCCTCAACCGCAGGGCATACAGGGAGCATTCACCACAAGACCGGCGCCCGGCCGGCACTCCCGGGCGCCGGAGACGCGCTGTCAGTAAGGGCGCGGGGAGCCGTAGCCGTACGACGGTGCGGGGGCCGGCTGACCCGGCGGCTGGGCGTAGCCGTCACGGTCGAAGAAGGGGCGCGCGGAGGCCCGCATCCACATGCCGACCGGGTCGTACTCGTCGTTCATCGCGACCGTGGAGACGGGCAGACCGTCCGGAACCGCGCCGATCGACTGCTGGATCATCAACCGCGCCGAATCCACCGCTTGTTGGCCGGTGTCGTACAGATCCAGACCGATCGCCAGATAAGGGGCACCGAGCGCCGGCTGCACCCAGGCCCGGCGCAGCGACCGCACGGCGGGCGTCCGGTGGGCGTTCTGGGCGAGCAGCGCGTAGAACTGCGGGATGTCGATGACCGGCTCCGAGATCCGCAGCGGACCGGCGGGCAGCCGGTCCAGACCACCGGCGACACGGCGCAGATCCAGCCACGGGATGCCGACACCACCGCCGGGGGCATGCGGGTTCAGCCACAGGCCCCAGCGGTCGGGGAACAGCGCGGCGGCGATCTCCGGGCCGGTGACGACCTCGTGGTCACGGTTCCAGCCGGAGGCGGCGAGCTCGGGCGCCGAGGTCACACACGGCGCATAACCGAGGCCCTCGACCTCCATGTTTCCGTACTGCGCATCGGGCATACCGGCCCGGCCGTGCCAGAGCAGCATCCAGACCTGGCTCGCGGCGAGCGCGTGCAGCAGTGCCTCATAGGCGTCGTAACGGCCGGGCGAGACCTGCTGGAGCAGCTGCTCCAGCTGTCCGGCCGCCGCCGGCCCCTGATGCGCACCCGCGCTCACGTGGTCCGTCCCTTCTGTCAGCAGGGCACGTGTGGGTGCGCCCGCCCGTCATCCAACCAGCTTACGAGTGGTCCCGAGAGTAGAAGGGCCGCACACGCTCCAGCATCCAGTCGGCGACCGGGTCGCCCTGGGCGAGGTCGAGCATGACGAGCTGTACGGACCAGGGCAGCGGTACTGCGCCGAGCGCACGTCCGAGGGCTGACAGTACCGTCTCGCGGGCGGTGCCGTCGTGCAGGGCCGAGGCGTCCGTCCCGATCTGCACACCGACGAAGAGCGCGGGCGTGTCGCCCTCGACACTTGCCAGGGCACGCCGGGCAGTCAGGACAATTCCGGCGGCGGAGAACTCCAGTCCGGCGGCGGCCAGGAAGTCCACCGGCTCGTCCTGCCAGTCCGGCTCGAAGAGCCGCACCCGGCCACCGCTGGGCAGACCGGCCAACTCATGGCGCCCCTCCCGGCACAGTTCGGCCACCGCGGGCGGCGGCAGCGGGACGCCGATCATGCCGTCGGGGTTGACCGCCATGCCGATGTGCGGCGGCAGCCCGCGGGCGAACTCCCGGGCCGGGGCGACGGTGAAGGGCATGTGTGCGCCGACCACCCGCAGGAACTCCTGCTCGGAGCTGTAGACCGGGACATAGGCCGCACCGTCGAACTCGACGGTGGGCAGATCGAGGCCGCGGGCGCCGGGGCCCGCGCTCTCCGGGCCGCCGCCGTTGGGCAGCGGCACCCACACCCGGCTCCGGCCCAGTACCTCGACGATCCGGCCACCGGCGCCCGGGTGCCCGACCGAAGCGGCCAGCACCTCTTCGAGCTCATTCGCCGGCCACGCCAGCTGGGGTATCCCCTGCTCCGCAAATGTCATCTGTATCCACCCGTTCCCAACCGCGCCATCTGGCCAAAGACCCTAGACGAGAAGGCGTGCGGCGGGACCTGCGGGGCGGGGTGCCCGTCCGCTCAGCCGAAGCCGACCGTCTCCAGGGCGCTCGCCGCCCGCCGGTCGAGGAGCACGGCCGAGCCGAACCCCTTCGGCAGCCGGGCCGACTCCGCCGCGCCGACCAGCCGGCCCACCGCCCTGCGGTGCCGCGCGAAGGCGTACCCCGACACCCCGCGCCCCCGCGCCTCCTGGCCGGACCGCGCCGCCTCGGGCGACACATCGAGCAGCACCAGATGCAGCCCACGGCCGCCGCGCACCGCCGACCGCGCGATCCAGCCACGCACCCACGCGAGGGTGCCGCAGTCGTGCACCACCACGCTGTCGCCGGAGCGCAGCACACGGCCCAGCGTCAGATAGTGGGCGGCCCGGACCAGCGGGCGGTAGAGGGCGTACGGCAGCCGGCGCAGTCTGCCGTGCTCCCAGCGCTCGCGTACGTCCTGCGAATCGATGCGGTGCACCGCGGCGCCGTGTGCGTCCAGCGGCGGCACGACCCGATGCATGAGGGTGCTCTTGCCGCTGCCCGGCAGGCCCGAGACCACCACCAGGTCGCCGGCCGGAAACCGCAGCTCGGCGGCGTTCCTCGCGCGTCCCGCGCCCCGGAGGTCCACGATCTCGGCACCGCGGCCCGGCCGGACGACGGACCGCGGCGTCCGGCCGGTCCGGGACACGGCGACGGGCGGCACCGCCGGCACGACAGCCGACGGCACGACCCCTGAAGTGGCCCCGAATGCCGCTTCGCTGTGCACGCGATCGTCCTCCCCGTCCGGTTCTGCTCCGGTTCGAGCCCGTCCCCTACCCGCAGAGTGTCAAGAAAAGGTAATGCCCATCAAGGCGATTGTTCGATCTGCCCACGTCATGGGCGGGGCGCCGACCAGGGCTCCTGTATCCGGCGATCCCGTGCAATGATGTGGCCGCCACGTGCACATCTCAGCTCAGCCGTGCACCGCCAACTCCATACCGGCCGCTTGAACCCGTGCGGGAGAGTCCCCGGCCGCCAAGGCGGGGCGCCGAAGGAGCAAGTCCTCCCTTGAATCTCTCAGGCCCCTATACCGCGCGGGCGAGGCAGATCTGAAAAGCGAGCCACTGCCAGGTTGACGGGGCGGCTCCACCCAAGGTGCAAACCGGGTCCGTTCGCGGGATCCCGGTGAACCTCTCAGGTTCCGATGACAGATGGGGAGACCGTCTTGTCACCCATGCCTGGGAGCCCAGAACCCATGACTGATGCCCCCCGCCGCACCGCGCTGGATGCCACCCATCGCGCGCTCGGCGCCACCATGACCGACTTCGCCGGCTGGGACATGCCGCTCCGCTACAGCAGCGAGCGCGACGAACATGTCGCCGTCCGCACCCGCGCCGGCCTCTTCGACCTCTCCCACATGGGCGAGATCACCGTCACCGGCCCGCGGGCCGCCGATCTCCTCGACTATGCGCTGGTCGGCAACATCGGCGGGGTGAAGACCGGCCGCGCCCGCTACACCATGATCTGCGAGGCCGAGGGCGGCATCCTCGACGACCTGATCGTCTACCGCCTCGCCGACCAGGAGTACATGGTCGTCGCCAATGCCTCCAACGCCCAGGTGGTGCTGGACGCGCTGACCGCGCGGGCGGGCGGTTTCGACGCCGCGATCCGCGACGACCGCGACGCCTACGCACTGCTCGCGGTGCAGGGCCCGGAGTCCCCCGGCATCCTCAAGGCGCTGACGGACGCCGATCTGGACGGCCTCAAGTACTACGCGGGTCTGCCCGGCACCGTCGCCGGTGTCGAGGCGCTGATCGCCCGCACCGGATACACCGGTGAGGACGGCTTCGAGCTGTTCGTCCGGCCCGCCGACGCGGTCGCCCTCTGGGAGGCGCTGACCGAGGCCGGCAAGGACGCCGGTCTGGTGCCCTGCGGCCTGTCCTGCCGGGACACCCTGCGCCTGGAGGCGGGCATGCCGCTGTACGGGCATGAGCTGACCACCTCGACCACGCCGTTCGACGCGGGCCTGGGCCGGGTCGTGAAGTTCGAGAAGACCTCCAACGGCGGTGACTTCGTGGGCCGCGACGCGCTGGCGGCGGCCGCCGAGCGCGCCGAGACCCAGCCGCCGCGCAAGCTGGTCGGTCTGATCGCCGAGGGCCGCCGGATCCCGCGCGCCGGATACCCGGTCGTCACGGCCGACGGCACGGTCATCGGCGAGGTCACCTCCGGGGCCCCCTCCCCCACCCTCGGCAAGCCGGTCGCGATCGCCTACGTCGACGCCGCCTACGCCACACCGGGCACCGAGGGTGTCTGCGTGGACATCCGTGGAAGCCATGAGCCGTACGAGGTCACCGCTCTGCCGTTCTACAAGCGGCAGAAGTAACGGTTCACGCGCGGCGGACGCGGGCAGCGGTGCGCCCGTGCGTCTCACTGTGCAAGACCCTCCCCTTGGCTGCGCCAGGGGGCGACCCCCTTCACGATCACACCCTCGCGTACAGGAGAATCGAGTCATGAGCAACCCCCAGCAGCTGCGCTACAGCAAGGAGCACGAGTGGCTGTCGGGCGCCGAGGAAGGCGTCTCGACGGTCGGCATCACCGAGCACGCGGCCAACGCGCTCGGCGACGTCGTCTACGTGCAGCTCCCTGAGGTCGGTACCACGGTCGCGGCGGGCGAGACCTGCGGCGAGCTGGAGTCGACCAAGTCGGTCAGCGATCTCTACTCGCCCGTCGACGGTGAGATCACCGAGATCAACGAGGATGTCGTCAACGACCCCTCGCTGGTGAACTCCGCCCCGTTCGAGGGTGGTTGGCTGTTCAAGGTGAAGATCAGCGGCGAGCCGGGCGAACTGCTCTCGGCCGACGCGTACGCCGCCTTCATCCAGAGCTGAGCCGCCCGACTCCTCCTCCGCCACCGCCCGCGTGGAAGCTCCCCCGGACCCTGGTCCGGGGGGCCCACATCGCGCCCCTGACTCCCCCAGGAAGACTCATGTCGCTTCTGAACAGCTCCCTCCATGAGGTCGACCCCGACGTCGCCGCCGCCGTCGACGCCGAACTCCACCGCCAGCAGTCCACCCTCGAAATGATCGCCTCGGAGAACTTCGCCCCCGTCGCC